>JAWWAE010000007.1:0-28909 GCA_033721835.1 Halofilum sp. (in: g-proteobacteria) | reverse complement strand
CACCCGGGTGGACCTGGTGTTCGGCTCCAACTCGCAACTGCGCGCACTGTCCGAGGTCTACGCCCAGGACGACGCGCAGGAGAAGTTCGTGCGCGACTTCGTGGCCGCCTGGAACAAGGTCATGAACGCGGACCGCTTCGATCTCGCCTGATCGCGACCCGGATCCCCTGGCCCGGCCGCCAGACGGCCGTGCCCGGGAGCCGGCCCGAAACACGCCGGGAGAGAACGGCCACCCGCTCCGCGACTGCCGTATACTGAAACCGGGTGTGGCGGCTTGAGGGGAGCCGATGGCCAGGGAGACAGACCCGGAGGGCAGCGACACGCACCCGGCGTCGCCTCGGGCAGCGCATACGGAAGGTGTGGCCGGCAAGCCGGCGAAGATCCCGAACAAGCGCTACGAGCAGGAGCTGTTCCGGCTGCAGCTGGAGCTGGTGAAGCTGCAGGAGTGGATCAGGGAGCAGGGCCTGAAGGTCGTGGTGATCTTCGAGGGGCGCGACGCGGCCGGCAAGGGCGGCGTGATCAAACGGATCACGGAATACCTGAACCCGCGCGTGTGCCCGGTGGTCGCCCTGCCCGCGCCGACCGAGCGCGAGCAGAGCCAGTGGTATTTCCAGCGCTACGTCGCCCACCTGCCCGCGGCCGGCGAGATGGTGCTGTTCGACCGCAGCTGGTACAACCGCGCCGGCGTCGAGCGCGTGATGGGCTTCTGCACCGAGGCCGAGTACCGCGAGTTCCTGCGTTCCTGCCCCGAATTCGAGCGCATGCTGGTGCGGGCGGGGATCATCCTGATCAAGTACTGGTTCTCGGTCTCCGACGAGGAGCAGGAGAAGCGGTTCCAGCGCCGCATCCAGCGGCCGCACAAGCGCTGGAAGCTGAGCCCGATGGACCTCGAGTCACGGCGCCGCTGGGCCGACTACTCGCGCGCGAAGGACGAGATGTTCCGGCACACCGACATCCCCGAGGCACCCTGGTTCGTGGTGGACGCCGACGTGAAGAAGCATGCGCGCCTGAACTGCATCCACCACCTGCTGCAACAGATCCCGTACGAGGACCTGACGCCGAAGCCGATCGAGCTGCCGGAGCGGGCGGAGGATCCGGACTACGTGCGGCCCTCCATGGACGAGCAGACCTTCGTGCCGCAGGTCTACCCCTAGCGCGGGCACGGCCGCGGCCCACCCTTCGAAGCCAGCCATTGCCGAAGCAAGCGGCTTCTGACTGCTCGACTGCGGGCAGATGCCGCGTGGACTGCATCACGCTCGAATGGGCCCTTGACGTCCGCCGGGCGGCGCCTGCCGGCTCAGCGCTGCCGGTCGGCCGCGTAACGCCTGACCGCCTCCACCGCGGCCGACCAGCTCTGCAGGTGCTGCTGGCGCTGCTGTTCGTCCAGCTTCGGTTCGGCCCGCCGATCGAGCCGCCAGGACGAAGAGATCTCGTCCAGCGAGTCGTACACGCCCGCCTGCAGCCCCGCCAGTCGCGCGGCGCCGATGGCCGTGGTCTCGATGTTGTCGGGCCGCTCCACCGGCACGGCGGTGATGTCCGCGAGGCGCTCCACCAGCCAGTCGTTGGCCGCCATGCCGCCGTCCACCCGCAGCGTGCTCGGCGCTTGCGCGCCGTCGGCGATCATGGCGTACAGCAGGTCGTGGGTCTGGTAGCAGACCGATTCGAGGACCGCGCGGGCGAAATGGGCGGGGCCCGTGTTGGGGGTGATCCCGAACACCGCGCCGCGGGCGTGCGGGTCCCAGTGCGGGGCCCCGAGGCCCGTGAACGCCGGCACGAGCTGGACCCCGTGGTCCTCCGGCAGGGAGTCGGCCAGGCTTGCGCTCTCCCCGGCCTCGGCGAGCAGCCCCATGCGGTCGCGCAGCCACTGAATGGCCGCACCGGCGACGAAGATCGAGCCCTCGAGCGCGTACGCGGTCCGGCCTTCGAGGCGATAGCCCACCGTCGTGAGCAGCTTGTTGGCCGATTCCACCGGGGTCGTGCCGGTGTTCAGCACCACGAAGCAGCCGGTCCCGTAGGTGCTCTTCACCATGCCGGGCTCGAGACAGGCCTGACCGACCAGCGCGGCCTGCTGGTCCCCGGCGACACCGCTGATCGGCAGCGGCCTGCCCAGCCATTCCTCGTCCGCGACGCCGAAGTCGTCGGCACTGTCGCGCACCTCCGGCAGCAGCGAACGCGGCACGTCCAGCAATTCGAGGAGTTCGTCGTCCCAGCGCTGTTCGTGGATGTTGAACAGGAGCGTCCGCGAGGCGTTGGTGGCATCGGTCGCGTGCACGCGGCCCCTGGTCAGCCGCCAGATCAGGAAGGTGTCGACCGTTCCGAACGCGAGCTCGCCCCGATCGGCCCGCTCCCGCACGCCCGGGACATTGTCCAGGATCCAGGCGATCTTCGTGCCCGAGAAGTACGGGTCCAGCAGCAGCCCGGTGCGCTTGCGAACGACCCCTTCCCGATTCCGCCGGACGAGCTCGGAGCACTGGTCGGCAGTGCGCCGGTCCTGCCAGACAATGGCATTGCAGACGGGCTCGCCCGAATCGCGGTCCCACACCAGCGTGGTTTCGCGCTGGTTGGTGATCCCCAGTGCGGCGATACGTCCGGCGTCCGGGCCCACGGCCTCGCGGCATACGCCCAGCGTGGTCGACCAGATCTCCTCGGGATCGTGCTCGACCCACCCGTCGTGCGGATAGATCTGCCGGAACTCGCGCTGGGCGCTCCGATGCACGTGGCCGTGGCGGTCGAACAGGATTGCGCGGGAACTGGTGGTCCCCTGGTCGATGGCAAGCAACAGTGGTTCGCTCATGCGCTGCGGCCCCCGGTGACATCGAAAGCGCGACTGGTCCCGCTCATCGTACCGGCATGCCCAGGCCTGCAGGCAAGCACCAGGCCCGAACCGCCGGCCGCGACTTCAGACTCCACATCGAAAAGAACCGTAACCGTCCGGCAGGATTATGGTTTCGGCTCCAGTGACAGAATTTTCGTTTTTTCTCGTAGAAACATGAAATCGAACATATATAATGAACTTGCGTGAAACAAGCCACGACACCAACCAGACCGCGGAAAAACCGCGACACAGGAGGCGGAGCCATGATCCGACGGCTCAAATTATCGATAACAATCGGCGCCCTGGTCGCTTCTCCCATGGCCCAGGCGGGCATGGCTGAGGCCGAGCGCTGGATCAACCAGGAGTTCCAGCCGTCCACGCTTTCCAAGCAGCAGCAGATGAAGGAAATGGAATGGTTCATCAAGGCGGCGGAACCGTTCCGGGGCATGGAAATCAATGTGCTCTCGGAGACCATTCCCACCCACGAGTATGAGTCCGATACGCTGACCAAGGCGTTCGAGGAAATCACCGGCATCAAGGTCAATCACCAGCTTCTCGGCGAAGGGGAGGTCGTGCAGGCGGTGCAGACGCAGATGCAGACGCAACGCAACCTGTACGACGCCTATATCAACGATGCCGACCTCATCGGCACTCATTCCCGACTGCAGAGTGCGGTCAACCTGACCGACTGGATGGCTGGCGAAGGCAAGGATGTAACCAATCCGATGCTCGATCTCGAGGACTTTATCGGCATCGCTTCGGCAACCGGACCGGATGGCAAGATCTGGCAGCTTCCCGACCAGCAATTCGCCAATCTCTACTGGTACCGCAAGGACTGGTTCGACCGTCCCGAGCTGCAAAAGCAGTTCCAGGATATCTATGGCTACGAGCTGGGTGTGCCAATCAACTGGTCCGCGTACGAGGACATTGCCGAATTCTTCACGAAACACGTGAAGGAGATCGACGGCGAGCGTATCTATGGCCACATGGACTATGGCAAGCGTGCGCCCGACCTCGGCTGGCGCATGACGGATGCATGGCTGTCGATGGCCGGCGCCGGATCGAAGGGCCTGCCGAACGGCGTGCCCGTCGATGAGTGGGGCATCCGCATGCCCGCAGGCTCGTGCAACCCGGTAGGGGCCTCCGTTGCGCGCGGCGGTGCCGCGAACGGGCCCGCAGCGGTCTACGCGATCCGCAAATGGGACGAGTGGCTTCGCCAGTACGCGCCTCCGGGTGCCGCTGACCTCGACTTCTACCAGTCGCTTCCCGCCCTGTCGCGCGGCAATGTCGCCCAGCAGATCTTCTGGTACACGGCGTTCACCGCCTCGATGGTGGCTCCGCGGAGCGAGGGCAACATGACGGTCGACGACAATGGCAAGCCATTGTGGCGCATGGCCCCGTCGCCGCACGGCCCCTACTGGGAAGAGGGCATGAAGCTCGGCTACCAGGACGTCGGTTCCTGGACGCTCTTCAAGTCCACCCCCGTGGATCGCCGCAAGGCTGCCTGGCTCTATGCCCAGTTCACGGTGTCCAAGACCGTGGACGTGAAGAAGAGCCACGTCGGGCTGACGGTCATTCGTGACAGCACCATCCGGCACCAGTCGTTCACCGATCGGGCGCCGAATCTCGGCGGCCTGGTGGAGTTCTACCGCTCGCCGGATCGCAAGCTCTGGACGGACACGGGTGTCAATGTGCCCGACTATCCGAAGCTGGCCCAGATCTGGTGGCAGCAGATCGGCGATGTCAGCGCCGGCACGTTCACGCCACAGGAAGCCATGGATCGCCTGGCCGGCGAAATGGACCAGGTCATGGCGCGGATGCAGGCCGCCGATGAACAGGCCGGCACCTATGGTGGCTGCGGCCCCAGGCTGAATCCGAAGTCCGATCCGCAGGAATGGCTCGCCAAGCCGGGTTCCCCCAAGGCCAAGCTCGACAACGAGAAGCCGCCGGGGAAGACGGTTACCTACGAAGAGCTGACCAAGCGCTGGGCCAACCAGTAAGCCGGCGCCTGCAGGCCGACGACGAGTGGCCGGGGGGAGGTTGACTCCCCCCGGCCCCAGGGGCGGGGGTGGACGTGGAGCAAACGCCAGCCAGCGGTGGCCACAACCCGCCCGACCTGACGCCGCGCCAGAGCCAGATCGTCGGCATTGCCCGGACCAGCGGCATCGTGAACGTGGACTCGTTGGCCGAACAGTTCCTCGTCACGCCGCAGACCATCAGACGGGATCTCAATTTTCTGTGCGCCAATCACTATCTGCGGCGCACACACGGGGGGGCCGTATTCAATGATGTGGATGCCAACCTCGGCTACCAGGCCCGCCGGCACATTGCCACGACGGCCAAGCGTCGCATTGGCGAGCTGGCGGCCAACCTGATCCCCGAGGGCAGCTCCCTGTTCATCAACATCGGGACCACCACCGAGCAGGTCGCCGAACACCTCAAGAACAAGCGAGATCTGATGGTGATCACGAACAACGTGAATGTGGTGACGACACTGATGGGATCGACCGGAATCGAGATTATCGTCGCCGGCGGAATGGTCCGCCATGAAGACAGCGGTATCGTGGGCGAACGTGCCTCCGATTTCCTTTCACAGTTCCGGGTCGACTACGCAATCATCGGGACCTCTGCAATCGAGGAAGATGGAACACTGTGCGATTACGATTACAGGGAAGTCCTTGCTGCCCGCGCCATCATCGAGCATGCGCACTCAGTGATACTGGTGGCAGACGCCACCAAATTCGAACGCAGTGCACCGATCCGGATTGCCGATATATCGAAGATTCAGCACTTCGTGACCGACCGCAGGCCGCCAGCCGCGTTTGCAGAGGCCTGCGTGGCCGGAAATGTCTCGATCCATACGGTGAGCTCGCGGTGAATATTGACGGCGACGGGCAGACGCAACCATTCGACATCGCCGTCATCGGCGGCGGAATCAATGGCTGTGCAATCGCAAGAGATGCCGCCGGGCGGGGATTATCCGTCTTGCTGCTCGAACAGGGCGATCTCGCGTCGGCCACGTCCTCGGCCAGCAGCAAGCTGATCCATGGCGGCATCCGCTATCTCGAGCATTACGATCTGAAGCTCGTTCGCGAATCGCTCAAGGAACGCGATGTGATCTTGAACATCGCTCCCCATATTTGTCGACCGATGCGATTCATCTTCCCCCACAATCCGAAGATGCGGCCCATGTGGCTGATCCGCCTCGGTCTGTTTCTCTACGATCACCTCGGCGGCCACGAATTCCGCCACAGCCGCCGCATCCCGGACTTCCGGGACGATCCCGCCGGTCGCCTGCTGAAGCCCGAATTCACCAGGGCCTTCGAGTACGCAGACTGCTGGACCGATGATTCGCGGTTGGTAATATTGACAGCACGCGACGCAGCCGATCGCGGCGCAAGGATTCTCGCCCGCACCAGGTGCACGCATGCCGCAAGCACAGATGGCGTCTGGTCGCTGGACGCCGAGGAGGTCTCCACCGGCCAGAAGCATTCATTCATGGCACGCCAGTTGGTCAACGCCACGGGGCCCTGGGCATCAGCCTTCCTGTCCCGGACCCTGGAGGCCGATTTCGTCAATCCCGTACGGGCCAGCACGAGAAACGTGAAGGGCAGTCACCTGATCGTAAGGAAGTGGTTCGACCACGACCATGCCTATGTCCTGCAGAACCCGGACGAGCGGATCGTGTTTGTACTTCCGTTCGAGGATGACTACGTGCTTATCGGCACCACGGACGTGGATTACGAGGGGGACCCGGGGCGTGTGCAGATGAGCAACGAGGAACGCCGTTACCTGCTGGACTGCGTCAATGACTACTTCAACCGGGAGATTCCCGAATCCGATATCATCGGGAGCGTTGCCGGCGTCCGGCCGCTCTACAAGGACGGTTCCAGCAAACCGCAGGAAACCTCCAGGGGCAGCGTGCTCCGATACTCGACCACACGAGACGGTGCCGGGCTGCTCAATGTTTTTGGCGGCAAGCTCACAACTCATCGCAAGCTCGCCGAGTCGGCCCTGCATGAAATCGAACGGCACACCGACAGGATGCCGCCGCCGTGGACCTCCGGCTCACCTCTTCCCGGCGGCGACTTCAAGCCATCGCAGCGGAGCCGTCTGATCGCCGAGTACGTGCCCCGCTTCCCCTTCGTGCCAGAGGACGTCCTCCAGCGCTGGTTCCGCAGCTATGGCCTGGAGATCGAGCAGATTCTCGACGGCGCCGGCGATGACACGGCGCTGGGCCACCACTTTGGCGCCGGCCTGTTCGAGATCGAGGTGCGGTGGATGGTGGACAACGAATGGGCGCGGACCAGCGACGATGTCCTCTGGCGGCGCAGCAAGCTCGGGCTGCGCGCGGACGAAATCGACTTGCCGGCCCTCGAGGAGTGGCTGGAGAAGTACGCCACCGGCCACCAGGACGAGCAGTTGGCGACGGGCTGAACGGACCATGACGATCGAGCTCGAAAATGTAAGCCTGCAGCGCGAGAACGTCGACTACCTGAGCGGAGTCTCCCTGGTCATCGAGCCGGGAGCGTTCAACATCCTGCTCGGTCCCACCCTGTCCGGGAAGACCACCATGCTGCGCACCATGGCGGGACTCGAAAGGCCCGACCAGGGCCGCATCCTCGAAAACGGGGTCGACGTGACCGGCACTCCTGTTCAGAAAAGGGACGTGGCGATGGTCTATCAGCAGTTCATCAACTATCCCTCCATGAACGTGTTCGAGAACATTGCCTCCCCCCTCAGGGTGGCCCGTGTCGGACAACCGGAAATCGATCGCCGGGTCAGGGAGGTCGCCAGACTGCTGCGCATCGAGCCCATGCTGGACCGCCGTCCCGGAGAGCTGTCCGGCGGCCAGCAGCAGCGGGCCGCACTGGCGCGGGCACTGGTCAAGGAGGCGGGCTTGGTCCTGCTCGACGAACCGCTCGCCAATCTCGACTACAAGCTCCGCGAGGAACTGCGCGAGGAACTGCCCCGGCTGTTCGAGCACTCCGGATCCACCGTCGTGTACGCAACTGCAGAGCCGGCGGAGGCGCTGATGCTCGGCGGCTATACGGCGACCCTGCACCAGGGACGAGTGACGCAATTCGGCGGCACCCACGACGTGTTTCGCAATCCGGCCGACCTGATTACTGCCGAGACATTCTCGGATCCACCCCTGAACGTCGCCGAGGTCGTCAAACACGACGGGCACTTCATCCTGAATGACAGCACGAGCTGGCCGGTGAAGGAGTCCCATGCCGGCCAGCCCGATGGGGACTACCTGCTCGGCTTTCGGCCTCACCACTTGTCACTGGGCAATTCCGATCCCGGCTCCATCAGGCTCGAGGGTGTCGTGGAGATCGCGGAAATCAGCGGCTCGGAGACCTTCGTCCATCTCGAGGTCGGCGATCACCAGTGGATCTCGCAATCGCCGGGCGTTCATCAGCTCGAGGTGGGCCGGCACCTGACCGTTTCGGTGCATCCCGATCGGTTCATGTTGTTTGCACCGGACGGGCGCCGCCTGGACCAGGAAGCATAACGAAAATGGCCGAAATTCGACTCGACCAGGTCTGGCACAGCTACGAGCACAATCCGGGCTCCGAGGCCGACTACGCCTTGAAGGGCATCGATCTGACCTGGGAGAACGGCGGCGCGTACGCATTGCTGGGCCCCTCCGGCTGTGGAAAATCCACCCTCTTGAACATCATCTCCGGCCTCCTGACGCCCTCGGAGGGCGATGTCCGCTTCGATGGTCAGTCCGTCATCCACATGGAGCCCACCCGGCGCAACATCGCCCAGGTATTCCAGTTTCCAGTGGTCTACGACACCATGACCGTCTACCAGAACCTGGCCTTTCCGTTGCGCAACCGAGGCATGGAGCGTGACGAGATCGATCGGCGCGTGCACGAAACGAGCCAGATGCTGGGCCTCGAAAACATGCTGAATCGTCGCGCGGCCGGACTGGCCGCCGACAACAAGCAGAAGATCTCCCTGGGCCGTGGAGTGGTGCGATCGGACGTCAACGTCATGATGTTCGACGAGCCCTTGACGGTCATCGACCCGCATCTGAAGTGGCAGCTTCGATCGCAACTGAAGAAACTCCACCAGCGTTCGAACTTCACCATGATCTACGTGACTCATGACCAGACTGAGGCCCTGACGTTTGCCGACAAGGTCATCGTCATGCACGAGGGCGAGATCGTCCAGGTGGGCACCTCGGAAGAGTTGTTCGAACATCCCGAGCATACATTCGTGGGTTACTTCATCGGTTCGCCGGGCATGAACCTGTTCCCCTGCCGGGTACGCAGTGACGGGGTCTGGATCGAGGACAAGCAGATCGCGCTCGATGCGCCACCATCGCCGGCTGTCGCGACCGGGAAGGTCGAGCTTGGTGTCCGCCCGGAATTCATTCATTTCGATCGGAGCGGGGTATCCGTCGAGGTGCAGGGCGTGACCGATGTCGGCCGCTACCGGATCGTCGACGCGATGCTCGATGGGCATCCGTTCAAGATCCATTGCCCGGAAGGGGACGAGATACCGACCGCGGAGGCCCGGGTGGTGTTCGACCCCCATCACACCAGCGTCTACGTGGACGGGTGGCGCGTAGAGGGCGGTTCACCATGATCCAGAAAACACCGAATCCAAAGGCCTGGTGGCTGGTAATGCCGGTCCTGCTGCTGGTCGCCTTCAATGCCATCATTCCCTTGATGACCGTCGTCAATTATTCCGTCCAGGACACGTTCGGCAACAACGTGTTCTTCTGGGCGGGCATGAGCTGGTACGAGCAGATCCTGAATTCTCCCCGCTTCCATGCAGCGCTGATGCGGCAGTTGCTTTTTACCGGCGAGATACTGCTGATCGAGATCCCGCTCGGGGTGATGGTGGCACTGGCAATGCCCCGCAAGGGCCCCTGGGTCTCGGTATGCCTGGTCCTCATGGCCCTGCCCCTGCTGATCCCCTGGAACGTGGTGGGCGCGATGTGGAACATCTTCGCCTTGCCGGACATCGGACTGCTCGGCCGGACCATCAACGCACTGGGGATCGATTACAACTTTGCCCAGCAGCCCACCTCGGCCTGGGTGACCGTGGTCGCCATGGATGTATGGCACTGGACATCCCTGGTCGTGCTGCTGGCCTATGCCGGCCTGCGCTCCATACCGGATGCCTTCTACCAGGCGGCCCGAATCGACGGCGCCAGCAATTGGCAGGTCTTCCGCTACATACAGCTTCCAAAGATGAAGCATGTCCTGACGATTGCGATCCTTCTTCGATTCATGGACAGCTTCATGATCTACACGGAGCCGTTCGTGCTCACCGGCGGCGGTCCCGGCAACACCACCACATTCCTCTCGATCGACCTGGTCAAGATGGCACTGGGTCAATTCGATCTGGGTCCGGCCGCGGCGATGTCGTTGATCTATTTCATGATCGTTCTGCTGATCAGCTGGGTGTTCTACAAACTCATGATGCAGCATGAGGGGCGGCAATGAAGCGACTCAAGTGGCTGATACCGACGATTTACATCGTTTTCCTGCTGTTGCCGATCTATTGGCTCTTGAACATGTCGTTCAAGCCAACCAACGAGATTCTGCTCAGCTTCTCGTTGTTCCCGCAGGAGTTCACATTCGCCAATTACGCCAAGATCTTCACCGACCCGACATGGTATTGGGGCTACATCAACTCGCTGATCTACGTGCTGATCAATACGGTCATCTCCGTGAGTGTCGCATTGCCCGCTGCCTATGCGTTTTCGCGATACACGTTCCTCGGTGACAAGCATCTTTTCTTCTGGCTGCTGACCAACCGCATGGCACCGCCCGCGGTGTTCGCCCTGCCCTTCTTCCAGCTGTACTCGGGGCTGGGCCTGTTCGACACGCACATCGCCGTCGCGATGGCGCATCTTCTCTTCAACATTCCGCTGGCGGTCTGGATCCTCGAGGGATTCATGTCGGGTGTCCCCAAGGAGCTGGACGAGACCGCGTACATCGACGGTTACTCGTTTCCGAGGTTCTTCACCCGGATATTCATGCCCAGCATCAGCGCCGGGATCGGCGTGACCGCCTTCTTCTGCTTCATGTTCTCCTGGGTCGAACTGCTGCTGGCCAAGACCCTGACCTCGGTCGATGCCAAGCCCATCGCAGCCACGATGACACGCACCGCCAGCAGTTCCGGCTACGAGCTGGGTCTGCTCGCGGCAGCGGGCGCGCTGACGATCATTCCCGGTGCCGTCGTGATCTGGTTCGTGCGCAACTACATCGCCAAGGGCTTTGCCCTTGGCCGGGTGTAAGGAGGCCACGTAATGCTTTCCTGGATGGCATGGACCTGGCCCACCGCGGCATTCTTCGTCTTCATCTTCTGCTGCCTCGTGGTGATGGCCATCTGGGAGAAGGTCTCTCCGGGCTACGCACCGCGCACGGGGGTGCTGGGGCTCCGGACCACTCGCGGCGACCGACTGTTCATCTCGCTCGTGGGTTCGGCGTTCATTTTCATGTTCTGGCTCGCACTGTACGGGACACCCCTCTGGGGCGGGTTGGCCATTTCGATCCTGTGGTTCGTCTTCGTGTTCCGGTGGGTGTAGGTCGCCGGTGACGGCGGCCGGCGCCACGCCGCGCATGCCCCACGCGGTCGTTGCGCGGGGACCAGCGAAGCGAACGAACACCGCCCGCTGCCGGGGCCCCGGGAGGCTGCGAGAGCGGCCGCCGCGGGTCCGGAGCGGACCCGGGCCGTACCGACCGGAGGGCGCGAACCAGGCACTCGGGCGTCGGATGGGGCCGGGCCGATCAGCCCCCGAACGCCCTCACCGCCTCGACCGCGTCTTGCGGTGACGACACCGAGCCGTCCGCGCCCAGTTTCTTCGCCAGGTGCGGGGCGCCGGTCAATGCGCTGCCCGCGACCAGGATGTGCGGCGGGGTGTCCAACTCGAGGTCCCGCAACGCGCTGATGGCGCGCCGCAGCGGGGCCAGGTGAACGGCAAGGGTCGCCGACAGGATGACCACACCCGGCAGCGATTCGCCGACCGCGCGGGCCAGCTCGTGCACGGGCACGTCGCCACCCAGGGAGACGGCACGGAAGCCGTCGGCCTCCAGCAGGCCGGCGGTCGCCCGGACACCGATGTCGTGCCGGTCACCCTCGGCGCCGGCGACCAGCGTCAGCGGCGGCCGGTTGGGCGACGAGGCCGCGTTCCACGCGAGCAGCGCGATCAGGGTGCGGGTGGTCTCGGTGGCGACATGCTCCTCGGCGATGCCGATCTCGCCCAGGTGCCACATCGTCCCGATCTCCACCTGGGCCGGCAACAGGACCTGCTCATAGGCGGCCTCGATCGAGAGCCCGCCCTCCGCCGCGTCCATCACGATCCGGGCCGCGCCACGCTGATCGCCGGAGACGGCCGCCTCCACGTAGGCGAGCGCGATCCGTGCCGCCTCGGTGTCGGGCTGCAGGCGCGCCGGCGGCCGGGGCGGGGAGTCCAGTCCCTGCAGCGCCGCGTCGATGCAACGCACCGGCAGCGCGGCGGCGTCCGCGGGCAGTTCGTGGTCGAGCGCCCAGCGCAGGGCCGCGAGCCCGTGCCGGAGATCCTCCACCCCCATGGCCCGCGCGCCAAAGGCGTCGCGGATCCACTGCACCTGCGACGAGAACAGCGCCGGCTCATCGAGCTCGACGGCGATGGCCAACTCGCGCAGCCACTGCGCCAGGTGCGCTTGCCAGTCGACGAATGCGGAGCGGCCAAAGCGGGCCGCGCAATCGGGGTGCTGCTCGAGCAGGCGCTCGGCCGCGTGCGCGGCGTAGCCCTGCGCGCTGACGCGGAGCATCTCGGCGATGTACGGGTTCGCGTCACTCATGAAACAGCCCGCGCGGCATCGACCCGGACCGGGTGTCCGGGTGCGTTCGGCGGCAGTATCGCCGCCGCCATGGGCCCGATCAACCGCGCAGGCGCAGGCACGGGTGCAGCGGGCGCTGCACCTCGAGGATGGGACGAGCCACCGGGGGCGCGCCGGGACCGGCTCGGCCGGCGACCGCGGCGCTGCCCCCGGCGATCCGGGGCGCCGGGCTCAGGCCCGGCTGTCGCCCGCGGGCTCGACCGTCGGCCCGTCGGTGCCGGTGGCGACCGGCGCCCAGGCCGCGGCCGTCTCGGCGGCAGGGGCCTCGAGCGCGTCCGCGCCCGTGCCCGCCGCCGGCTCATCCGCCGGGTCGTGCCGCTGTGCCGGGACCCGGCAGGCCACGGTCCATACGTGGCCGAACGGGTCGATGAACCGGCCCAGGATCTCGTCCGAGCGCTCGCTGATATTGATCCGCGTCAGCGGCAGCAGCGGCCGGGCACCGGCCTCGATGGCGCGCTCGTAGACCAGGTCGGGACTGGCCAGGTACAGCTTCTGGCCGACCGGGGTAGCGCCCAGCGACAGCGGCGACAGCACACCCCACTCGGGCAGCTCCTCGTCCAGCAGCACCAGCGAGCCGCCGATCTTCAGCTCCAACTGGCCCACCGGCTCGCCCGCGTCGTTGTAACGGCGGGCGCTCGTGGTGGCCTCGAACACCTCCTGGTAGAACTCGACCGCCTGGTCCACGCCGCGGACGACGAGGCCCGGGGTCACCGTGCGATAGCCCTTCGGGACCGGATTGATCTTCTGCGTCATTTCGTCTTCACCTCGTGAATGGGTCCGGTGGCCCCTCTCCGGGGGTCCTTCGAGGTTGCCCCACCGGTTACATCATGTACCATGCTGTAGAAACGTGGCGAGATAATGACAGCACCATGGACCATGATGCAAGCTTGGGCGTGGCCACCACGATCAACCAGTCCGACATCGAGGGCCTGCGGGCCACCGGTCGGCTCGGGGACTTCGCCGTGGTCTACCGGACCTGGCGCCAGCAGGCCGGTGGCGGCTTCGGCCAGCAGGAGCTGCACCCGCTGGCCTGGGGGGTGCTGGTGTACGTGGACGGGCTGCTCGCGCGGGTCTACTCGGTCCGCGGCGCCGCCCGCGAGTGGACCAGCCTGGACCGGCTCGAGCGCTGGCTGCGCCAGAACGGCTTCCGTTACTGGTGGGCGCGCAACGACCTCGACCCCGCCGAGCTGCCCGAGGAGCCGGAGGGTCTGGCAGTCCTGGATCCGGAGGCCTGAGCGCATGTGGAAGAGCCTGTGGCGCGCCGCGCGGCGCGGAGCGAGCGGGCGAACGGGAAAATCCCGGCGGCCCGAGCGCCGTCGGGAACGGCCAACAGCAGACCAAGCAACACGCGGGAGGCACATGAAACCGTTTTCAGTCGCGGGCGTGCAGATGCACATCTCGGCCTTCCACGGCAACGTGGAGGCCATGGGCCAGCAGTTGACGATGCTGGTCAATCAGTTCCCCTGGGTGGACATGGTCGTCTTCAGCGAGCTTGCGCCCTTCGGTCCGCTGCCACAGAACGCGCCCGAGGACACCGCTGCCGTGGAGGCCCAGTTCCAGGAAATGGCCCGCGAACACGAGATCTGGCTCATTCCCGGGTCGATGTTCACGCACGAGAATGGCGCCCGATACAACACCACCATGGTGATCGACCCGGCCGGCGAAGTCGTCGGCCGCTATCACAAGATGTTCCCCTTCATGCCCTACGAGCATGGTGTCGAGCCCGGTCACGAGTTCCTGGTGTTCGACGTGCCCGATGTCGGCCGCTTCGGGGTCACAATCTGCTACGACCTCTGGTTCCCCGAGACCACACGCACGATGGCCGCGATGGGGGCCGAGGTCATCCTCGCGCCCACGCTCACCAACACGATCGATCGCGACGTGGAACTGTCCATCGCGCGCGCAATGGCCGCCATCAACCAGTGCTACGTGATCGACGTCAATGGCACCGGCGACGGTGGCTATGGCCGCTCGATCTTCGTCGGGCCGCAGGGACAGGTCATCCATCAGTCGGGCTCCGGCCCCGAGGTGGTGCCGCTGCAACTCAACCTGGATCGGGTGCGCTGGGAACGCGAGAACGGCATCCACGGGCTCGGCCAGATGCTGAAGTCGTTCCGTGACCGGCGTGTCGAGTTCCCGGTGTACCGGCCCGAGATCTTCGACAACTCCTACCTGGAGAGCCTCGGCAGCATCCGGAAGCTCGAGCGCCGGGCGACGCCCCATCGCGCGGACAGCCACCCGGCGACGGACGACCTGCAGCTGCCACCCGGAATGCCCGGCGCAGTCGCCTCGGGCTCCCACTGAGCAAAGCCCCGGCGCCCCATCGGGTGCTGCACGGGAGCCGCGTTACGCGCGCCAGTTGTGCGCGGGTGCACGCAACGGTGGTCCCGGAATTGCTTATCCCGTGGTATGCCCGAACGCACGCCGGGCCGGGGCAAGCGGCCCTGTCCGCCCCGGTACCCGCGGGCCCCGCGGGGACTCGCCTTGATCCCACGAGCCACGACAATGCCGATCCGCGTCGCCCACGGTGGCTGGTCGCTCAATCTCGTCATCGCGCTGGTGGTGGCGCTCGCCGCGGGCACGTGGATCTATTACCGGGAGCGGGCCGAGGTGCTGGCGAATGCCGCCGCCACATTCAGTGTCCGCGCGGACCTGATCCGCGAATATGTCGGGCTGATGCGGCACAAGGTGTACGCACTCGAGGACGACATCGAGAGCCTGCACGCGACCGCCGGGCCGCACACAACCCAAACCCCGCTGTTGCCGGCCATTCATGAAATCCCGGCCTACAATGTCTGGGGAATCGACAGCCCTCACGCCCGGCACGTCGGGCTGCCGCTCAGTGGAAGCCTGACCGGCTCCGCCCGGCTCGATGATCCGTCCGGTACGCTGCGAACCGAGATCGCGACCATCCTCGACGTCGACTCCCAGTTCGGTACGCTGCTGCGCCACGTCACCGAAATCGCCTCGGTGCGCTACACCTCGAGCAACGAGTTCATCTACATCGCACCGGCACCGGATACCGCCAGCTTTCATTTCTCGCCATCGGTATACGAGATTCCGGCCTGGGTCCGCACCGTGCCGTGGAACAACCCCAATCGGCGCCAGGTCATCACCGAGCTCCACGAGAGCGTGCACGGAAACGGCCGCGTGATCTCCATCGCCTCGCCGGTCGCGCTGCTCGGCCGCTTCACCGGCGTGGTCTCGATCGACCTCGGCATCGGTCGGCTGCGGGATTTCATCGGCATGGGGGAGGCCATCGGCGAATCCATCCTCGTCGACGAGCACAACCGCATCGTCGCCCGCAGAGGGGATTTCGACCTCGACGAGACCTACGATGCGGTGGCCAGCGGCGACTGGCGCCTGCTCGACGACGACGCCTACTGGCTGCGGGAGACCGTCGTCGCCCGCGAGCTGCGCATCCTGCACCGTCTGCCCGAGTCGGCGCTGGCGCTGGCCGCGGCCCAGCGCTCGGGGCTGGCGTGGACGATCCTCGCCGCGACAGTCTCCATGGTGTTCATCAGCATCCGTCTCGGCGAGGCACTGGGCCAGGTCCGCAGCCTGATGAATCGTGACACGCTGACCTACCTGCTCAACCGGCGCGGGTTCGAGCTGGAGTCACGGAAACTGCGGGACTCGATCGACCAGGACCGGAATATGCGGACGTCGCTCCAGCTCGGCAACGACCGCACCGCCCTGCTGTTGTTCGACGTCGATCACTTCAAGCAGATCAACGACACCCACGGCCACGAGCTCGGCGACGACGTGCTGTTCTCGCTCGCACGCCGACTGAGCGCCGGCGTGAACGAGGACGACCTGGTGTGCCGCTGGGGTGGCGAGGAGATCCTGCTGCTGCTGGTCGCCGATCGGCCGGAGTACTTTCACGCGATTGCCGAGCGTCTGCGCGAGGCCGTCGAGTCGAGGCCACACACCAGCGAGCACGTCCGCGTGACGGTCAGCGGCGGGCTGGCCGAGTGGCGACACGACGAGCACCTGGAACAGGCCCTGCGCCGCGCGGACCGGCTCCTGTACGCGGCCAAGCAGGCAGGGCGCAACCGCGTCGAGACCGACATCGAGGCCTGACCGGCGCGGCCGCGCCGCCGCGCTCAGCGTGCGGAGTCCAGCGCCTGCTCGATGTCGGCCAGGATGTCGTCGATGTGCTCGATGCCGATCGAGAATCGCACCATGTCCTGGCTGACGCCGGCGCTCTCCAGCTCGGCCTCGTTCAACTGCCGGTGTGTGGTGGTCGCCGGATGGCAGGCGATGCTCTTGGCGTCGCCGATGTTCACCAGGCGGGTGATCAGCTGCAGCGCGTCGATGAACTTCGCGCCGGCCTCGCGGCCGCCGTCGATCCCGAACGACAGGATCGAGGCCGCCCGGCCGTCCATGTACTTCTGCGCCAGGCGGTGGTCCGGGCTCTCGGGCAGGCCCGCGAACTTGACCCAGTTGACCCGCTCGTGGCCCTGCAGGTACTCGGCGACCCGCTGCGCGTTGGCGCAGTGCCGCTCCATGCGCAGCGCGAGCGTCTCGATCCCCTGCAACACCTGGAAGGCGTTGAACGGCGACAGGGCGGCACCGGTGTTGCGCAGCGGGCCCACCCGGCAGCGCGTGATGTACGCCGCCGGCCCCGCGGCGTCGGTGAACACGACGCCGTGGTAGGACGGGTCGGGCTCGGTCAGCATGGGGTAGCGGTCGGAATGCTCGGCCCAGGGGAAATTGCCGGAGTCGACCACCACACCGCCGATGGTCGTGCCGTGGCCGCCCATGTACTTGGTCAGCGAGTGCACGATGATGTCGGCGCCCTGCTCGATCGGCCGCCACAGGTACGGCGTCGGCACGGTGTTGTCGACGATCAGCGGCACCCCGCCGTCATGCGCGATCTGCGCCAGGCGCTCGATGTCGACCACGTTGCCCGAGGGGTTGCCGACGGTCTCGCAGTAGACGGCCTTGGTCCTGCCGTCGATCAGCGAGGCCAGCTTGTCGAAGTCATCATGCGCGGCGAAGCGCATCTCGATGCCGAAGTTCGGCATCGAGTGCGCGAACAGGTTGTAGGTCCCGCCGTAGAGCTGGCTGGTGGTGACGATGTTGTCGCCGGCGCGGGTAATGGTCTGGATGGCGTAGGTGATCGCGGCCATGCCGGAGGCCACCGCCAGGCCCCCGATTCCGCCTTCGAGCTCGGCGACCCGCTGCTCGAGCACGGCGTTGGTCGGGTTCATGATGCGGGTGTAGATGTTGCCCTGCACCTTGAGATCGAACAGGTCCGCACCGTGCTGGGTATCGTCGAAGGCGTAGGACGTCGTCTGGTAGATCGGCACCGCCACGGCATGCGTGGTCGGATCGGGCACGTAACCGCCATGGATGGCCAGCGTCTCGAATTTCACGGATCCCCTCCCATTCGTCATCGCGGACGCCGACCGGCGCCCGCAAAGGGCCGGATGGTAGCACGCGACCCCGGCCGCCCCGCCCCTCAGCGCGCCGGGTGGTCCCAGGCGTCCGTCGGGAACCCGGTGTCGATGCTCCAGCGCGACAGGAAGAACTGCACACCCGGGCCGATCAGCAGCACGAACGCCACGGTGCCGATGCCGAAGGTCCCGCCGAGCAACCAGCCGCTCACCAGCACCGTGAGCTCGAGCAGCCCGCGGGTGGCCCGGATCGAGGGGCCGCGCCGCGCGATGGCGGTCATCAGGCCGTCACGGGGCCCGGGACCCAGGTTGGCGCCGATGTAGAGGCCCGAACCGAAGGCGATCAGGAAGATGCCGAGGGCGAGCATCGGCACGGCGATCACGATGCCGCCGGCCGGCGGCAGGATCGCGGCCGTCAGGTCGATGGTCAGTCCGATGATCACGGCGTTGAGGAGTGTGCCGATGCCGTAGCGCTCCCGCAGCGGGATCCAGGTCAGCAGCAACAGAAACGAGACGATGATCGACCAGGTGCCGACGGTCAGACCGAACTGGGCCGACAGGCCCTGGTGCAGCACGTCCCACGGCGGCACGCCGAGCCCCGACTCGAGCATGAAGCCGATGCCCGCCCCGAACAGCACCAGACCGAGGTTGAGCTGCACGAGCCGGCGCCCGAGATGGGCGCCACGAACCGGAAGCAGCCAGCGTTCGATGAGTCCCTCCAGGATTGCGCCTGCGATATCAGGGAAGCGGATTGTCGGGAAAACCGCGATCGGAGTACAGCCGCCGTTGCCCGCCCCCGGGGGCCGGCGGACCTTCCGGCCCGCTGCCCGGATGCGACCGCGGGCCCGGATGGGGCGCTAGCCAGACGCGGGCTCGATGTCGGCCAGGAAGTGTCGCAGCTTGTCTTGCTCGGACAGGTCCCCGTAGAGGACCGACATCTCGCCGGTGGGGCTGGTCCGCAGCAGCGCGGGAGTGGCGAAAACCGAGTAGGTCACGGTCTGCTCGGGATGGGCGAGCAGGTCGACCTCCCGCCGCGTGACCGATTCCTGGCCCATTGCCTTCAACGCGTCGGCCAGGTTTGCGCGTGCGCGCCGGGATCTCGGGGCATCGCCGGTGACGAAGAGGGTCAGCGCCGGCACCGCCGTCTCGCTCCTGGCGTGCTTGGCGTTCATTCGTCGCCTCCCCGTTGATCGTGATCGCGGCCCGCTGTTGCGTCGCCAGGCGCGAGATCGCCGGTCTCGCGCCGACGTTGCATGTGTTCGGTGTACTCGCGACCCAGTCGGTCGGATTCCTCGCCTTCCTGTTCATCGAGTTCGAGCTCGACCTCCAGGCGCTCCATCTCGCTGCGTGCCTGCTCGATCCGCCGGGCCAGGTCCTGGCGCCGCCGCGTGCGCTCGAGATCGCGCCGCCGCACCGTGGCGCGCTCCTCGCTCTCCTTCTGCACCCGCGCGGTGCCCATCAGCACCTCGGTGCCGTGTTCGTACACATCCGCCAGGTCCATGCCATCGCTCGACAGCAGCAGCTCGCGCTGCTGGTTTGAATGGGCCGAGCCGCGCGACTTCACGACCGACAAGGAACGGTTGCGCTCGCCGCCGCGCACGTTGTAGTCGAGCACGATCCAGGTGTCGGCGATGGTCGATACGTGGGAGGAGGTCGATTCGCCTTCCGGGTCGTCCTCGTTCGTGAGCGAGGTCATGACGGTGGTGATGCCGCGCCGGCGTGCCAGATCGAGGATCCGCTCGGTGGCGGCACGTGGCCCCTCCGTCCCGGAGGCCTTGAGCAGCGCGGACACCGGGTCGATGACGAGACAGTCCGGCTCGAACTCCTCGATGAGACGCTGCAGCAGCAGGACGTGCTCGGCGACCAGGGAGGACCAGGCCGACAGACCGCAGAACCGTATGCGGCCCGCGTCGATGTGCGGCTGCAGGTCGATGCCGACCGAGGCCAGGTTGCGCACATACGGCCCCTCCAGTTCGTCGAAGCTGACGTAGAGGGCCCGCTCGTCACGCTCGGCCGCCGCCCTGGCAAAGCCCGCCGCCAGCGTGCTCTTGGCAGTCCCGGGGCGTCCCGAGATCAGGGTGCTGGAACCGCGGTAGGGTCCGCCGCCGAGCACCTGGTCCAGGCGCTCGATGCCGCTGCTGACGCGTCCGGTGCCGGCAGTCGCGGGGCCGTAGGC
Source organism: Halofilum sp. (in: g-proteobacteria) (assembly GCA_033721835.1). GTDB lineage: Bacteria > Pseudomonadota > Gammaproteobacteria > XJ16 > Halofilaceae > Halofilum. The sequence continues at coordinate 8,662 of JAWWAE010000007.1, read as the reverse complement.
GGGGACCACCTGGTACGGCAGCTGGATGCCGTGGTCGTTCATCACCATCGGGACCGTATCGGCCACGTGGCCGGAGCCGCGGTACTTGGCGACACGCAACTGGCGGTTGAGGCGACCGTCGATCAGCGTCGCCGACAGCGCCACGGTGGTCGGCAGCATGAACTCGCTGCCCTCGAGATGGCGCGGCGCGATGCCCTCGCCGTCGATCTTGCCGGTCAGCAGCATGGTCCAGCCACCCTGCTCGCAGCGTTCGTTGATCTGCCGGACCTGGTCGATCGCGATCTCCCGCTTCGGCTGGCGCTGCAGCAGTTGGTCGATGCCGTCGATGATCACCCACGGGTTGCGGCAGCGGTCGGCAGCCGCCGCGACCGCGGCCAGCAGGGCCTCGATATCGAACTCGCCGGACGTCTCCGCGCCCGGCTGTGGGCGGGCATCGATCGCGGTCCAGGCATCCGAACCGTTCAACACGCTGCCCCAGCGGAAGGAGTCGGCATTGCGCCAGACCTGGGCCGGCGATTCCTCGAAGGTGACGAAGACGCCGCCATCGCCCTGCTCGACGGCATGCGCGAGGATCTGCAGGCCGAGCACGGTCTTGCCCGTGCCGGCCTGGCCGACCACCAGGGTCGCCTGGTGTTGCGGCAGTCCACCGTGGGTGAGCGCGTCCAGTCCCGGTATGCCGGTTGGCCGTTTAACCAGTTGCCAGTCCGTCTCCGACATTTGCAGTCCCCTGTGTGCGTAGCTCGCCCGGACGCTTTCTCGGTCCTAACCGCGCATTGCCCGTGCAAGCGGCAGCTTGCTGCGCTGTTCCAGCAGCCAGCGAAAATCCTCCGCCTCGAGCGGCATGCTGTAATAGAAGCCCTGGCCCGTGGTGCAACCGAGATCGAGCAGGGCGGCCTGGACCTCCGGCGTCTCGATCCCCTCGGCGACCACCTCGGCACCGAGCGCGCCCGCCAGGCCCACCACGGTGCTGACGATCTCGCGGCTGTAGGCGTTGTCCACTACGCGTGAGACGAAGCCCCGGTCGACCTTGATCTCGTCGAAGGGATAGCGCTGCAGGTACAGCAGCGACGAGTAGCCGGTTCCGAAATCGTCCAGCGACAGACGCACGCCAAGCTCGTGCAGCTCCCGGATCTGCTCCAGCAGCAGCTCGGATTCGTGCTCGAATACGCTCTCGGTGATCTCCAGCGACAGGCTCGACGGATCGAGGCCGAACTCGTCGAGCATTGCGCGGACCCTGGCCGCGAAGTCGCCGAGTACGAACTGCACGAGGGACACGTTGACGGCGATGCGCACGATCTCCAACCCTGCATCGCTCCATTCGCGCAGTTGCCGACAGGCGTCGCGCAGCGCCCAGTCACCGATCGGTCCGATCAACTGGCTCTGCTCGGCGACGGGAATGAACCTGCCGGGTGGTTGCAGACCGCGTTCCGGATGATTCCAGCGGATCAGTGCCTCGCCTGACAGCAGGCGCCCGTCGCGGAGATCCACCTTGGGCTGGAAATGCAGCTCGAACTCGTCGTGTTGCAGTGCCCGGCGCAGTTCCTGGGTGATCTGGATCCGTTCGTGGACCGACTCGTCCAGTTGCGCGGTATAGGCCAGCCACTCACTGGGACTGTCGGTCCTCTGTGAACGCACCTGGAACAGCGCCAGTTCGGCCTCCCGCAGCAGGCCGTTCACGTCCCGATTGTCGCTCCCTACTTCGGTGAAACCGATGTTGAAGGAGACATCGACCGAGCCGGTGGCCAGGACAAACGGCTCATCCATGTCGCGGATCAATTGCTCCACCGCGTGTTCCGGTTCCTGACCGCGCTTCGGCGGCAGGTAGAGGGCAAACTCGTCCCCGCCGACGCGTGCCACGAGGGCCTCGTCCGGCACGCGCGCCCGCAAGCGCGCCGCGAAATCGCCCAGCAGGCGATCGCCCTGGTCGTAGCCGTGCGCATCGTTGATGTCGCGCTGACCGATCAGGTCGAGCATGATGACCAGGCCACCGATCTCCTTGCGGCGCTTGCGCAGCCGCTTGCCCAGCGCCTCGCCAAAGCCGTTTCGCGACAGCAGGCCGGTCAGCCGGTCCTCGTACGCGACCCGGTTCAATTCCAGCTCGGCCAGCTTGCGCTCGGTGATGTCGATATGCATCGCGACCGCGCCCCGCGACATGGATTCGCCGGACGACAAGCGGTTGAACATCACCCGGAACCAGCGTTGCTGCGTGGGCGAGTGACAGGGATATTCCAGCGTGAAGACCGAGCGGTCTCCCGCCAGAACCTCGCGCAACCCCGCGGCGACGATGCCCGCCTCCTCGGAGCACTCGCCCTTCGCGTTCTCGCACAACTGGATGTAATTGTGGCCCACGCCGAACTCGTCATCGCCGAAGTCGTTCTCCTCACCGAAGTGCCGCCACTGCTCGTTCACGTCGACGATGGTCCCATCGCCATCGAGCAGCGCGATGTGGGCCGGCAGCGAGTTGATCAGCGCCTGGCGCGTATCGAGGGCCGCGTCCAGCTCGTCGCGCGATGCGCGCAGGTCCGCTTCCTGCGCCTGCAACTGCTCGATCATGCGGTGGCTCTCGGTCACGTCCCGGAAGAATACCGCCAGGCCCTCTTCCCAGGGATATACGTGCACGTCGAACCAGGCGCCCAGCGGCTCGAAGAATTCTTCCACCGACCTCGAGACGCGTTCATGCATCGCGCGGCGCAGCGCGCCCTCGGTGCGGGTACCGGCGAGATCGGGGAACTGGGCCCAGACCGTGGTGCCGAGCAGCTCGTCGGTCGACTTGCCCAGCATGCGGGCACCCTCGACGTTGACGTAGGTGTAGCGCCAGTGGTTGTCGAAGGCCACGAACCCGTCCGTGATGGCCTCGAGCATGGCCGCCAGTCGATTGTGGAGGCGGTGGCGCTCCTGCTCGGCGGCCTTGCGCGCGGATATGTCCTGGAAGGCGCCCTGGATCCGCACGATGGTGCCGTCGCCGTCGCGCACCGCCTCACCGACGGTGCGTACCCAGACCCGTTGTCCATCGGCGTCGATGATCTGCAGCTCCTCGTCATACGGCTCGCCATGTTCGACGCAGGCCGCGAACAGTTGCCGGATGCGGTCGCGGTACTCGGGCGCGTAGAAGGCAATTCCCTCCTCGACCGACGGGGAGTAGCCGCGCGGCATGCCGTGGATCTCGGCCGTGATATCGGACCACTCGACCTGCATCTCCCGCAGGTCCACCGACCAGCCGCCGAAGCGAGCGGCCCGGCCGGCCATGTCGAGCAGCGCCCCCTGCCTGTTCATGGCCTCCTGTGTCGCCCGGAGTTCCGTGACATCGGTTATGACGGCACCGACATTGACGACGGTGCCGTCGCGGTCCGGGATGGGGACGTAGCGAACGAGCACGTTGCGGGCACCAAGATCCGGATACTCGCGGGTCATTTCGTAGCGCTGCGGCTCGCCTTGCAGGCAGCGCTCGACCCGCCACCGGATGTCACGCTCGTAGACCTCCTCGCCAACGGCCTCGGAGATGTGGCGGCCGTGGATCTCCGCTTCCGACAGGCCGTGACGCGCGGCGTAGGCATGGTTGACCCAGACGAAACGGCCGTCGGCATCACTGATCGCGCACAGGTCCTCGTGGCCCTCGACCAGCGCATGGAACTGGCGCGCGCGTTCGTCCAGCCGCTTCTGCTCGGTGATGTCGGTCAGCACCGCCGCCACTTCGTGGATGGTCCCGGCGGGCCCCGGCAGCGGGTAGTACTCGATCAGGAAATGGACCGTGCCGATGCTGTCATAGGTCCTGCGTGCTTCGAACTGCACGATCTCGCCGGACAGGCAGCGGTGGATCCGCTCGCGGACCTCCCGCTCGAAGAACTCGGCGCCGGCGATGTCCCTCACGTGACTGCCCTCGACCGCCTTCCGGTCCAGTCCGTAGAGAGCGGCATAGGTCTCGTCGGCCAGCACGTAGCGGAAATTCGAATCGATGATGCAGAAGCGATCGGTGCTGTTTTCGATCAGTCGTTCGTACTGCCGCAGGCGGGCGTTGAGCTGGTGCAGGTCGCTCACGTCCTGGACCACGCCGGCCATCCGCTCCGGCCGACCGTCCGCCCCCGCGAACACCCGCGCCCGTTCGCGCACCCAGCGGATCTCGCCGTCCGGCCGCACGATGCGGTGTTCCGCGTCGAGGACGCCGCCGCGTTCCAGCCAGTCGGCACGCTCTTCCCGGAGCCATTCGCGATCGTCCGGGTGCACCAGCTCGAAGAACGCCTCCTCGGTGCCGGCGAAGTCCTCGCGCCGAATGCCGAAGATCTCGAACACCTGGTCGCTCCACTCGAGCCGCTCCGCGGCGAGGTCGACCTCCCAGCTGCCGATCCGGCCCACGCGCTGGGCCCGCAACAGTCGATCGCGCGTCTGCTCGAGCTCGGCGAGGGCCTGCTCGAGGTGCTGCTGTCGCTCCTGCAGGGCGCGTTCCGCGGACTCGCGTTCGTCCAGCATCCGGTTCAGGGTCGCGGCCACGCGCGCCAGCTCGTCTTTGCCGGTGATCGGCGCACGGGCGTGGGTGTTGCCCGCGCGGATGTTCTCCAGGGTGTCGACGAGGGCGCGCGCGGGCCGCCCGACGCGCCCGTGGATCAGCCCGAACGCCACCACGCACAGGGCGCCGAACAGCAGTGCCGACCCGGCGAGCGTGGCCCCGATCCAGGTCGCCTCGCGCGCGATGGCCTGCTGGCGCTCGTGCAGCACGTCGTCCAGCGCGGTGTCCAGCGCGATGCCCTGCCCGGCCACCTGCTGCATGATGATCCGGCTGCGGGGGGGCACGTCCAGCGACCCGATCGCGCGATTCGTGTCCGGCACGCGGAACCCGGTGCCCGCGTCGGCGCCGGCGATATCCAGCGCCGCTGCCACCGACCCGACCATCGCATCGATGCGCCGCGCGGCCTTGCTGGCATCGGGGTGGCTTTCACCGAGCCGTCCGAGCCGCTCCCGAAGCACCTGCGCCTCGGCCCGGTAGGCGCGCCACAGACCCGGGTCGGCACCGGACAGCACCAGGCTGTCGCTGGCGGCGGAGAAGTCGTCGATGCGCCCGCGCAGTTCCAGCAAATCGCCGATCTCGGCCTGCTTCGCGCGCACCTGGTCGGCGCTCTGCAGGGTCACCAGCAGCAACAGCACCAGGCCCGTAAGGCAGCCCACGATGCTGAACAGCGACAGCCGGTAGAGGTTCACGACGCCCCACCCCGGGCGGGATCCACCGGGATGCCCACCGCACCCGGCCGGAAATCGTGCAGCGGGCCGGGCTCCACCAGTTCGAGCACGTGCACGGGACCGCCGACGTTCTCGTAGCCGACGGAGCGGGCCCACTGGAACTGCTGCTGCAGGACGGCGATCAGCGCCCAGTCCAGGTTGAGGTCGTAATCGAGCGTTTGCCGGGGGTCGACCCGGATGCGCTCCGCCGGCTGCGCCCAGTCGTTGTAGGCCGTTATGGCCTCGGCGGGCGCGCTTTCGATGAACTCGATGGCCTGCCGGTAGGCCGTCAGCACGTCGATGCACAGACCCCTGCGCTCGCGCGCGATCCGCGGCGTGGTCACCAGGATCCACTTGCCGGTGTAGAGGTCTTCCACGTGGAAGCGCCGCAGGGGCGGACCGGCGACGCGGTCGAGCCGGTCCCCGAGACGCGCGAGCCAGGGTTCCAGCAGCACGACGGCGTCCACGCGGCCCGCGATCAGCGCATCGGGCATCTCGGGAAACGTCATGCTGACGAGTTCGACCGACAATCGATCGATGTCGTGATACTGCTCGAACAGCCACCAGACGAACTCGGTGCTGGTCCCGCGATTGATCGCGATGCGCCGGCCCCGCAGGTCCGCGGGTCGCTCGATGCCCGCACCGCCGAGTGCCACGATCTGCGTCAGCTCGGTGGAGTGCGCCAGGCTGGCGAGGATCACGGGATCATCGGGGCCGCCGGGGTCCGGGTCGGCGAGGCGGTCGAGCACGACGGGCGTGGGCGCCATCAGCGCGAAGTCCGTTTCGCCGGCGCGCAGCCGGGCCAGGCTGCGCTTGCCGGAGAGGTTGTATTCGACCGCGGCGCGGAGCCTCTGCGCGGCGAAGAAGCCGCGCTGGTCGGCGAGCACGGTCGGCAGATCGCCCAGGTACAGCGAGCCGGCGATGCGGACCTGGCGCTCCGGTTCGGCGCGGGCGGCACCGACGGCGAGCGTGAGGGCGACAGCGAGCCCGGCCGCCCGCCTGAACGTGGCCGTACGCAAGGTTACGCCACCGGGGGAAGCCGGAAGCGCTCCGGCTTCGGACGGAACGGGTTGCCGGCGGGACTCAGAACAGACCCCGCTCGGACTTTCCACAGGGCATGGCTCCCCCGACCGCTACGTATCGTTCGCCGATTGTAGCGCGCCAGGCTGACCTTTCAAATCAGTGATTTACCTGCAGAAGGCAACAGGTTGCTGCAAACGCCCAAGGGGCCCACAGCAGGGCCGGGGCATCGTCGTACCGACCGGCCCCGCGGGGCCGGCTCGGGGTCGCCACCGAGTCGCCGCGAGCTCCGCAAGCGGGCACGTGCACGGCGGACGCCCCGCATGGCAAGGAAAGTCGCCACCCGGGCGGGCCCGGCCGGGAAGCCGCTTCGACTTGACCGAGTGGCCGGCAGCGGCAACCCTGCGCGGATCGACACCCCGGCACCGACAGGACAGGAGGCGGCCTCCATGGCTACCCGAATCGCGGTCATCCCCGGCGACGGCATCGGCCCGGAGATCGTCGAGCCCACGCTGCGGCTGCTGGAACGACTGGACTGCGGCCTCGCGTTCGACCGCTGCCCGGCCGGGCAGAGTGCGCTCGACGCCGGCCAGGACCTCGTACCGGCGGAAACGCTGCGGCTGATCGAGCGCAACGGCGTGGTCCTCAAGGGGCCGATCACCACGCCGGTGGGCAAGGGCTTCACCTCGGTGAACGTCAACCTGCGCAAGCACTTCGACCTGTTCGCCAACGTCCGCCCCGCCCTGTCATTGCCCGGCGTGCACTCGCGCTACCACGACGTCGACATCCTGCTGGTGCGGGAGAACATCCAGGGTATCTATTCCGGCGTCGGCCAGACCATCAGCGACGACGGCGAGCATGCCGAGCTGCGCAGCGTGATCACCCGCAGCGAGTCGCGGCGGGTCCTGCGCTACGCGTTCACGCTGGCTCGGCGCCTGGGCCGGCGCAAGGTCACGGTGGTGCACAAGGCCAACATCATGAAGACCACCTCGGGCCTGTTCCTCGACGTCGCCCGGGAAGTGGCGAAGGACTTCGACGACCTCGAGCACGAGGAGTTGATCGTCGACAACTGCGCCATGCAACTGGTGCTGAACCCCAACCGCTTCGACGTGATCGTCACCACCAACCTGTTCGGCGACATCCTGTCGGACCTCTGTGCCGGGCTGGTGGGCGGTCTCGGGGTCGCGCCCGGCGGCAACATCGGCGACGACCGCGCCATGTTCGAGGCGGTGCACGGCAGCGCGCCGGACATCGCCGGCCGGGGCGTGGCCAACCCGACCGCGATGTTCCTCGCCGCCGCGATGATGCTGGATCACCTGGACCTGCACACCGAGGCGCGGCGGGTGCGTGCCGCCATCACCGACACGCTGGCGGCGGGCGATCGCCTGACCCGCGACCTCGGCGGCAGCGGCGGCACGGAGGACTTCGCCGACGCGGTGATCGGCCGGCTCTAGCGATCAGCGCGGGGCGATCTCGCCGACCCGGGTGCCGTCCTCGATGGCGTCGCCCGGCTGCAGCACCACCCGCTCGCCCGGCTCGAGCCCGGCCGTGATCTCCACGTCGAGCCCGCCGAGGTGCCCGGTCTCCACCCGGCGCAGGCGGGCGACCCCGTCGACGGCGACGAATACGGCCCGGCCGTCGCCGTGGCGGAACACGGCGGTCTCCGGGATGTGCAGCACATCGAACCCCTCCCAGAGGACGAACTCCGCCTCCACCCGGTAGGCATCGCCCAGTCCCTTCCATTGCGCGAACGGCGCGGTGATATCGGCGATCACGCGCACCCGCTGTTCCTCGACCCCGAGTGCGGAGATCTCGGTGAAGCCGGAGGGCTCGACGCGCCGGACCCGCCCCTCCAGCGCACGGTCGCCGCCCCAGCGGTGGAAGCGGACCGCCATGCCCGGCTCGATCCGTACCGCGTCGGCCGACAGCACCTCGATCACCACCTCCAGCGATTCCGGGTTGCCGATCGCGAGCAGCGGCTCGCCGGCGCGGACCACGCCCTGGCTCTCGTGGTGCACGGCCAGGATCCGACCATCGACGGGCGCCGTGACCGGTATGCGGTCCGGCGTGTCGGTGCGCCCGGCATACTGCAGGCGCGCTTCTGCGGCGGCCAGCTCCTGGCGGGCGACATCGACGGCGTAGCGGGCCGACTCCAGTTCGGCCTCGGCGCGCCGGGCCTCCGCCGCCGCCCGTTCCGCCTCGCTACGTGATACCCGCTCGTCGATCAGCAGGCGCTGCAGGCGCTGGTGCTCGGCGCGCGCGTAATCCGCGGTCGCGCGGGCGGCCTCGAGCCGCGCCTGGGCCGCCTCGAGCGCGGCCCGCGCCCGCTCCACGCCGGCGCGCGCCTCGGCCCGGGCGCGCGGGTCGAGCGCCGCCGCCGGGGTAGGCTGCAGCGCGACCAGCACCTCGCCGGCACTGACACGATCGCCGGCCT
>JAWWAE010000006.1:0-29836 GCA_033721835.1 Halofilum sp. (in: g-proteobacteria) | reverse complement strand
GATCGAGCACGAGCGAAGCGAGCCCGCAGGGCCGGGCACAGGGATGTGCCCGGTACCAATCGGCAGGACTGCCGATTTGGACGCCGAGCGCAGCGAGGCGCCTCGCAGGGGCGCGCGCCAGGGACGGGGCGCGTCAATCCCACCCCCTCCGCCAAACACGAAAAGCCCCGCCTTGCGCGGGGTTTTTCAATCCGAAGTCGATGCGTCCACCTGTGGCACCATGGCGCACCTCCACGCACCCGGTAACCCCCATTGCCACTGATCGAGGCCCGCAACCTGGAGTTCAGCATCGGCGGCCCGTACCCGCTGCTGGAGGACGTCGACTTCGAGCTGAGGCGCAACGAGCGGGTGTGCATCGTCGGCCGCAACGGGGCCGGCAAGTCGACCCTGCTGCGGCTGCTGGCGGGGGAGATCGAGCCGGACGAGGGCCGCGTGCGGGTGGGGGAGGCGACCGTGGTCACCCGCCTGGCGCAGGAGGTGCCGGCCGGTACCGCGGGCAGCGTGTTCGACGTCGTCGCCAGCTCGCTCGGGGAAACCGGCGCCCTGCTGGCCGAGTACCACCGCCTGGCCCAGGACCTCGCTGCCCCGGGCAGTGCCGAGCGCATGGGCCGGGTCCAGGCCCGGATCGAGGCGGCCGGCGGCTGGGACATCGACCGCCGCGTGAGCGAGGTGCTCGACCGGCTGCAACTGCCCGAGGCGACCGAGTTCGCGGAGCTGTCCGGCGGCCTCAAGCGGCGGGTGCTGCTCGCGCAGGCACTCGCCCCCGGCCCGGACGTGCTGCTGCTGGACGAGCCGACCAACCACCTCGACATCGAGGCCATCGACTGGCTCGAGGGTTTCCTAAAGGGGTTCCCCGGCAGCCTGGTGTTCATCACCCATGACCGCCGCTTCCTGCGCAACCTCGCGACCCGGATCGTCGAGATCGACCGCGCGCGGCTCACCAGCTGGCCCGGCGACTACGACAACTACCTGCGGCGCCGGGCCGAGCGGCTGCACGCCGAGGAGCTCGAGCGCCAGCGCTTCGACCGCAAGCTGGCGCAGGAGGAGGTCTGGATCCGCCAGGGCATCAAGGCGCGGCGCACCCGCAACGAGGGTCGGGTGCGGGCCCTGCAGCAGATGCGCCGCGAGCGGGCGCAACGCCGCGAGCGCCAGGGCAACGTGCGCATGGATGCCGCCGAGGCCGGGCGCTCGGGCAGGCGCGTGGTCGAGGCGGAGCATGTTCGCTTCGGCTGGGACGGGCGCCCCCTGGTGCAGGACTTCTCCATCACCATCCTGCGCGGCGACCGGGTCGGGCTGGTCGGGCCCAACGGGGTCGGCAAGACCACGCTGCTGCAGCTGCTGATCGGCCGCCTGCCGCCGCAGTCCGGCCGCATCACCCTCGGCACCGGGCTCGAGATCGCCTGGTTCGACCAGCAGCGCGCACAGCTGGACGAGAACGCCAACGCGGTCGAGAACGTGGCCGGGGGGCAGGACTTCATCGAGCTCGGTGGCCGCCGCCGGCACGTGATGAGCTATTTGCAGGATTTCCTGTTCACGCCCGACCGCGCCCGTGCACCGATTACCCGCCTGTCGGGCGGCGAGCGCAACCGCCTGCTGCTGGCGCGGCTGTTTGCCCGCCCCTCGAACCTGCTGGTCATGGACGAGCCGACCAACGACCTCGACGTCGAGACGCTGGAGATGCTCGAGGAGCTGCTCGCCGAGTACCGCGGCACGCTGCTGCTGGTCTCGCACGACCGCGAGTTCCTCGACAACGTGGTGACCAGCATCCTGGTGCTCGACGGCAACGGTGGGGTGGAGGAATCCGTCGGTGGCTACAGCGACTGGCTGGCGCGCCAGCAGCCGGCCGAGCGCGGCACCGCCCGCCGGCACGATCGGCCCCGAGGCGGTGCGGGCAAAGCGGGCACGCAGCGTCAGCGGCGCACGCTCAACAACTGGGAACAGCGGGAACTGTCCGAGCTGCCCGAGCGGATCGAGCGGCTGGAGGCAAGGATCGCGGAGCTGACCGAGCGCCTTGCCGATCCGGAACTCTATCGGGAAGCGGGCGACGAGGTCGCAAGGGTCAACGAGCGGCTGACGGAGACCCAGTCGGCACTGGACGCCGCCTATGAGCGTTGGCATGAGTTGGACGAGTTCGCGTCCGGCCAGGGCCCCTGAATCGGATGCAACCGCTAGGTTGCGAGCCGTCGCGGTGCGGGTGCGCTACCATCGAAGTCCGGTTCGCGTGGCGGTCCAGTGTCCATGCACTCACCGCGCCGGGCGCGCAAGTCTGCGGGAGGAATGACCATGGCGAACGCCTACTGGATCAACTTCATCCAGTCCGTGAGCGATCCGGAGCGGCTGGCCCGCTACGCCGAGCTGGCGCGGCCGGCCATCGAGGGCCATGGCGGCCGCTTCCTCGCCCGCGGCCTACCGGCCCGCGTGTTCGAGGGCGGGCGCGACCAGCGCACCGTGGTGATCGAGTTCGACAGCGTCGAGGCCGCGGTGGCCTGCTACGAGAGCCCGGAGTACCGGCAGGCGCTGGCGGCGCTCGGCGACGGGGCGGAGCGCGACCTGCGCATCATCGAGGGCCTGTCCTGAGCCCTCGAGGCGGGTGCGGGCGGTGACGCGCGACCAGGCCAGGGTCGGCGTGCTGTTCGTCTGCATGGGCAACATCTGCCGCTCGCCGACGGCCCACGGCGTATTCCGATCGCGGGTCGCGGCGGCGGGGCTGCAGGATCGCATCGCGATCGATTCCGCCGGCACGCACGGATATCACGTCGGTTCCGCGCCCGACGCGCGGGCCGTTGCGGCGGCGGCGCGCCGCGGTTACGACCTGTCCGACCTGCGCGCACGCCGGGTCGGGGCCGCGGATCTGGAACGCTTCGACCACGTGCTGGCCATGGACCGGGCCAACCTGGGCGCACTCGGGTCGCTGGCGGCCGGCGCCGCCGCAACGGCCCCGCGTCTGCTGCTTGTGCACGCCGCGACGGATACCGACGAGGTGCCGGACCCGTACTACGGCGCGGACCATGAGTTCGAGCGTGTGCTGGATCTGGTGGAGGCGGGCTGCGACGGGCTGCTGGCCGAGCTTTGCCGCCGGCATGGCTGGCGAGGGTGAGGGAACCGCGAATGAACGCGAATCAACGCGAATAGAAGAACCGTAGGTGCGCTTTCGCCGCAGGCGAACGCGTACGTTTCGTCACGAGGCGGGCGTACGCGTTTGCTGCGCAAAAGCGCACCTACGTCATCCTTGCCACCTCGTCTTTGTATTCGTGTCCATTCGCGTTCATTCGTGGTTCCCTCGCCTCCCGGCGCCGCCTCACACCAGGTCGCGCGGGATCTCGGTATCCCAGGTCTTCGAGAAGATGCGACTGTCGCCCTCGAAGGCGTCCAGCATGGCGCGGATCCTGAAGTTGCGGGTGTTCGCGGTCATCAGGGTGCGGGTGACGGTATGCACCCGCCAGTCACCGCGGCGGAAGCTGCGGACCCACTCGCACCATCCGGTCAGCGAGTTGTGGTCGGCGTGGATGTAGCTGTAACGCTCGGTGACCTTGGCGCTGATCTCGAGATCGATGTCGTCGATGCGATAGCGGCCCTCATCGTTCGTGACCTGGAGGGTGGTTCGGTCGTTGGCGAGGTCGCGGATGACCGTCCATTCCTCCTGACGCGGTTGCAGCAGGGTGCGCTTCAGCTCGGGACCCATCTGCGGTTCCTCGAACGGCCGCAGGGCCGATTCCTCGTCCGGGCGCGGCTCGCGCACGGGCAGGGTGAGGTGGCTCTCGCCGCTGATCACGGTCAGGCGCACGGGTTCCGGCGCCGGCCAGGCCAGCGGCCAGTACACCGTCGAGATCGAGACCCGAATGGCATGGCCCTTCGGGAATCGCTGCGCGATATGCTTCAGCGGTACCGTCACCCGGTAGCGCTTGCCCGGCTCCAGTGGTTCGGGGAATTCGTCACTGTCGCGGTGCGTGAGATTCAGCAAGCCGTAGGACACGCGTGTCGCGCTGTCATCCTGGCCGACGTCGACCAGCCGCACCGCCACCATCGCGACCGGCCGGTCGGCCTCGAGGTCCAGCGTGACCGACGGCTGGCCGAAGATCTCCAGCGGTTCTTCCAGCGGGGCGCTCTGGAACCAGAGCGCACCCCCGTCCTCGTCGCGTTGATCGTGTGGCAGGTCGGGCGGGGCGTTGTAGGAACACCACTTGCCGCCGTAGAGGCCCACGAACAGCGGCGACTTGATCGAGTACCGCCGTTCGGTAAAGCGCACGTCGTCCGGTACGAGGTCGTAACCCGCGCTCAGACGAAACCGGGTCGGCACGATGTTCGGCGACGGCCAGTTAGGCTCGGCGACCCAGCGGCCGGGGCGCACTTCGTAGCGAGCGCTCGGCGGCACGCTGTCCTGCATCCACACGCGGATCCGCGGCTCGTCGATGATTCCGGTGTCGATGCCCTTGAGGCACCAGTCCCACCAGCGCAGCGCCTCCTGCAGAAAGCCGATCGCGGGTCCCGGTTCCCCTAGATGCGGGTACTTGTGGGCCCACGGTCCAACGAGTCCCTTGCATGGGCTGTCGAGCATCTCGACCAGGCGGAACACGGAATTGGTGTAGCCGTCGGCCCAGCCCGAAACGGCATACACGGGACACTGGATGGCGCTGTAGTCCTCGCACACCGAGCCGTGCTTCCAGTAGTCGTCGCGGCGCTGGTGCTGCAGCCACTTCTCCAGCCACAGCCCGCTGCCCTCGAGGCGTTCGAGCCACATCTCGCGCCAGCGTTCGCCGACCAGCGCCGGGTCCGGTGGGCAGGCATTCTGGTCGAACATGGTCGAGGCCCACGACAGGTTGTCACCAAGCATGCAGCCACCCATGTGGTGGACGTCATCGGCGTAGCGATCGTCGGTCGAGCAGAGCGTGATCACGCCCTTGAGTTCGGGCGGCTGCATGGCAGCGATCTGCAGGCCGTTGAAGCCACCCCAGGAGATGCCGATCATGCCGATCGCGCCGGTGCACCAGGGCTGCGCGGCGATCCAGCGCAGTACCTCGACGCCGTCATCGAGTTCCTGCTGCAGGTACTCGTCCTCGAGTACGCCATCCGACTCGCCGCTGCCGCGCAGGTCGACACGGACGCAGGCGTAGCCATGGCCGGCGAACCAGGTGTGCATCGGCACGTCCCGTGCCGCGGTCAGGTCGCGTTTGCGGTAGGGCAGGTATTCGAGGATCGCCGGTACCGGCTCGTCGTCGGCTGGCCGCCAGATGCGCACGGCGAGCCGACAGCCATCGGAGAGCTCGATCCAGGTCTCTTCCTCGAATGGCTGGCGTACGAATTCATCGACGATCTGCATTGGACGTCGCTCTCCCGGGTGAAAACGAAATAAAGGAGCGGACAGAAGCCCGCTCCCCCAGAATACGGTTTGCCTCGAGTGTCAGGCGGGCGGTTCGCTTTCCTGGCTCACACGCGGCAGCGTATCGTCGACCTGTTCGAACTGGAAGTCGAGTTTCTTCAGCACTCGATCGTAGTTCTTCAGCAGCGTGGACTGGTTCTTCGCCCCCATGTAGATGTAGGCGAGCGCGTAGCTGTAACTGTCCTGTTCGGGCAGCTCGGAGAGCCAGATGCCGGGCTTCACCTGGGGCAGGATATGGGTACCCGGGATCTTCTTCTCGATCTCGGCGATCGTTTCCTCGTCCGGGGCCTTGACCACCTTCGCGTCGCCGTGGAAGTGCCGGTGGAAGAATTTGGCTGCCAGGGGGAACTCGCCCTCGCGGTGCGGCATATTGGGCTTGCGACCGAGCGCGAGGTCGACCGTCAGCTGCTGGTTGCTGGCCCCGTCGACCTTCTCGAAGATGTCGCTGTGTGACTGCGAGATGCGGGTGTTGATCTCGAGCAGCCAGATCTTGTCGACCGTCTCGTCCCAGAAATACTCGATGTTGAACGACGAGTTGTCGTAGCCGACGTGCGACATGATCTTTTCGGTGATCTTCGACATCTTCCGCTGTACCCGCTTGGGCAGCTTGGAAGGGTACTGATAGCGGAAGAAGCTGATGACCGTCGGATAGCGAATCGAGTCTATGATGCCGGTCGTGACTACTTCGCCGCCGTAGCAATAGCCCTCGAGCGTGCATTGGCGCCCGCCGATGATTTCCTCCGCTAGGCAGTGACCGCCACCGATCTTGGCGACGTCGTCGGGCAGATCGAGCTGATTCAGCACGTAGTCGAACGGTTCCTTGATGGTTCCGATATCTGCACGGAAGGCCTCGATGGCCAGGTCGAAGTCCTCCGGCTTGTCGATGCGGAAACCGAGCCGCGAGCCGGATGACTTGATCGGTTTCGCGAAGAAGGGGAACTGCAGACCGATCTTCGAGAGCGCGTCATCGTCGAATGGATCGAACGCGGCGAAGCCGGGGATGTGTTCGGAAATGACCTCGTCCTGACAGATTCGGGCCCAGTACTTGTGCTCGCATTTCAGGAGTGCCTCGAGAGACACGGAGCTGGTGCCGAAGCGCTCGCACAGGAGCGGCAGCATGGTCGAGACCGGGAAGTCCATGTAGCCACAGATGGCGTCGATGGTGCCGTCAAAGGCCTCCAGGTCGGCTGTCGCCTGCTTGAGCATGGCCGGGATGTCGAATTCCTCGGTCTCGTAGAACAGGGCCGGGTCGAGCAGCTGGTGGAATTCGAGCTCCTCGGCGCCGCGCAGGTGGCGCAACAGGTTGAGGTTGAATTCGTTGAGCCCGACGACGAATACGTTCTTCTTTGCCATTGGCGCCTCCCATGGCGATCAGGAAAGGAACGGCGTGCGGCTCGGCGTGCACGACCGACCGCGCATTGCGTACAGGGTTGGACGCTATTGTTGAATTTTCCGGCGGCGATTGCCAGCCGCCGGTGCGTCCCGCCCGTCAGCTATCTCCGCTCCCGGTCTTGCGCTCGTCCGTCTCGGCGTCTTCCCCGCCGGTGTCCCGGTCGCGCTCACCGGAGCTGCCGCCGGCGCTCTCCGGGCCGGTGTCGGCGGGGCCGCCGTCGCCGCCCTCGGCCGCAAGCGAGCGCACCTGTCGGCCGTAGTCGCTCGGCTGACGGGCGGACACGCGCGATTCCGCGGCGTCGTCCCCGCCCGCTTCGCGCTCGCGCCCGGCGGCACCGGCAGCGGCTGCGGGCCCGGTCGGCCCGGTGTCCGCGCGCGGCGGCTCGGCACCGGCCGCAGGCGCAGGGTCTTCGGGTCGATCCGGGTCGGCGCTGGCCCGCGGACCCGAACGGCTACTCGTTTCCGCGCGCGCCTCGTCGCCGGCAGCCGTACGGGAGTCGTCCGGCGCCGACTGTCCGGTCTTCGCGCCGCCCCCGCCGGTTGCGGCGCCGGCGCTGTCATCGCCCGCGCCACGATTCTCGGCCTGGCCCTCATTGCCGCGGCGACCGCCCCGCCGCCTGCGGCCGCCGCGCCGCGAGCGCCCGCGCGAGCGCGGCTTGCCGTCGTTGCGCTCACCGTCGTCGCCGGATCCGGAAGCTCGGCCCTTGCCCCCACCGCTGGTATCACCCGCATCCGCCTCGGCCGTCCCGGTCTCGCCGGTGGGCCGGGTATCGCCGGCGTTCGCGCCCGGCGCCGCGGCACCGGGCGTGGCGCCTTTCTGGCCGCGGCCACCCCGGCGGTTGCGGCCGCCACGCCGTCCGCGACCGCCGCCGTCGCGGTTGCCGCGATCATCACGGTCGTCCCGGTCGCCGCCCTCCGGCTGCTTCTGGCCGCGCGCGGGAGCGGCCTCGCCCGGGTCCGACGCCTGCGTCGGCCCGTCGGTGCCGGGAAACAGCGCCCGCGTGATTCGGCTCAGCAGCCCGGACCTCGGCGTGCCCGCGGCAGTCGCCTCCACGGCGGCGGCCTGCTCGCGCCCGGGCGGGGCCGGCGTCGCGGGCGAGATCGACTTGACCGCGGGCTCCTGGCCGACCGGCCGACGCTCCTCCTTCGCGGGCAGCGGCTCCGATCCCTTCGGGTCCGCCGCCAGCTCGTAGCTGCGTTGGCTGTGCGACACGTGCTCGGTGTCGGTGCTGCGCACGCGCTCGATGTGGTAGTGCGGGGTCTCCAGCGCCGGGTCCGGCACGATCAACAGGTGCACGCCGCTGCGCTGCTCCAGCGCGATCAGCTGGTCGCGCTTCTCGTTCAACAGGTAGGTCGCCACCTGTACCGGCACCCGGGCCACGATGCGCCCCGTGGCCTCCTTCATCGATTCCTCGCCGAGCACGCGCAGGATCGTCAAAGACAGCGAGCCGAGGCTGCGGATACTGCCGTGACCGAGGCAGCGCGGGCAGGTGATCGACGAGGATTCGCCCAGCGAGGGTTGCAGGCGCTGCCGGGACAGTTCCAACAGGCCGAAGCGCGAGATGCGTCCCAGCTGGACCCGTGCCCGGTCCATCTTCACCGCCTCGCGCAGACGATTCTCCACCTCACGCTGGTGGCGATTGCTCATCATGTCGATGAAATCGACCACGATCAGTCCACCGAGGTCGCGCAGGCGCAGTTGCCGGGCGATCTCGTCCGCGGCCTCGAGGTTCGTGTGATAGGCGGTCTCCTCGATGTCCGCGCCCTTGGTGGAACGGGCCGAGTTGATGTCGATGGATACCAGTGCCTCGGTATGGTCGATCACCAGCGATCCGCCGGAGGGCAGGGGCACCTCGCGCTCGAATGCGGTCTCGATCTGCTGCTCGATCTGGAAGCGCGAGAACAGCGGCAGGTCATCGTCGTACAGCTTCAGTTTCCGCAGGTTGCTCGGCATCGTCTGCTCGATGAACCGATAGGCCTGGTCGAATACCTCCTGCGAATCGATCTGGATGATGCCGATGTCGTTGCGGAAGTAGTCCCGCAACGCCCGGATGATGACGTTGCTTTCCTGGTAGATCAGGAACGGCGCCTTGCGCTCGCCCGCCGCCTTCTGGATCGCCTTCCAGATCTCGATCTGGTAGTCGAGGTCCCATTGCAGTTCCTCGGCGGTACGGCCGACGCCGGCGGTCCGCACGATCGTGCCCATGCCCTCGGGCACCTGCAGCTGGCTGATGGCCTCGCGGACCTCGGATCGGTCGTCACCCTCGATCCGGCGCGACACGCCCCCGGCCCGCGGATTGTTCGGCATCAGTACGAGGTAACGCCCGGCGAGGCTGACGTAAGTGGTCAGAGCGGCACCCTTGTTGCCACGCTCCTCCTTCTCGACCTGCACGACCAGCTCGCGGCCTTCCTTCAGACCGTCCTTGACCGAGACGCGGCCGCCTTCGCCCTTGCCGCCGTCGAGATACTCGCGCGCGATCTCCTTGAAGGGGAGGAACCCGTGGCGGTCGGCGCCGTAGTCGATGAACGCCGCCTCGAGGCTGGGCTCGATGCGGGTGACCACGCCCTTGTAGATGTTCGACTTCTTCTGTTGCTGCGAGCCGTGCTCGATGTCCAGGTTATCGAGCCGCTGGCCGTCCACGATGGCAACGCGCAACTCTTCCGGCTGAGTCGCGTTGATCAGCATTCGTTTCATGTTGAACCCGTTCGGTTGAACGCGGCGCGAGACATGCCCGACCCGGGCGCCGGCCGCTGGGGCCGGCGCGCCTGATGTCACGGGTCGGGAGCCGACCGGGTGCCCGTCCGGGACCAGGGAGTGTCCGGACAGGGCGGACCAGGTCACCGGTCCGGCGGCCAGCGCGCGCGTTGAAGATCATTAGTCCATGCGTCCGCGGTTTACCCACGGCCGCTCGTTTTCGTTGCACCGGTCCATCGGTCCGGTGGCGCCGGAATCACGTTCGCTCCGTGCCCGGCGCGGATATCCTCGAGCCGCCGCTGCCGTGAATCCCGCGGCGGATCGCTTGTTCATCTGCGGCCCCGGGCCCGCATTCCGCACGCGGGCCCCGGTCGGTACAATGCTGACCCGGTCTCCACGCGGCCATGCCGGCGCGTCCGAGTCGTTGCGCATGCCCTTGCATGCAGGCCGGCAAGCGGCTTCAATCAGTTGCCGCATCCACTTGAATTGCGGGCAAAAATGCGCGCCCGCACTATAGCAGCACGCGGTCTTCGCCGCAATCGGGCGGCGGCCGCTGCGAGGTCCGATGAACTCCCGAGAGCAACCCGCCGACGGCGCGCCGGAGGCCGCGGTCACCGATGGCGGCCCGCGGCAGCTGGTCGCGACCGCCGAAGACGCCGGCCAGCGGATCGACAACTACCTGCTGCGGATCCTGCGCGGGGTGCCTCGCATGCGGGTGTACCGGCTGCTGCGCCGCGGCGAGGTGCGGGTGAACGGTGGTCGGGTGAAGCCGGGCCATCGTCTCCAGACCGGTGATCACGTGCGGGTGCCACCCGTCCGGCAGCGGCGTTACGCAGGTGGCCGGCTGCCGGGGCACCAGCTCGCGCGGCTGCGCGATTCGATTCGGCACGAGGATGCGGTCTCGCTCGCGATCGACAAGCCGGCCGGCCTCGCGGTGCATGCGGGCAGCGGCCTCGGCGGCGGCGTGATCGACGGGCTGCGCCAGCTGCGGCCCGACATCTGCGGGCTGGAACTGGTCCATC
The DNA here is from genome assembly GCA_033721835.1 of Halofilum sp. (in: g-proteobacteria). Lineage (GTDB taxonomy): Bacteria > Pseudomonadota > Gammaproteobacteria > XJ16 > Halofilaceae > Halofilum. The sequence goes on along the minus strand of JAWWAE010000006.1, from coordinate 19,350 downwards.
GGCTGGACCGTGACACCTCCGGTTGCCTGCTGCTCGCCAAGGGCCGGCCCGCGCTGCGGCGGCTGCAGGCCGAGTTGCGCGGGGGCGGGTTCGTCAAGGTCTATACGGCCCTGCTCCTAGGGGACTGGCCGGGACCGGAGGCAACGGTCGATGCACCGCTGCGGCGCACCCGGCTCGATTCGGGCGAGCGCCGGGTGCGCGTGGACCCCGAGGGGCGCTCGGCGCGCAGCCATTTCCGCCGCCTGGACGGTGACGGTCGCTTCACCCTGGTCGAGGTCGAGATCGAGACCGGGCGCACCCACCAGATCCGGGTGCACGCCGCCCACCTCGGTCACCCGGTGGTCGGCGACACCCGTTACGGCGATGCCGCCGGGGAGCGGGCCGCGCTCGGCGGCCGTGCCCGGCGCATGTACCTGCATGCGACGCGACTGACCTTCACCGGCGAGCACGGGCCGGTCACCCTCGAGTGTCCGCCGCCGGCGGGATTCGCGGCGCCCCTGCAGCCGGAGCCACGGTGACACCGCGGTACGCGCTGGTCGTGTTCGACTGGGACGGCACGTTGCTGGACTCGGCCGGCCGCATCGTCGCCACCGTGCGCGAGGCGATCGCGGCCAGCGGGCTGCCGCCCCGCAGCCCGGAACAGATCCGGGCCACGATCGGCCTCGGTCTGCACGAGGCCGCGCAGGCGCTGTACCCGGAGCTGTCTGCGGCCGAACGGCAGCGCCTGACCGGGGGCTACCGCGAGGCCTTCGTGCGCACGGCGGGACACGCACCGGCGGAGCCGTTTGCCGGCGCGGCGGAGGCCCTCGCGCGGCTGGAACGCGCCGGCTGCCTGCTTGCGATCGCCACCGGCAAGAGCCGCTCCGGGCTGCGGCGCGACCTCGAGCAGGCCGGCCTCGATCGATGTTTCGTCGGCACACGCACGGTCGACGACTGCCCGTCGAAGCCGCACCCGGCGATGGTCGAGGAACTGGTCAGCGATTGCGGGGTCACGGCCGCCGACACGCTGGTGGTGGGTGATACCCTGTTCGATCTGGAGATGGCGGCCAACGCGGGTGTCGACGCGCTCGGCGTGAGCTGGGGTGCGCACCCGCCCGAACGGCTCGCGCAGGCGCGTCCGCGCGGGATACTGCAGCGGTTCGAGGACCTCGATCGCTGGGTCCTGCCTGCCGGCGCAAGGCACTAAAGGCACTAGACGACGGGATCGACGCGGGAGATCACGAGCATGGCGGAGACGGACGAGGATGTCGCCGGGCGGACCGGTGGCGACGAGCGCGGGGACTGGGCACGCGAGTCGCTGCTGCGGCTGGCCGAGGCGGGCATGCGGGAACAGCGTCGCGCCCGGCGCTGGGGCATCCTGTTCAAGTCGCTGGTGCTGCTGTACCTGTTCGCCCTCCTGTTCGCCGCACTCAACGTCGGCCCGCTGATGGAGCGCAAGCCGGTCGCCGCGGGCCCGCACACGGCCCTGGTGGATGTGCAGGGACTGATCGCCGCGGACACCGACGCCAGTGCGGATCGGGTGGTCGAGGGCCTGCGCAATGCCTTCGAGGACGACAACACCCAGGGCGTGCTGCTGCGCATCAACAGCCCCGGTGGCAGCCCGGTGCAGGCCGGGATGATCTACGACGAGATCCGGCGCCTGCGCCAGGAGTATCCCGACACGCCGGTGTATGCGGTCACCACCGACATCTGCGCCTCCGGTGGCTACTACATCGCGGCGGCGGCCGACCGCATCTTCGCCAACCGCGCCAGCCTGGTCGGGTCGATCGGGGTGCGCATGGACAGCTTCGGTTTCGTCGAGGCCATCGACAAGCTTGGCATCGAACGGCGCCTGATCACGGCCGGGGACAACAAGGCCCTGCTCGATCCGTTCCTGCCGCAGGACCCGCAGGAGGTCGATCACGTGCAGGGCCTGCTGAACGCGATCCACGAGCAGTTCATCACGGCGGTGAAGGCCGGCCGAGGCGATCGGCTCGGCGACGACCCGGCGATGTTCTCGGGCCTGATCTGGACCGGCGAGGGCGCGCTGGAGAAGGGGCTGGTCGACGACTTGATGACGCCGGGCGAGGTCGCCCGCGATGTGATCGGCGCGGAGGAGGTGGTCGACTTCACGCCGCGCAAGGACTTCTGGCGGCGCCTGTCCGAGCGCGTGGGGGCGACGCTGCTCGAGGTATTCAACGAACAGGCGGAGCCCCGGTTGCGCTGAACGCCCTTGCCGCCGGGCCGGTGGCACGGTCTCCGGCCGGCGGTCTTCATTCAACGGGGATGAGTCCGGGTCCATCATGAGCCTCGTCCGGCCGACACGTTTGTATACCGCCGCCCAGGTGCGCGAGCTCGACCGGCGCTGCATCGAGGACCACGGCGTCGACGGCTACGCGCTGATGACGCGCGCGGCCGAGGCGGCGTTCCGCGGCCTGCGGCTGCGCTGGCCGGCGGCCCGGCGGATCGCGGTCTGTTGCGGCGGTGGCAACAACGGCGGCGATGGTCTGGTGATCGCCCGGCTGGCGCGCGCCGCGGGCCTCGAGGTCGAGCTCGCGCTCAAGGGCGACCCGGCCCGGTTGCGCGGCGCGGCCGCGCGTGCCTGGGAGGACTGGAACGGTCCGGCGCAGGCGCTGGACGCGCTCGACCCGGCCGCCCACGACGTCGTGGTCGATGCGCTGCTCGGCACCGGCCTCGATCGGCCGGTCGAGGGCGAGATCGCCGCCGCGATCGACGCCCTCAACGCGGCCGCCACGCCGGTGCTCGCGGTCGACATCCCCTCCGGCCTCGACGCCGACGCCGGCGCGGTGCTCGGCACCGCCGTCCGCGCCGCGCTCACGGTCACCTTCATCGGCCCCAAGCGCGGTCTCTATACCGGTGCCGGCATCGAGTGCGCCGGCAGCGTGCTGTTCGACGACCTCGATACGCCCCCGGCCATCCACGACGGCATCGGCCCGGCGGTGTCCGTGTGCGAGCGCAAGGATGCGGAGGCGCTGCTGCCCGCGCGTCCGCCCACCGCGCACAAGGGCGACGCCGGTCACGTGCTGGTGGTCGGTGGCGGCACGGGCTTCGCCGGCGCCGCGCGCCTGGCCGGCGAGGCGGCGCTGCGCGCCGGCGCCGGCCTGGTCAGCGTCGCGACCCGGCCCGAGCACGTGACGGCGCTGGTCGCCGGCTGCCCGGCACTGATGGCGCACGGGGTGGAGGACGCCGCCGCGTTGGCGCCGCTGCTGGAGCGCGCCGACGTGGTCGCGCTCGGCCCGGGACTCGGCCGCGGCGAATGGAGCACGGCCCTGCTGCGGGCCGTGCTCGAGGCCGCGCCCGGGCGCCTGCTGGTCGACGCCGACGGCCTCAACGGGTTGGCGGCGGAGCCGCGCGTGCTCGCCGGCGGCGCGCTGCTGACGCCGCATCCCGGCGAGGCGGCCCGGCTGCTCGGCACGACCAGCGCCGGGATCCAGGCGGACCGGTTCACGGCCGGCCGCGAACTGGCCGCGCGCTACGGCGCCGCCGTGCTGCTGAAGGGGCCGGGCACGCTGGTCTGCCGCGATGGCGAGGATCCCGGCCGCCTGCTGCCGGGCGCGCGGCCGGCGCTCGCGGTCGGCGGCAGCGGCGACGTGCTGACCGGGATCGCCGCCGCGCTGTGCGGCCAGGGCCTCGAGCCGGCCGATGCCGCCTGTTGCGCCGGGGTGTTGCTGGGCCTGGCCGCCGACCGGGCCGAGCAGGCCGTGGGCACCCGCGGCCTGCTCCCGACCGACCTGCTCGACGCCCTGGGGCCGGCCACGGCCGCGCTCGGGCATGGCTGACGCGCGGCCACGGACGGCGGCCGAGACCGAGTCGCTGGGGGCGGCGCTGTCGGCGGTGGTGGCGGCCCCCTGCGTGATCGCCCTCGAGGGACCGCTCGGCGCCGGCAAGACCACGCTGGTCAGGGGATTCCTGCGGGCGCGCGGCCATGCGGGGCCGGTCCGCAGTCCCACCTACACCCTGGTCGAGAGCTACCCCTGCGCCGACGCCATCGTGCATCACCTCGACCTGTACCGGCTGTCCGACCCCGAGGAGCTGGAGCATCTGGGCGTGCGCGACCTGGCTGCGGCGGACGCGATCTGGCTGGTCGAGTGGCCCGAGCGGGGCCGCGGCTTCCTGCCGCCGGCGGACTGGTGGCTGGTGTTCGCCTGCGGACGCGGCGACGCGCGCCGGATCCACGGCCTGCCGCCGGGGGTGGCGACCGCCCCGGCGACTTGAAACCGGCCTTAGGTTTCGCCTGTATCTTGTTCTCCAGATTGGAAAAACAACTTGACTTGAGCGGACAATCGGGCAGACTCGGGCGTATTGGCCCGCTGCAGGGCCCGCGGAGGTTGTGCACATGCGAGAGCAGTGCCCGGCAACAGCGCCCGAGCGAGGTCGTCCCGCCCTGGGACCGTTGCGCCTGATCGCTGCCGCTGCGCTCCTGCTGCTGCCGTTGTCCGTGGCCGCCGATACCGCGCTCACCGGCATGCGCATGTCCGCCAACGACGAGCGCTCGCGGCTGGTGTTCGATCTCGACGGCCCGGTCGCGCACCAGGTGTTCACGCTCGAGGGCCCCCACCGGGTGGTGCTCGACATCGAGGACGTGCGCCTGACGGGCGACCTGCCCGCCAAGCCGCCGGCGCCGTCGCTGATCCGCCGCATCCGCAGCGCCCCGCGCGGCGGGGACAGCCTGCGCGTGGTGCTGGACATGAAGCAGGCGGCGCGGCCCAAGACCTTCCTGCTGCAACCCAACGGCGAGCACGGCCACCGGCTGGTGGTCGACGTGATCAACCCGACGGCGGTGGCCGGGAGCGAGCCCGGCAAGACACCGTCGGGCAAGCCGCGGCGCGATCTCGTGATCGCGATCGACCCCGGTCATGGCGGCAAGGACCCGGGCGCGATCGGCCGGTCCGGGAGCTACGAGAAGCACATCACGCTCGCGGTCGGGCAACGCCTCAAGCGCGTGCTGGACGGGACACCCGGGTTCCGGGCGGTCCTCACGCGCGAGGGCGATGTGTACATGGGCCTGCGCGAGCGCATGGACAAGGCACGCGCGGCCCAGGCCGACCTGTTCATCTCGCTGCACGCCGATGCCTTCCGCGACCCGCGCGCCCGCGGCTCCTCGGTCTACGCCCTGTCGCTCAACGGCGCCAGCTCGGAGGCCGCGCGCTGGCTGGCCGAGCGCGAGAACGCGGCCGACCTGGTCGGCGGTGTCTCGCTCGGCGACAAGGACGAGATGCTGGCCTCCGTGCTGCTGGACCTGTCGCAGAGCGCCACCATCGAATCCAGCCTCGAGGTCGGCAACGAGGTGTTGCAGGAGATCGGCGGCGTCAACCGCATCCACAAGCACAGCGTGCAGCAGGCCGCCTTCGTCGTGCTGAAGTCGCCCGACATCCCCTCGATCCTGGTCGAGGCGGCGTTCATCTCCAACCCGAGGGAAGAACGCCGCCTGCAGACCGCGGCGCACCAGCAGAAGCTCGCCGAGGCCATCCGCGACGGCGTGGTCGACTACTTCAAGCGCCAGGCCCCGCGCGACACCCGCTTCTACGCCGAGTACGTCGCCCGCAACGATTCCTGACCTTCCCCCGATCGATCTTCGGGAACCGCGAATGGACGCGAATGGCCGCGAATCTGGCGCGTTAGCAAGTCACGCGCGTCAGAGTTGCGCCGGTCGATCGTCGAATTCGGACCGCCCTGAAAGCGAACCACGAATGAACACGAATCAACACGAATAGAAGGACACGTAGGCGCGCCTTCGCCGCAGGCGAACGCGTACGTTTCGTTGCAACGCGGCGTACGCGTTTGTCCGGCGCGGGCGCCGGACAAAAGCGCACCTACGTCATCCTGGCGACCCCGTCCCTTGATTCGTGTTCATTCGTGGTTCTTCATTGCCGTTCGGCGGCGACTCGCTTTCAGTGGAGCTGCAATCCGCGCGCACGCCCTGACGCGCCAGATTCGCGTTCATTCGCGTCCATTCGCGGTTCCTCGACCCCCACCCTCTGGAGCGGACTGGCCCGGGCGCGGATAATGGCGGCCGCCATCCGTCCGCGAACCGCGCCCGATGCCGATCCGTTCACTGCCCGAATCGCTGGTCAACCAGATCGCCGCCGGCGAGGTGGTCGAGCGGCCGGCGTCGGTGGTCAAGGAGCTGGTCGAGAACAGCCTCGATGCCGGTGCGGGTCGGATCGAGATCGACATCGAGCAGGGCGGGGCGCGGCTGATCCGGGTGCGCGACAACGGCTCCGGTATCGGCGCCGACGAACTGCCGCTGGCGCTCGCCAGCCACGCGACCAGCAAGATCGCCTCGCTGGACGACCTCGAGCGGGTCGCCAGCCTGGGCTTCCGCGGCGAGGCCCTGCCCAGCATCGCCTCGGTGGGGCGGCTGCGGCTGGTGTCGGCGACCGCGGCGGCCGAACACGGGACCGCGCTCGAGCCCGACGGCGAGCTCGCGCCGGCGGCGCATCCCACGGGGACGACCGTCGAGGTGCGCGACCTGTTCCACAACACCCCGGCGCGGCGCCGCTTCCTGCGCACCGAGCGGACCGAGTTCGCCCACATCGAGCGCATCGTGCGGCGGTTGGCGCTGGCGCGGCTGGACGTCGAGTTCCGGCTCGGCCACAACGGCCGGCCGGTGTCGCACTGGCCGGCGGTGAGCTCGGACGAGACCGCGACCCGCCGCCTGCAGGCCGCCTTCGGTGAGGACTTCGCCCGGCATGCCCTGGCGATCGAGCACGCGGGGGCGGGCCTGCACCTGTCCGGCTGGGTGGCCCAGCCGACCTTCTCCCGCAGCCAGCCCGACCTGCAGGAGTTCTACGTCAACGGCCGCGCGGTGCGCGACCGGGTGGTGCAGCACGCGGTCCGCCAGGCCTTCGCCGACGTCCTGCACCACGGCCGCCACCCGGCGTTCGTGCTCTACCTCGAGATCGACCCGGCGCAGGTCGACGTCAACGTGCACCCGGCCAAGCACGAGGTGCGCTTCCGGGAGAGCCGGCTGGTGCACGAGTTCCTGCGGCGCACGCTGGAAGACGCGCTCGCCGGCACCCGGGCCGGCGCGGCGCCGGCGGCGCCGGCCCGCGCGGAGGCGCTGTGGGGAGGCGGGTCCGCGGCGCCGACCCCGCGCCAGGCCGGGATGGGCCTGCCGGTCGCCGAGGCCATGGCCGCCTACGCCGCCCTGCACGAGCCCGCGAGCGCGTCGGAGACCGTCGGCGGTCCGGCCACCGATGCACAGACCCCGCCGCTCGGCTTCGCCCGGGCCCAGATCCACGACGTCTACATCGTCGCCGAGAACGCCGCCGGGGTGGTGCTGGTCGACATGCACGCGGCCCACGAGCGGGTGACCTACGAGCGCCTGAAGGCGGCGCACGACGCGGGCGGCCTGCAGGCGCAGCCGCTGCTGGTGCCGATCGCGCTGGCAGTCGGGCGCGGCGAGGCGGATGCGGCCGAGGTCCACGGCGAGGCGTTCGCCGCGCTCGGCTTCGAGGTCGATCGGCTCGGGCCCGAGCGGTTGCAGGTGCGGCAGGTGCCGGCCCTGCTCGCCGACGGCGATCCGGCACAACTGGTGCGCGACGTGCTCGCCGATCTGCAGGCGCTCGGCGACAGTCACCGCATCGACGCGGAGCGCAACCGCGTGCTCTCGACCATGGCCTGCCATGGCTCGGTGCGTGCGGGCCGCCGCCTCACCCTGGACGAGATGAACGCTCTGCTGCGGTCGATGGAACGCACGGAGCGCAGCGACCAGTGCAACCACGGCCGCCCGACCTGGGTCCAGCTCGACATGCAGGGCCTCGACCGCCTGTTCCAGCGCGGTCGATGAGCGCCGAGCCAGGCACTCCGCCTGCCGTCTTCCTGCTCGGACCGACCGCCGCCGGCAAGACCGGGGCCGCGGTCGCGCTGGCGACGACCCTGCCGCTGGAGATCGTCAGTGTCGATTCGGCGCTGGTCTACCGCGGACTCGACATCGGGGCGGCCCGGCCCGATCCCGCCACCCTGCGACGGGCACCGCATCGGCTGCTCGATCGCGCCGATCCGACGCAGCCGTACTCGGCCGGTCGCTTCCGCGACGAGGCGCTGGCGGCGATGGCGGAGATCCGTCGCGCCAGCCGCGTGCCGCTGCTCGCCGGCGGCACCATGATGTACTTCCACGCGCTCGAGCACGGGCTGGCCGCGCTGCCGAGCGCGGACCCGGCGCTGCGCGCCGAGCTCGAGCGCGAGGCGGAGCGCCGCGGCCTGGCGGCGCTGCACGCCGAGCTGGCGACGGCCGATCCCGCCGCCGCCGCGCGCATCCACCCGAACGACCCGCAGCGCATCCAGCGGGCGCTCGAGGTGGTCCGCCTGACCGGACGGCCCATCAGCGAGCTGCAGCAGTCGGGTGAGCCGCTGCCGTACCGGGTGCTGCGGCTGGCGCTGGCGCCGGCGGAGCGCGCGACCCTGCACGCCCGCATCGAGCAGCGCTTCGACGCCATGCTGGCGCATGGCCTGGTCGAGGAGGTCCGCGCCCTGCGCGCACGGCCCGGGATGCACGCCGAGCTGCCGTCGATGCGCGCGGTCGGCTACCGCCAGGTCTGGCAGTACCTCGAGGGCGAGCTGTCATGGGACGAGATGCGCGAGCGGGGCATCGTCGCCACCCGCCAGCTCGCCCGCCGCCAGCTCACCTGGCTGCGCAGGATGGAGGGCGTCGAGTGGTTCGACAGCGAGGACCCGCGCCTGCACCAGCGGCTGCGCGCACGGGTGGAGCGGTTTCTCGGGGAGCAGGGGAGGACGGGAACCGCGAATGAACGCGAATGAACGCGAATATCGGCGCGTCAACGGTTGCCGCGTGTCAGAGCTACGCTGGCATGTCTGCGCGGGCTTGAAGGTGGAGAAGTTCGAACCGCGAATGGACACGAATGAACACGAATAGCGACACCGTAGGTGCGCTTTCGCCGCAGGCGAACGCGTACGTTTGTTGCGAGGCGGGCGTACGCGTTTGCTTCGCAAAAGCGCACCTACGTCATCCTTGCGACCCCGTCTTTTTGATTCGTGTTCATTCGTGGTTCTTCAAATCCGTTCTGCGGTGAGGCGCTTACAGCGCAGCTGCAACCCGCCTGCATGTCCTGACGCGCGAGTATTCGCGTCCATTCGCGTTCATTCGCGGTTCCCTCCATGCTTGTCGTGCGGCGACGCGCCGCAGGACCAGCAGAGTTCGAACGCCGGACCGTTGTCCTCGCCGCAGGCGGGGCAGCGCCAGCCCGCGGCGTTGGCGTCGCTGCGTTCGAACCGGGCGACCAGCTGGCGGGCGCGTTCGTAGAGGTCGGCGTCGTCGATCCAGACGCTGGGGCGGGTATCGGCGGGGATCTCGCCCACCGCGCCGGTGAGCATGATGCCGTGGACCTCGGCGGCGATGCCGTCCTCCAGCAGGCGGTCGCGGACCAGCTGGGCGTCGAACAGGTTCTCGCCCTGGTAGACGCGCCGCACTCAGGCCGCCTCGTCGAGCGGGTAGGGTGGATCCCTCCGGGTCACCGGCGTGCCGTCGGCCAGGGTCAGCGGGCCGTCGATCGCGTCGAGGCGCAGCACGGCCAGCGCCAGGCAGCCGCCGGCGGGATGTGGCGCCGCCCGCACCAGCTCGCCGGCGGCATGGCCGGCGGCATCGTGCACGGGCTCGCCAGCGGCGGGTGGCTCGGGTGCCCGCTCCGCGCGCAGCGGGTACATGCGCCGCTTCACCCGGCCGAGGTAATGAGTACGCGCGATCACCTCCTGACCCGGGTAGCAGCCCTTGCGGAAATCGAGCGCGCCGAGCCGGTCGAGGTTCACCATCTGCGCGACGAAGTGGCCGCGGGTGGCGGCGTGGATGCAGGGCAGGCCGGCCTCGATGTCGAGCAGGTCCCAGCTCGCCGCCGCCGCCGGCGCGAGGTCCTCCAGGCGCTCCCAGGCGCGGCGCAGCGCGGCCTCGGGCCCGAACAGGAGGGCCCGGGGCACAGGCCCCTCGCAGGTGGCGAGGTGGGCGCCACCGTCGAGCCCGACCCAGGTGCCGCCCAGGGGCAGGGGTTCGCCGAGCGGCGCGGCGGGATCGCTGCCCGCCGGGCCGGCGATGCCGCAGGCGACCCAGTCGGCGGGGACGGGTTCGATCTCGACGCGCGCCCGCAGCACGTAACGGCGCAACTGGCTTGCGACGGCCTCGGCGCTGTCGGCCGGCAGCTCCATGAGGAAGCCGTCGCCGGTGACCAACAGGCGCGGCACCGCCAGCAGCCGACCGCGGGCGTCGGAATAGGAGCTGAGGCGGGCCTCGCCGGGCGCGAGCGAGCGGACGTCGGTGCTGAGCTGGGCGTGCAGGAATTCAGCCGCGTCGGTGCCGGTGACGGCGAGCAGGCTGCGTCCCGTCACTGCACAGCGCAAGGCGCCGTCGGCGGCCGCCCGGACCGGTCCGTCCTGCATCCATCGCGCTTTGCTCAGGGCCTCGATCAAGCGGTTGCTCCTGTTTCCCGGTCAGGGTGCGGCCGGGCAGGTTGCATGATGCATCGGCGCGCCCCGGGGCGCCAAGCCCGTCGACGGCGGGCACCGTGCAACTGCTCGCCAGCGACATCGTGCCGCGTGTCCGGCACGGATCAGTGCGCTTCCACCGAGCCGCAACCGCCAGTCGCATAGTGGCGCGGTCCGCGCGGGCTTGCGTTTTGACATCCCCGGGGCAACTCGTAACAATGGCTCCAGTTCGCCGAGGAAGCCCGCAGTGGACCCGCGCGCAGCCGACCCACCCGAAGACGAGTCCACCGCAGCGGACACCGCGCCGACCGGGAGTGCGGAACCACCCGCGGCCGAAACCGTCGAGATCGGCGGACCGAACCGTCTCGAGCCCACTCGCTACGGCGACTGGGAAAAGAACGGGCGCTGCATCGACTTCTGATCACCCGCCGGCCGATCGTGGATGGTATTCCGCCATCCGCCGACGGCGCGAGCTTGGGAGCATCCGACCATGGCCGCCGATCGCGATCGACCGCTGTCACCGCATCTCCAGATCTACCGCCTGCCGCTGAATGCGGTGCTCTCGATCACGCACCGGATCACCGGGCTGCTGCTGGCGCTCGGTGCGGTCGGGGTGGTCACCATGCTGGTCGCGGCCGCCAGCGGCTCGCAGGTATTCCAGTCGTTCCATGCTGCGGCGACCCACTGGCTTGGCCAGATCGTGCTGGTCGGTTTCACGCTGGCGCTCTACTACCACCTGTGTGCCGGCATCCGGCACCTGGTCTGGGATGCCGGCTATGGTTACGAGCTGCAAACCGCCACCCGGGCGTCCTGGGTAGTGATCCTCGGCGCGATCGTGTTGACCGTCCTGACCTGGTTGCTGGCGTACTCGGCCAACGGAGCGTGAAGCGATGAGTCTGCGAACCCCACTGGCCGAGGCGCGTGGCCTCGGCTCGGCGAAGGAAGGCGTCGGCCACTGGTGGCACCAGCGGCTGACGGCCGTGGCCCTGGTCCCGCTGACGCTGTGGTTCGGCTTCTCGGTCGCACTGCTCGGCAGTGCCGACTACTACACCGTGATCGACTGGGTGGCGAACCCGGTCAATGCCGTGCTGCTGATCCTGTTGCTGGCGGTCGGCTTCTGGCATGGCGCCCTCGGCGTGAAGGAAGTCATCGAGGACTACGTGGCCGGCGAGGGCAAGAAGCTGTTCCTGCTGCTGGCCGTGCAACTGGCCGCGGTCGTGCTCGCGCTGGCCGGGATCTTTGCCGTGCTCCGTATTGCGCTGGGAGTCTGATCGCATGACCGCGGACTACACCATCATCGATCACAGCTACGACGTCGTCGTGGTCGGCGCCGGCGGCGCCGGGCTGCGCGCCACGCTGGGCATGGCGGAGAAGGGACTCAGCACCGCCTGCGTGACCAAGGTGTTCCCGACCCGCAGCCATACGGTGGCCGCGCAGGGTGGCATGAGCGCCGCGCTCGGCAACATGGGCGAGGACAGCTGGCAGTGGCACATGTACGACACGGTCAAGGGCTCCGACTGGCTCGGTGACCAGGACGCCATCGAGTACATGTGTCGCGAGGCCGTGCCCGCGGTGATCGAGCTCGAGCACTCCGGTGTACCGTTCTCGCGCACCGACGACGGCAAGATCTATCAGCGCCCGTTCGGCGGCATGACCACGCATTTCGGCAAGGGCACTGCCCAGCGCACTTGTGCCGCGGCCGACCGCACCGGCCACGCCATCCTGCACACGCTGTATCAGCGCTCGCTGGCGGAGAAGGCCGAGTTCTTCATCGAGTATTTCGCGATCGACCTGATCATGGAGGACGGCGCCTGCCGCGGTGTCGTCGCCTGGGATCTCGCGACCGGCGAGCTGCATCGATTTCAGGCGCAGATGGTGGTGCTGGCGACCGGCGGCTACGGCCGGGCCTACTTCTCGGCCACCTCGGCCCACACCTGTACCGGCGACGGCAACGGCATGGTGCTGCGCGCCGGGCTGCCGTTGCAGGACATGGAGTTCGTCCAGTTCCATCCCACCGGCATCTTCGGCGCCGGCTGCCTGATCACCGAGGGCGCGCGTGGCGAGGGCGGTTACCTCACCAATTCCGAGGGCGAGCGCTTCATGGAACGCTACGCGCCGAACGCAAAGGACCTGGCCTCGCGCGACGTCGTCAGCCGCGCCGAGACGATCGAGATCCGCGAGGGACGGGGTGTGGGGCCCAACAAGGATCACATCCACCTGAACCTGCAGCACCTGGGATCCGAGGTCATCGACGAGCGGCTACCGGGCATCGCGGAATCGGCGCGAATCTTCGCCGGCGTCGACGTCAACAAGGAACCCATCCCGGTCCTGCCGACGGTGCACTACAACATGGGCGGGATCCAGACCAACTACCGCGGCGAGGTGGTGACCCTGGAGGACGGCGAGCCGGATCACGTGGTGCCGGGGCTGATGGCGATCGGCGAGGCGGCCTGCGTGTCGGTGCACGGCGCCAACCGCCTGGGCTCGAACTCGTTGCTGGACATCGTCGTCTTCGGCCGCGCCGCGGCAATCCGGGCGGCCGAGGTGATCGAGCCGGGCGCGCGGCAGAAGCCGCTGCAGTCGGGATCGAGCGACCACATCATCGAGCGCTTCGACCGCCTGCGCAACGCCGACGGCGGCACGCCCACGGCACAACTGCGCGACCGCATGCAGCGCACCATGCAGGAGCACGCCGCGGTGTTCCGCACCGGGGATCTCTTGAGTGACGGCGTGGACAAGATGCGGGCGATCTACCGCGAGTTCGGCGATGTGAAGGTCTCCGACCGGTCGTTGATCTGGAATACCGACCTGGTCGAGACGCTGGAGCTGGAGAACCTGCTCGGCTGCGCGGTGACCACGATCGAGGGCGCGCTGAATCGCACCGAGAGTCGCGGCGGGCATGCACGCGAGGACTATTCCGAGCGCGACGACGACAACTGGATGAAGCACACCCTTTGCTGGCTGGATGCGAAGGACGGAAGCACCCGGATCGACTACCGGCCGGTGCACATGCACACCCTGACCGACGAGGTCGACGTCATCCCGCCGAAGGCGCGGACCTACTGAACACTGGATAGTCGCCCAAGAGGGTTTTCGTAATGGCGGAATTCACGCTGCCGAAGAACAGTCGGATCGAGAAGGGCAGGACCTGGCCTGCACCCGAGGGGGCGGAACGGACCCGGAAGTTCCATGTCTATCGCTGGGACCCCGACTCGGGCGCCAATCCGCGGATCGACACCTACGAGATCGACCTCGACGACTGCGGGCCGATGGTTCTCGATGCGCTGATCAAGATCAAGAACGACATCGACCCGACATTCACCTTTCGTCGTTCCTGCCGCGAGGGCATCTGTGGCTCCTGCTCCATGAACCTCAACGGCCGCAATGCGCTCGCCTGTCTCAGCGCGATCGAGGACTACCGCGGCGACATCAACGTCTATCCGCTGCCCCACATGACGGTGCACAAGGACCTGGTGCCGGACATGACGCATTTCTATGCGCAGCATGCGTCGGTGGAGCCCTGGATCAAGACGCAGTCGCCCACACCGCCGGACCGCGAGCGGCTGCAGTCCAGGGAAGACCGGGAGAAACTCGACGGGCTCTACGAGTGCATCCTCTGCGCCTGCTGCTCGACCAGCTGCCCGAGCTACTGGTGGAACCCGGAGAAGTACCTGGGCCCGGCGACGCTGCTGAATGCCTACCGCTGGATCGCGGATTCGCGCGACGAGGCGACCGGCGAGCGACTGGATGCGCTCAATGACCCGTTCAAGCTGTACCGTTGTCACACCATCATGAACTGCACCGAGGCCTGCCCGAAGGGCCTCAATCCGGCGAAGGCGATCGGCGAGATCAAGAAGCTGCTGGCCGAACGGAGGGGGTGAGGTCGACCCGGAAGGAATCTCTCGCGGAGTCCGCAGAGGACGCGGAGAATGCGATGGTCAAACGGCGGGAATGTTGTCCTGGCAGGGATGCGGGTTCACGCGCGTGCGGGGCCGTCGGACGATGATGAAATCCGCCCCCTTTGCGGCCTCTGCGTTCTCCGCGTCTCTGCGAGATCCGTTCTCTTCCCTCGCCCGGACCGGATTTGCGGTCGCGCGGGCTGTGAGCAATCGTGGGTAACACTGTCGAGCCGGCCGAGCGGGCCCGGCTGCGCTGGCTGTGTCGGCGCGGGACGCGCGAGCTCGACCTGCTGCTGACGGACTTTCTCGAACACCGCTGGGCGGAGGCACCGCCCTCGGTGCGCGCGGCCTTCGAGCGCCTGCTCACAATGCAGGACCCCGAGCTGTACGCCCTGCTGACGGGGCGCGCGCAGCCGGACGACCCGGAACTGGCCGATGTCATCGCCCGCATCCGCCCCCGGCCTCCGGCTTGAACCCCTGCCATCCCGGCGGCTGCGCGGTCTGGTCGCCGGTCTCTACGCCGTCGCGCTGGCCGGCACCCTGGCCGCGCTGCCGCCACGCTGGTGGCCCCTGCTGCTGGCCGTCGGGGCGGCGCTGATCGGGTGGGACCGGCGGACCCACCGGCCGCTCGGCGCGATCGCCTGCGACGCGGATGGCGGCTGGTGGCTCGACGGCTCCGGCCCCTATCGCCTGCAACCGGGTACGGTGGTGACACCGTGGCTGGTGGTGCTGGTGCTGCGGGCCGGCAGGAGCACGCGGCGGGTGGCCCTGTTGCCGGATTCGCTGGCCGCGGCCGCCTGGCGTGAGCTGCGGGTCCACCTGCGCACGTCGCCGATCCGCGGCTGAGTGGGGGCGCCGCCTGCGGTTGCGCCGGCCGCCAGCCGGTCCATAATCCCGGTACATGATTCGACCTCGCATCGCGGCGCTGCTGCTCGCCGCCCTCCTGCTGGCGCCGCCACTGGCGGCCGATCAGACCGACCCGCGCCTGGACCGGCTGTTCGCGCGCCTGCAGGCGGTCGAGGATCCGGCCGCCGCCGCGGACCTGACCCGGCGCATCTGGCGCATCTGGCACGATAGCGGCAACGCCCTGGTGGACACGGTGATGGGGCAGGGCGCGCGGGCCCTCGCCAACGACCGGCTCGCGCGTGCGGAGCGCTACTTCGACCAGGTCGTGGCGATGGCCCCCGACTATGCCGAGGGCTGGAACCAGCGGGCGACGGTGCGCTACCTGCGCGGGCGCTTCGCGGCCTCCGCCGCGGACATCCGCCGGGTGCTGCTACTGGAACCCCGGCACTTCGGCGCGCTGGCCGGGCTGGGGCTCGTGTACATGGAACTGGGGCGGGACGCGGCGGCGATGGAGGCCTTCCGCCGGGCGCTGGCCGTCAATCCGCACCTGGAGGGGGCGCGGCGCAACCTGGAGCGGCTGCAGCAGCGGGCGGATGGCGGCAACGCGTGACTTGCGCTGGGTCACACGCGGTCGGTACATTTATTGCAGGGAACCGGGCAAGACCCAGTTTCGGCCCTCCTGAGGAGAGTGGAACGATGTTCCCCGACACCGTGTTGATCAAGACCGTGCGTGGTCGGGAAGAGATCAAGACCCGGGCCCACGACCTGAGCGCCATGCAGCGCCGGCTGTTGATCCTCGTCGACGGGGTGCGCTCGGTGGCCGAGATATCGGACCTGCTCGGACGCTCCAAGAGTGACCCCATCGTGATGCGCGACCTCAAGGTGCTCGAGCGCGAGCGCTATGTCGACCGGGCCGACGAGGTCGAATCCGTCGCCTGAACCCCTCGCGGCCCTTGAAAACGCGGGCCCATCCCACCATCTTCGGCAGTTGACCGTTTCGTGAACGTTTCGTAACCCCGGCCGAATGGTATCGCGTGCGGCGGCCGGGCTAGAATGCCGTCAATCGATTGGCGGACCTGCGTCCACCGGACCCCGGACGGGCCGCACCACCGGGGGCCGCGGTCGTGGTTTTCACTGGAGCCGTGAAATGGCAAAGGGGCAGTCCCTACAAGAACCCTTCCTCAATCAGCTGCGCAAGGAGCGCGTGCCGGTGTCGATCTACCTGGTGAACGGCATCAAGCTCCAGGGCCAGGTCGAGTCCTTCGACCAGTTCGTGGTGCTGCTGAAGAACACCGTCAGCCAGATGGTCTACAAGCATGCGATCTCCACCATCGTTCCCCAGCGGAGCGTGAAGCTCGCATCCGTCCCGGAAGATGAATCCGACTCCTGACACGCGCGCAGGGGGCGCCTGAGCGGTCTTGCTGGAACATACGGTCACGACCGCGGAAAAGGGGCTCCTGCTTCACTTCGGAATCGGCCAACCCTGGTCGCGCGAGGCGCTCGACGAGTTCGCGGAACTGGCCCGTGCCGCCGGCGTCGAGGTGGAGGGCGAGATCACGGGCAGCCGCCAGCGCCCGGATCCGAAGTACTTCGTGGGCAGCGGCAAGGTCGAGGAAATCCGGGAACTCATCGAGGCCAGCGGCGTCGAGTTGCTGCTGGTGGACCACGAGCTGTCGCCGGCACAGGAACGCAACCTCGAGCGGCGACTGCAGTGCCGGGTGCTGGATCGCACCGGCCTCATCCTCGACATCTTTGCGCAGCGCGCACGTTCGTTTACCGGCAAGCTGCAGGTCGAACTCGCCCAGCTGACGCACCTCTCGACCCGGCTGGTGCGCGGCTGGACCCATCTGGAGCGGCAGAAGGGCGGCATCGGCCTGCGCGGCCCGGGTGAGACGCAGCTCGAGATGGATCGGCGGCTGATCGGCGGCCGCATCAAGCAGATCCGCAAGCGGCTGGACAAGGTGCATCGGCAGCGCGAACAGGGCCGCCAGGCGCGCCGCGCCGCCGAGGCGTCAACGGTGTCGCTGGTGGGCTACACCAATGCCGGCAAGTCGACCCTGTTCCGGGCGCTGGCCGAGCCGGACGCTTTCGTCGCCGACCGCCTGTTCGCGACCCTCGACCCGACCCTGCGTCGACTGGAGCTGCCGTTCGGGCACCCCGCGATCCTCGCCGACACGGTGGGTTTCGTGCGTGCGCTGCCGCACGAGCTGGTGGAGGCCTTTCGCTCGACCCTGGAGGAGACCCGTGACGCGGCCCTGCTGCTGCACGTCGTCGACGCCGCGGACGAGACGCGCGAGCGGCGCATCGCCGACGTGGAGGCCGTGCTGGCGGAAATCGGCGCGGAGGACGTGCCGCGGCTGGAGGTCTTCAACAAGATCGATCGCACGGGTCGCGAGCCCGCGATCGAGCGCGATGCAAACGGCCGGCCGGTACGGGTCTGGGTCTCGGCCGCGACCGGGGCCGGCATGGAGCGGCTGCTTGCCGCCATTGCGGAGCGCCTGGGTGGACCGCAGGTCCATGGCTGGCTGCGGGTCGAGCCGTCGCAGGGCCGGCTGCGGGCGCGCCTGTTCGCCGAGGGGGGCGTGCTGGACGAGCGCTACGAATCCAGCGGCGCGGTATGGCTCGAAGTTTCGCTCGAGCAGGCCGACTGGGAGCGCATCGCCGCCGCCGAGTCGATCGCCAGCGGGGCGCTGGTGCCCGACCGGGCCCGTGTTGCGGGTGCCGGGTGACGTCAATAGAATGTGCAGGTTGTTTTGCCGACGCGCCGCGTGGCCGGCGCCATCTCATCGATCTCTCCGGGGGCCCGCTGCAGTCCCTGCCTTCGATGATCCCCGAACGCCCATGACCGGGAGTTGAAGCATGGCCTGGAACGAGCCTGGCGGTGGCAACAAGGATCCCTGGGGCAACCGCGGCAACGACGGCGGCCCACCGGATCTCGACGAGGCCTTCCGCCGTTTCAAGGAGCGGTTGTCCGGGCTGTTCTCGGGCGGTAGCTCCGGCAAGCGCGGCGGTTCCGGCGCCGACGGCGGCGGCAACGAGAAGCTGGCATGGACCCTCCTGGGCATCGCCGCCCTGGTGTGGCTCGCGAGCGGCTTCTACATCGTGCAGCCGCCGGAACGGGCCGTCATCACCCGCTTCGGCGCCTTCCAGGACGTGGTCGGGCCGGGCCCGCACTGGCACCTGCCGTGGCCGATCGAGTCGGCCCAGGTGGTCAACGTCGCCAGCAACCGCTCGATCACCCTGCAGTCGCAGATGATGCTGACGCGCGACGAGAACCTCGTGCGCATCGATCTCTCGGTGCAGTACAACGTCGACGACGCCAAGGCCTTCCTGTTCAACGTGCGCCAGCCCGAGGAGACCCTGCAGCAGACCATCGAGAGCGTGCTGCGCGAGGTGGTCGGCAAGAACGACATGGACTTCATCATCACCGAGGGCCGTGGCGAGGTCGCACAGCGTACCGACGAGCAGACGCAGCAGATCATCGACGGCTACGGCACCGGCCTGAACATCCAGGCGGTCAACCTGCAGCAGGCGCAGCCGCCCGAGGCCGTCCAGGCCGCGTTCGAGGACGCGATCAAGGCGCGCGAGGACCAGGTCCGCTTCATCAACGAGGCCGAGGCCATCCAGAACCGCATCATCCCCGAGGCCCGCGGCAATGCCCGCGAACGGCTCGAGGAGGCGCGGGCCTACCGCACCCGCGTGGTCGAGCAGGCCACGGGTGACGTGTCGCGCTTCAGCGCCCTGCTGTCCGAATACCAGCTGGCGCCGGAGGTGACGCGCAAGCGCCTCTACCTGTCGACCATGGAGAAGGTGCTGAGCGAGACCGGCAAGGTGCTGATCCAGCGCGAGGGCGAGGGCCAGAACCTGATCTACCTGCCGCTCGAGCGCATGCTGCGCGAGGCTCGCACGGGCGACGACCAGAGTTCGTCGAAGGATTCGGCGCTGCCCGGCGCCGTCAGCGGCGCGGCGGCCTCCGGCAACCAGTCGGCACGTGGCAACCGGCCCGACCGCAGCAGGGAGTCGAACTGATGCAACGCTTCTACGCAGTCCTGGTTCTGCTCGCGGTCGCGATCCTCGGTCTGGTCGGCTTCACGTTCACGGTCAGCGAGACCGAGCGGGCGCTGAAGCTCAAGCTCGGCGAGATCGTTCAGGCGGACTACGATCCCGGCCT
>JAWWAE010000005.1:0-36059 GCA_033721835.1 Halofilum sp. (in: g-proteobacteria) | reverse complement strand
GCGGGCCGCATGTACCCTTGCGCCCGCCTCGACAAGGGAGTACCGCCGCCGATGCGCCGTCCGCTGGTCGCCGGGAACTGGAAACTGAACGGGACCCGCAGCGGCGCTGCCAGCCTGGCGGAGGCCGTGCGCGCCGGTTGCGGCGCGATCGGCGCGGTCGACGTCGTGCTCTGCCCGGTGTTCGTGCACATCCCCGTCGTGGCCGAGCAGGTTGCCGGTTCGCCGGTACGGGTGGGCTCGCAGGACGTCTCCGCCGAGGCGAAGGGCGCGTTCACCGGCGAGGTGGCCGCGGCGATGCTGGCCGAATTCGACTGCGGCTACGCCATTGTCGGGCACTCCGAGCGCCGCGCGCGCCACGGCGAGACCGATGCCGTCGTCGCGGCGAAGTTCGCGGCCGCGGTCGCCGCCGGCCTGGTCCCGATCGTCTGCGTCGGCGAGACCCTGGCCCAGCGCGACGCCGGCGAGAGCCTGGCGGTCACCTGCGGCCAGCTCGAGGCCGTGCTCGACGCGGTCGGCAACGAGGGCTTCGGTGCGGGCGTGGTCGCCTACGAGCCCGTCTGGGCCATCGGCACCGGGCGCACGGCGACGCCGGAGCAGGCGCAGGAGGTCCACGCCGCGCTTCGCGGGGTGCTGGCGGCGCGCGACCCGGGCCTGGCCCGGGACACGCGGATCGTCTACGGCGGCAGCGTCAAGGCGGCCAACGCACCCGAGCTGTTCGCGAGCGACGACATCGACGGCGCCCTGGTGGGCGGCGCGTCGCTGGACAGCGACGAATTCCTGGCGATCTGTCGGGCGGCCGGCGAGGCCGCGGTGGCGGGTTGACGGTACCGAAGAGGAAGCGATGCAAACGGTTGTACTGATCATTCACGTCCTGCTCGCGCTGGCCGTAATCGGCCTGGTGCTGCTGCAGCACGGCAAGGGCGCGGACGCCGGCGCCGCCTTCGGCAGTGGTGCCTCGGCGACCGTGTTCGGCGCGCGCGGATCGGGCTCGTTCCTGACCCGCATGACGACGCTGTGCGCCGCGCTGTTCTTCGCCACCAGCCTCGGCCTGGCCGTGATGGCGGCGCATCGCTCCGGGGACAGTGGCAGCGTCGTCGAGCGCGAGGCACAACCGGAACCGGCCGCGGAGTCGGCCGGCGACCTGCCACCGGCCGGGGACGAGGGCGGCCAGGCGAGCGACGTGCCGCAGGTCGACTGACGGACGTTCCGGCCGCGCGCCGTGGACCACGCGGCGCGCCCTGGTGCATCATAAGCAGTTGAATACAGTGGCCTTGGGTGCGCGAGCGCTACAGCGTGCACCGGGCCACGGCAACGAGTTCGGGGCCGGCGGTGGACCCGCCGGACCCCAAAGCCGACGTGGCGGAATTGGTAGACGCGCTATCTTGAGGGGGTAGTGACCTCTGGTCGTCCCGGTTCGAGTCCGGGCGTCGGCACCAGAATCAGGAGAATGTGATATCGTGCTTGCCGTGTGCCAGTCGGCACCCGGCACTCGTTATCCGCCCGGTCCCGCGGCGTGCGGCCGCGGGGGCGAGAGCGTCACCGGGGTATTGCATGGTCGCGAACTATCTGCCGATCCTCGTTTTCCTCGTGATCGGCCTGTCGGTTGGTGTCATCACCCTGCTGCTGGGCCGGATCATCGGCCCGTACCGCCCCGACAGCGAAAAGACCTCGCCCTACGAATGCGGCTTCGAGGCGTTCGAAGACTCCCGCATGAAATTCGATGTCCGCTATTACCTCGTAGCCATCCTGTTCATCATCTTCGATCTCGAGATCGCATTCCTGTTCCCGTGGGCGGTCGTGCTCGATGACATCGGGGCCGCCGGCTTCATCGCCATGGCGATCTTCCTCGGGGTGCTCGTGATCGGTTTCATTTATGAGTGGAAGAAGGGAGCGCTGGAATGGGAATAGAGGGCGTTCTCGAAAAGGGCTTCGTCACCACCTCCGCCGACAAGGTCATCAACTGGGCGCGCACGGGCTCGCTGTGGCCGATGACGTTCGGCCTTGCGTGCTGCGCGGTCGAGATGATGCACGCCGGTGCGGCCCGCTATGACATGGACCGATTCGGCATGGTGTTCCGCCCCAGCCCGCGGCAGTCCGACGTGATGATCGTCGCCGGCACCCTGTGCAACAAGATGGCGCCGGCACTGCGAAAGGTCTATGACCAGATGGCCGAACCGCGCTGGGTGGTATCGATGGGTTCCTGCGCGAACGGCGGCGGCTACTACCATTACTCGTACTCCGTCGTCCGGGGCTGTGACCGCGTCGTGCCCGTCGACATCTACGTGCCCGGTTGTCCTCCGACCGCCGAGGCCCTGCTGTACGGCATCATTCAGCTGCAGAAGAAGATCCGGCGCACCAACACGATCGCGCGCTGACGAGTCCGGCAGAAACGGAGGATCGCGATGTCCCAGCGGTTGCGCAAGCTGGCCGATGCGCTGGCCGAGCGGTTTGGCAACGACCTCGATGACTGCCGGGTCGCGTTCGGCGAGGTGACGATCGAGGTCACCGCCGCGAACCTGGTTGCCGTCGCGACCGCGCTGCGCGACGAGGAACCGTTTCGCTTCGAGCAGCTGACCGATCTCTGCGGTGTCGACTACCTGTCGTACGGCGGGGACGAGTGGACCCGCGGCGAGCTCAGCACCAGCGGTTTCTCCCGTGGCGTCGAGGGCGCCGGCACCACCGGCCGGTTGCACTTCGGTGACGAGGCCGAGGGCGTGGAGCTGTCGCACCCGCGATTCGCCGCCGTCACCCACCTGCTGTCGCTCAGCCACAATCAGCGCCTGCGCATCCGCTGCTATGCACCCGACGACGAGGCGCCGCTGCTGCCGACCCTGGTCGACGTCTGGCCGTCGGCCAACTGGTTCGAGCGCGAGGCGTTCGACCTGTTCGGGATCCTGTTCGAGGGTCACCCGGACCTGCGCCGCATCCTCACCGACTACGGTTTCGTCGGGCACCCGTTCCGCAAGGACTTCCCGCTGGTCGGCAACGTCGAGGTGCGCTACGACCCGGAGAAGGCGCGCGTGATCTACCAGCCGGTGACGATCGAGCCACGGGTGCTGGTGCCGAAGATCATCCGCGAGGACAACCGTTACGCGCACGTGAAGATCGAGCGCGAGGACGACCCGGCCGTCCATCCCGGCAAGCAGGGCTGAATCGATGCCAGAGATCCAGAACTACACGCTCAACTTCGGGCCCCAGCATCCTGCGGCGCATGGCGTGCTGCGCATGGTGCTGGAGATGGACGGCGAGACCATCCAGCGGGCCGATCCGCACGTCGGCCTGCTGCATCGGGCCACCGAGAAGCTGGCCGAGACCAAGCCCTACGTGCAGAGCGTGGGCTACATGGACCGCCTCGACTATGTGTCGATGATGTGCAACGAGCACGCCTATGTGCTCGCGATCGAGAAGCTGCTCGGTGTCGAGATACCGATCCGGGCCCAGTACATCCGCACCATGTTCGACGAGATCACGCGCATCCTGAACCATCTGCTGTGGCTGGGCGCGCACGGCCTCGATATCGGCGCGATGACGGTTTTTCTGTACGCGTTCCGCGAGCGCGAGGACCTGATGGACTGCTACGAGGCGGTCTCCGGTGCACGGCTGCACGCGAAGTACTACCGGCCCGGCGGCGTGGCGCGCGACCTGCCGGACTTCATGCCGCAGTACGAGGTCTCTCGCTGGCGCTCGAAGCGTCAGGTCGAGAAGCTGAACGAGGCCCGCTCCGGCACGATGCTCGACTTCATCGAGGACTTCTGCAATCGCTTCCCGGGGCTGGTCGACGAATACGAGACCCTCTTGACCGACAATCGGATCTGGAAGCAGCGCACCGTCGATATCGGCGTGGTGTCGCCGGAGCGGGCGGTCGCGCTCGGCTTCACGGGGCCGATGCTGCGCGGTTCGGGGGTCGAGTGGGATCTGCGCAAGAAGCAGCCCTACGAGGTGTACGACCGGATGGACTTCGACATCCCGGTCGGCGTCAACGGCGACTGCTACGACCGCTACCTCGTGCGGATCGAGGAGATGCGGCAGTCGACGCGGATCATCAGGCAGTGCGTCGACTGGCTGCGCGAGAATCCGGGCCCGGTGCTGATCGAGGACCCGAAGGTCGCACCGCCAAGGCGCGAGACCATGAAGGCGGACATGGAAGCGCTGATTCACCACTTCAAGCTGTTCACCGAGGGCTTCTGCACCCCGGCGGGTGAGGCGTACGCCGCCGTCGAGGCGCCCAAGGGCGAGTTCGGCTGCTACCTCGTTTCCGACGGGGCCAACAAGCCCTACCGGGTCAAGCTGCGTGCGCCGGGTTTCGTGCACCTCTCGGCGTTCAACGAGATGGTGCAGGGCCACATGCTCGCCGACGTGGTCGCCGTGGTCGGCACGCAGGACCTGGTGTTCGGGGAGGTGGATCGGTGAGCGCGCAGGACCGCGAGGAAGACAAGACCGAGCTGCTGAGCGAGCACACGCGCGCCGAGATCGACAGCTGGGTCGCACGTTTTCCGAAGCACGGGATCCGTTCGGCGTCGCTGCAGGCGCTGCTTGCCGCCCAGCACCAGAACGGCGGTTGGGTCAGCGTGGACCTGATGGACGCGGTTGCGGACTACCTGGGCCTGCCGCGGATCTCCGTATACGAGGTCGCGACCTTCTATTCCATGATCGAGACCGAGCCGGTGGGCCGGCACAGTGTCTCGATCTGCACCAACATCTCGTGCATGCTGCGGGGCGCCGAGGAACTGGTGGAACACGTCGAGAAGCGACTCGGCTGCCGCACCGGCGAGACCACCGAAGACGGGCGGATCTTCCTCAAGTGCGAGGAGGAATGCCTGGCCGCCTGTGCCGGAGCACCGATGATGCAGGTCGACCATGTCTATTACACCGACCTGACCCCAGAAAAGGTCGACGAGATCCTGGACAAGCTGGAGTAGCGGCATGCTCGACGCATCCAAACTCAACCAGGTGTGCTTTGCCACGTTGAAGTTCGACGAGCCGTGGACTTATGAGAACTACCTGGAGATCGGCGGCTACCAGGCCTGGGAGCGGGTGCTCAAGGGCGAACTCAGCGCCGAGGAGATCATCGACGAGCTGAAGACCTCGAACCTGCGCGGTCGCGGGGGTGCGGGCTTCCCGGTCGGCATCAAGTGGAGCTTCATGCCGCGCAAGGCGCCGGGCCAGAAGTACGCCGTGTGCAACTCCGACGAATCGGAGCCGGGCACCTGCAAGGACCGGGAGATCCTGCGCAACAATCCGCATGCCCTGATCGAGGGCATGGCGATCGGTGGCTTCGTCATGGGCGCCACGATCGGCTACAACTACCTGCGCGGCGAGTTCAGCGACGAGGTCTACCGGCGGGTCGAGCAGGCGCTCGGCGAGGCCTACGAGAACGGCTGGCTCGGGCGCGACATCCGCGGCAGCGGCATCGACTTCGACCTGTACAACGTGCTCGGGGCCGGGGCCTACATCTGCGGGGAGGAAACGGCGCTGCTCGAGTCGCTCGAGGGCAAGAAGGGCATGCCGCGGTTCAAGCCTCCGTTCCCCGCCCAGGTCGGGGTCTATGGCCGGCCGACCACGGTCAACAACACCGAGAGCTACTCCTCGGTGCCGACCATCCTGCGCAACGGGGGCGAGTGGTTTGCCAGCATCGGTGTCGAGAACTCGGGCGGGTGCAAGTTGTTCTCCGTCTCCGGTCACGTGAACAGGCCGGGCAATTACGAGATCCCGATGGGCACCCCGTTCGCCGAACTGCTGGAGCACGCCGGTGGCGTGCTCGACGGGCGCCAGCTGAAGGCGGTGATCCCGGGCGGCTCCTCGGTGCCGGTGGTGCCGGCAGAGACCATGCTGAAGACCAACATGGACTACGACTCGATCGTGAAGTCGGGTTCCATGCTCGGCTCCGGCGCCGTCATCGTCATGGACGAGACCACGGACATGGTCAAGGCACTGCGCCGGATCTCGCGCTTCTACATGTCGGAGTCCTGCGGCCAGTGCACGCCCTGCCGCGAGGGCACGGGCTGGCTCTACCGGGTGCTGACCCGGGTGATGGAGGGCCAGGCGACGATGGACGACCTCGACAACCTGGAGCACGTCGCTCGTCGGATCGAGGGCCGGACCATCTGCGCGCTGGGCGACGCGGCGGCGATGCCGGTGCGCAGCTTCCTGAAGCATTTCCGGCACGAGTTCGAGTATTACGTCGAGCACGGCCGCAGCCTGCTGGCGGCCTGACCGGCGGAACGACGAGACGAGGCGATGACGGAACAGACGGTCGAAGAGCAAACGGTCGAGATCGAGGTCGACGGCAAGCCGATCCGCGTGCGCAAGGGCGCGATGCTGATCGAGGCCACCGATGCCGCCGGCATCGACGTGCCGCGCTTCTGTTATCACAAGAAGCTGTCGATCGCCGCCAACTGCCGCATGTGCCTGGTCGAGGTCGAGAAGGCGCCGAAGCCGCTGCCCGCCTGCGCGACGCCCGTCACCGACGGGATGAAGGTCTATACCACGTCGAAGAAGGCGCTCGATGCCCAGCGCGGCACCATGGAGTTCCTGCTGATCAACCACCCGCTCGACTGCCCGATCTGCGACCAGGGCGGCGAGTGCGAGCTGCAGGACGTCTCGCTCGGGTACGGCGAGGGCATCTCGCGCTTCACCGAGGGCAAGCGCGCGGTCACGGACGAGAACCTGGGGCCGCTGATCTCGACCGACATGACGCGCTGCATCCACTGCACGCGCTGCGTGCGCTTCGGGGTCGAGGTCGCGGGCGTGCCCGAACTCGGTGCGACCGGCCGCGGCGAGGACATGCGCATCGGCACCTACGTCGGCAAGACCATCAGTTCGGAGCTGTCCGGCAACGTCATCGACCTGTGCCCGGTCGGCGCGCTGACCAACAAGCCGGCCCGCTACACCTTCCGGCCCTGGGAGCTGATCCAGCACGCCAGCGTGTCGCCGCACGACGCGATCGGCTCCAACCTGCACCTGCACCAGCGGCGCGGCCGGGTGATGCGGGTGGTGCCGCGCGAGAACGAGTCGATCAACGAGACCTGGATCGCCGACCGCGACCGCTACAGCGTGCACGGCCTGTACAGCCGCGATCGCGTGCGCCGGCCGCTGGTCAAGCGCGGGGGCATCTGGGAGGAGGTCGACTGGGACGTCGCGCTGCCGGCCGCGGTCGGGGTGCTGCGCGAGGTCATCGATGAGCACGGCCCGGAGCAGCTCGCGACCCTGGTGTCGCCGTTCGCCACGCTCGAGGAACAGTACCTGGTACAGAAGCTGGTGCGGGGTCTCGGCAGCCCGCATGTGGACCACCGGCTGCGCCAGCTCGACTTCAGCGACCAGGACCGGGCCCCGGTCATGCCCTGGCTCGGCCTGTCGATCGCCCAGCTCGAGCAGGTCGACGCCGCGCTGCTGGTCGGCTCCAATGTGCGCAAGGAACAGCCGATCGCCGGCCACCGGCTGCGCAAGGCGGTGCGCAAGCGCGGTGCCCGCGTCAGCTTCCTCAACAGCCGCCGCTTCGATTTCCATTTCGACGTCGACCAGCAGATCGTCAGCCATCCGGACGAGCTGTTTGCGGACCTGGCGGCGATCGGCGCTGCGCTGGTCACGGAGACCGGCGCCGAGGCGCCGGCCGCGGCCCGCGACGCGATTCGGGCAGCGGAGCCCGACGAGCGGCACAAGGCGGTGGCCGAGGCGCTGGCCGCGGCCAGGACCGGCTGTCTGCTGCTCGGACCGCAGGCGATCGAGTCGCCGCATCTCGCGCGCCTGAGGGTGCTCGCGGCCGCGGTCGCGCAACTGGCCGACGTGCCGTTCGGCTATCTGCCGGAGGCCGGCAACGCCTGTGGCGCCTGGCTGGCCGGCGCGGTCCCGCACCGGGGTCCCGGCGGCGCGGCCGCCGAGCGCCCCGGCGATCACGCGTGGTCGCTGGTCGCGCAGCCCCGTCGCGGCTACCTGCTGTACGGGGTGGAGGCCGAGTTCGACGCCGCCGATCCGGCCGCGGCCACGGCCGCGCTGGGGCAGGCCGAGCGGGTGCTGGCGATTGCCTCGTTCACCACCGACGCCATGCTGCAGTACGCCGACGTGATCCTGCCCGCCGCCACCTTCGCCGAGACCGACGGCACCTTCGTCAACGCCGAGGGGCTGTGGCAGAGCTTTTCCGCCGCCGGAACGCCCGACGGTGACAGTCGCCCCGGCTGGAAGATCCTGCGCGTGCTCGGCAACGAGCTGGGGCTCGACGGTTTCGACCACTTCGCGGCCGCGGAGGTGCGCCGCGAACTCAAGGAACTTTGCCGCGAGCTCGTGCTCGACAATGGCGTCGGCGACGCCGTGGCCGAGGCCCCCGGGCGGCGCGACGGCCTGCTGCGGGTAGGGAGCGTGCCGCTGTACTCGACCGACCCGCTGGTGCGGCGCTCGAAGCCGTTGCAGGCGGCGGCGGACGCCGGCCGGCCGGTGGCGCTGATCGCGCCGGCCGAGGCCGAGGCGCAGGGACTGGCCGAGGCCACGCGGGTGCTGGTGCGCCAGGAGGGGTCGGAGCAACTGCTGGAGCTGGTGCAGGACGAGGGCGTGGCCCCGGGCTGCGTCTGGATCCCGCAGGCGCTGGCGGAGACCACGGTGCTGGGGCCGAACTACGCCCCGGTCGAGCTCACGGGAGCGTAGCCGCTCATGG
This sequence comes from Halofilum sp. (in: g-proteobacteria), assembly GCA_033721835.1. Lineage (GTDB taxonomy): Bacteria > Pseudomonadota > Gammaproteobacteria > XJ16 > Halofilaceae > Halofilum. The sequence goes on along the minus strand of JAWWAE010000005.1, from coordinate 27,415 downwards.
TCGAGACCGCGATCACACTCTGGGAGGCGCTCCCGTTCGAGCTGCGGACCCTGGTCACGATCACGGCCAAGATCCTGCTGATCGTCGGCCCGCTGATGCTGGCAGTCGCCTACCTGACCTATGCCGAGCGCCGCGTGATCGGCTACATGCAGACGCGGCGCGGGCCCAACCGGGTCGGCTGGCGCGGGCTGCTGCAGCCGATCGCCGATGGCCTCAAGCTGCTCACCAAGGAAGTGATCCTGCCGACCAACGCCAACCGGTTCCTGTTCCTGCTGGCGCCGGTGCTGTCGCTGGGCCCGTCGCTGGCGGCCTGGTCGGTGGTGCCGTTCGCCGAAGGGTGGATCCTGGCCGACATCGATGCCGCGCTGCTGTTCGTGCTGGCACTGACCTCGGTCGGCGTCTATGGCGTGATCATCGCCGGCTGGGCCTCGAATTCGAAGTACGCCTTCCTCGGCGCACTGCGCTCGGCCGCGCAGATGGTCTCCTACGAGATCGCGATGGGCTTCGCCCTGGTCGGCGTGGTCATGGTCGGCGGCAGCCTCAACCTCGGCGTGATCACCCAGGGCCAGGAGGGCTGGTTCTTCTGGAACTGGTACTGGCTGCCGCTGCTGCCGCTGTTCGTCGTCTACTTCATCTCCGGGGTCGCGGAGACCAACCGGCTGCCGTTCGACATCGCCGAGGGCGAGTCGGAAATCGTCGCCGGCTTCCATGTCGAGTACTCGGGCATGGCCTTCGCCATCTTCTTCCTGGCCGAGTACGCCAACATGATCCTGATCGCCGCGCTGGCGGCGATCATGTTCCTCGGCGGCTGGCAGGCGCCGTGGCCGGATGGCATGCTCGGCGACTTCGTGCTGCTCAATGACGGGCTCCACTGGCTGCTGCTGAAGACCGCGGCCATGGCGTTGCTGTATCTCTGGTTCCGCGCGACGTTCCCGCGCTACCGCTACGACCAGATCATGCGCCTGGGCTGGAAGATCTTCATCCCGGTGACGATCGTGTCGATCGCCTATATCGGCGTGATGGCCTGGTATGGCTGGGGGCCCTGGTTCGCATGACAAACACGCACGCTCAACGGGCCGCAAGGTGAGTACCGAATGACGGCAATCTCCCAATTCTTCAAGTCGTTCCTGCTGTGGGAGCTGTTCAAGGGCATGCGCCTGACGGGCCGGCACTTCTTCAGCCGCAAGACGACGATCGCGTACCCGGAGGAGAAGACCCCGAAGTCGCCCCGGTTCCGTGGACTGCATGCGCTGCGGCGCTACCCCAACGGCGAGGAGCGCTGCATCGCCTGCAAGCTGTGCGAGGCGGTGTGCCCGGCGCTGGCGATCACGATCGAGTCCGAACAGCGCGAGGACGGCACGCGCCGGACGACACGCTACGACATCGACCTGTTCAAGTGCATCTACTGCGGGCTCTGCGAGGAGTCCTGCCCGGTGGACTCGATCGTCGAGATGGATGTTCACGAATACCACTTCGAGCAGCGCGGCGAGCAGATCATCACCAAGCAGGAGCTGCTGGCGCTGGGCGACAAGTACGAGGAACAGATCGCCCGGGCGCGCGCGCTGGACGCGCCGTACCGGTGATCACAGGGGACAGGGTACGCAACCGATGCCTGTAGAGCAGATCGTTTTCTGGACCTTCTCCATCGTCATGGTGGCCTCGGCGCTGCGCGTGATCACTGCGCGGAATCCGGTGCACTCGGTCCTGTTCCTGGTGCTGACCTTCTTCACCGCCGCCGCGCTGTGGCTGCTGCTGGAGGCCGAGTTCCTGGCGGTGGTCCTGGTGGTCGTCTACGTCGGCGCCGTGATGGTGCTGTTCCTGTTCGTGGTCATGATGCTCGATATCAATCTCGCGCCGCTGCGCGAGGGTTTCGTGCGCTATCTGCCGGTCGGTGTCCTGGTCGGCGTGGTCATGTTCGTCGAGATGGCGCTGGTGGTCGGCTCCCGCTACTTCGGGCCCGAACGCTACGCCGCGCCGGAGCGCGCGGCACAGGGCTACAGCAACACCAGCGAGCTGGGCCGGACCCTGTACACGGACTACCTGTACCAGTTCGAGATCGCGGCCATCATCCTGCTGGTGGCGATCATCGCGGCGATCGCCCTGACCATGCGCAAGCGCCCCGAGACGACCCGCTACCAGGATCCCGGTGGCCAGGTTCGTGCCACCAAGGCCGAGCGCCTGCGCATCGTCAGCATGAAGAGCGAACAACAATAGGCGGGGGCCCAGGCCGACCCGTCCCGGAGAGCCGGCGGACATGATTCCACTGTCGCACTACCTGATCCTGGCCGCGATGCTGTTCGGCATCAGCGTCGCCGGCATCATCATCAACCGCAAGAACGTCATCGTACTGCTGATGTCGCTCGAACTGATGCTGCTGGCCGTGAACATGAACTTCGTCGCCTTCTCGCACTATCTCGAGGACACGGTGGGGCAGGTGTTCGTGTTCTTCATCCTCACGGTTGCGGCCGCCGAGGCGGCGATCGGGCTCGCGATCCTGGTCGTGCTGTTCCGCAACCGCGGCACGATCAACGTCGCCGACCTCGACGCGATGCGGGGCTAGGGCAGAGCAATGGACATGGAAACCCTCTACATCGCGATCCCGCTGTTCCCGCTGGCCGGCGCGATCATCGCCGGCCTGTTCGGGCGCAGGATCGGCCGCGCCGGCGCCCACTCGGTGACGATCGGTGCGGTCGCGATCTCGACCGTGCTCTCCTTCATCGCCTTCAAGCACATCGTGTTCGACGGCGGACCGGTTTTCGACGAGGCCATCTACACCTGGATGGTGAGTGACGGCATCCGCTTCGAGATCGGGTTCCTGATCGACCGCCTGACCGTGCTGATGATGGCCACGGTGACCTTCGTCTCGCTGATGGTCCACATCTACACCATCGGCTACATGCACGACGATCCGGGGTACCAGCGCTTCTTCAGCTACATCTCGCTGTTCACCTTCTCGATGCTGATGCTGGTGATGTCGAACAACTTCCTGCAGCTGTTCTTCGGCTGGGAGGCGGTCGGCGTCGTCTCGTACCTGCTGATCGGGTTCTGGTTCGAGCGGGAGTCGGCGATCTTCGCCAACCTGAAGGCGTTCCTGGTCAACCGGGTGGGTGACTTCGGCTTCGTGCTCGGGATCGGGGCGATCCTGATGTACACAGGCAGCCTGGACTACGCCACGGTCTTCGAGCGGGCGCCGGAGCTGGCCGAGGCCCGGATCGAGGTCCTCGGCGGCACGCCGTGGTCGGTCATCACGCTCGCCTGCATCCTGCTGTTCATCGGTGCGATGGGCAAGTCGGCCCAGGTGCCGCTGCACGTCTGGCTGCCGGACTCGATGGAGGGCCCGACGCCGATCTCCGCGCTGATCCACGCCGCGACCATGGTCACCGCCGGCATCTTCATGGTGGCGCGCATGTCGCCGCTGTTCGAGTTCTCCGAGGCCGCGCTGTCGACGGTGCTCGTGATCGGCGCGGTCACCGCGCTGGCGATGGGCCTGGTCGGTATCGTGCAGCACGACATCAAGCGGGTGGTCGCCTACTCGACACTGTCGCAGCTGGGCTACATGACGGTCGCGCTCGGCGCCTCGGCCTACTCGGCGGCCATCTTCCACCTGATGACGCATGCCTTCTTCAAGGCGCTGCTGTTCCTGGCCGCAGGTTCGGTGATCATCGCCCTGCACCACGAGCAGGACATGCGCCGCATGGGTGGGCTGCGGCGCTACATGCCGGTGACCTACGTCACCGCGGTGGTCGGCTCGCTGGCGCTGATCGGTTTCCCCGGCTTTGCGGGCTATTTCTCCAAGGACGCGCTGATCGAGGCGGTGCACCTGTCGGAGATCCCGGGGTCGGGCTTCGCCTACTGGTGCGTGCTGCTGGGCGTGTTCGTGACCGCCCTCTATACCTTCCGCATGCTGTTCCTGACCTTCCACGGCGAGACGCGGATGGACGAGCACACCCGCGAGCATGCCCACGAGACGCCGCTGGTGGTCACCGGCCCGCTGGTGCTGCTGGCGATCCCCTCGGTCGTGATCGGCGCCTGGACCATCGACCCGGTCCTGTTCGGCAACTACTTCCGCGAGTCGATCTTCGTCCTGCCGCAGCACGACGTGGTCGGCGAACTCGGCCGCGACTTCCATGGCTGGTTCGGCTTCATCGGCCACGGCTTCAAGGGGCCCGCGGTCTACCTCGCGCTCGCCGGCGTGGTCGTCGCCTGGTTCTTCTGGCTGCGCCGGCCGGATCTGCCGGAGAAGGTGGCGCAGAGGCTGCAGCCGTTGCACACCGCGCTGGTGCACAAGTACGGCTTCGACGAGCTCTATCAGGCGGTGTTCGCGCATGGCAGCCGCCGGCTGGGCAACGGTCTCTCGGGGGTCGGCGACGCGCGCGTGATCGATGGCTGGATCGTCAATGGCAGCGCCCATCTGGTGGGTCGCTGCGCAGCGCTGCTGCGGCACCTGCAGACGGGCTATCTTTTCCACTACGCGTTCGCGATGATCCTCGGGGTGCTCGTGGCGCTGACGTGGATCGTGCTGGGCTGAACAAGAACGAATAACGGGATACCGACCGAATGCTAGCCGACTGGCCATTACTCAGTATCGCGACCTGGCTGCCCATCCTCGGGGGTGTCGTCGTCCTGCTCTCGGGCGACAATGGCGCGCGCCGGACCGCGCTGCTGTTCGCGCTGGCCACGTTCGCGGTCACGATTCCCCTCTATACCGGCTTCGACGTCACCACCTCGGCCATGCAGTTCCGGGAGTTTGTCCCCTGGCTGCCGAGCTTCAACATCAATTACCACATGGGGATCGACGGCATCTCGCTGCCGCTGATCCTGCTGACCAGTTTCCTGACGGTGCTGGTCATCATCGCCGGCTGGGAGGTCATCCAGTACCGCGCCGCGCAATACATGGCGGCCTTCCTGATCATGGAAGGCATCATGATCGGGGTGTTCTGCGCGCTGGATGCGGTGCTGTTCTACGTGTTCTGGGAGGCACAGCTGATCCCGATGTTCCTGATCATCGGGATCTGGGGCGGCCCACGGCGGGTCTACGCCACCATCAAGTTCTTCCTCTACACCTTCTTCGGCTCGGTGTTCATGCTGGTCGCTCTCATCTACCTTTACTACCAGTCAGGCACCTTCGACCTGCAGTCGCTGCACGCCCTGCCGCTGCCGCTGACCGCGCAGATCTGGATCTTCGTCGCCTTCATGCTCGCGTTCGCGGTCAAGATCCCGATGTGGCCGGTGCATACCTGGCTGCCCGACGCCCACGTCGAGGCGCCCACGGGTGGCTCGGTCATCCTGGCGGCGATCATGCTGAAGATGGGCGGCTACGGCTTCCTGCGGCTGAGCCTGCCGATCACCCCCGATGCCAGCGAGGTGCTGGCCGGCTTCGTCATCACCCTGTCTCTGATCGCCGTGGTCTACATCGGTTTCGTGGCGCTGGTGCAGGGCGACATGAAGAAACTGATCGCGTACTCCTCGATCTCCCACATGGGCTTCGTGACCCTGGGGATGTTCATCGTGTTCATGCTGCTGGCGCAATCGCCGACCGGCGAGGGCGCGCGGCTCGGGCTCGAGGGCGCGATGGTGCAGATGATCTCGCACGGACTGATCTCGGCGGCCCTGTTCCTCTGTGTCGGCGTGCTCTATGACCGCATGCACTCGCGCATGATCGGTGACTATGGCGGTGTGGTGAATCCGATGCCGGTGTTCGCCTCGTTCATGGTGCTGTTTGCGCTGAGCAACGCCGGGCTGCCCGGTACCTCCGGGTTCGTCGGGGAGTTCATGGTCATCCTGGCGGCATTCCAGGCCGACTTCTGGCTGGCCTTCCTGGCGGCGCTGACGCTGATCCTTGGCGCTGCCTACACACTGTGGATGGTCAAGCGGGTGGTGTTCGGACCGGTGGCAAACGAGAATGTCGGCGCGCTGACCGACATCGGCAGGCGCGAGTTTGTCGTGCTCGGGATTCTGGCGATCAGCGTGCTGGCACTGGGCATCTACCCCGACCCGCTGGTCGAGTTGATGCATCCGACGATCGACAAGCTCGTGACCCAGGTCGCGGCTTCCAAACTGTGACGATGCAGAGCCATGAGTAGCCAATTTCTGCCGATTCTGCCCGAGATCGTGCTGGCGACCGGCGCCTGCCTGGTGCTGGTGGTCGACCTGTTCGTGAGCGACGAGCGCCGAGCGACCAGCTACCTGCTGGCACAGGCGGTCCTGGTCGCAACGCTGCTCGCGATCAGCCTGCCGGCGACGGAGGGGGCCCGCATCCTGTTTGGCGGCGCCTTCATCGCCGATTCGATGAGCCAGTTGCTGAAGCTCTCGGTGGTGGTGCTGACCCTGCTGGTTTTCACCTATTCTCGGCCCTATCTCGAGGGCCGCGGGCTCTTCAAGGGCGAGTACTTCGTGCTCGGGCTGTTCGGCGTGCTGGGCATGATGATCATGATCTCCGGCTACAGCCTGCTGTCGATCTACCTCGGGCTCGAGCTGCTGGCCCTCTGCCAGTACGCGATGGTCGCGTTTCACCGCGACTCGCCGCGGGCCAGCGAGGCGGCCATGAAGTACTTCGTCCTGGGCGCGCTCGCCTCCGGGCTGCTGCTCTACGGGATGTCGCTGCTCTACGGTCTGACCGGGTCGCTGGAGATCATCGACATCCACAACTACCTGGCCCGCCATGGGGTAGACGAGATCGGCGCGTTACTCGGCATGGCGTTCATCATCGTCGGCCTCGGCTTCAAGCTCGGCGCCGTGCCATTCCATGCCTGGATCCCGGACGTGTACGAGGGTGCGCCCACAGCCGTCACGCTGTATCTCGGCACCGCGCCGAAGATCGCGGCCTTCGCCCTGATCATCCGCCTGCTGGCCGAGGGGCTCGAGGTGCTGCACGCGGACTGGCAGACGATGCTGGCGGTTCTGGCGATACTGTCGCTGGTGCTCGGCAACGTGGTCGCGATCGCCCAGACCAACCTCAAGCGCATGCTTGGCTATTCGACCATCTCGCACGTCGGCTTCATCCTGCTCGGCGTGCTGGCGGGGACCGCCCAGGGCTACTCGTCGGCGATGTTCTACGTGATCGTCTACGCGCTGATGACGGCGGTGGCCTTCGGCATGATCATCCTGCTGAGCCGGCGCGGGATCGAGGCAGAGCAGCTCGACGACTTCAAGGGACTCAATGACCGCAGCCCCTGGTTCGCACTGATGATGCTGTTCTCGATGTTCTCGCTCGCCGGTGTGCCACCGTTTGCCGGCTTCTACGCCAAGCTGTCGGTGTTACGGGCCGTGGTGCAGGTCGATCAGGTGTGGCTCGCCGTGATCGCCGTGATCGTCTCGATCATCGGCGCCTTCTACTACCTGCGGGTGGTCAAGCTGATGTACTTCGACAAGCCCGAGGACACCGGTGCCCTGCAGCAGGGCTTCGGCCTGCGGGCGGTGCTCTCGGTCAACGGCATCGCCGTGCTGGTCCTCGGCGTCTACCCGGCCGCCCTCATGTCCTGGTGCATCGCCGCCGTCACTTGGTAGCCGGTGCGACCGGCAGCTTCCTGCCTATCGAGGGCTCGTGCGAAGGGTTTCTCGCAAAGGCGCAAAGGCGCAAAGATCGCGAAGAAATCGACATGGGTTGTCGGGCCGATCGGCTCACCATTCCTGACAAGCTGATCCTGTCTTTGCGTGCTTCGCGCCTTTGCGCCTTGGCGAGAATCACCCGCCGTCCCGTCACGCCATGGAATCGGGCCCGGCGCGGGGGTGGAGTTTGTAGCCGTGGGCCTCGGCCAGGTCGAGCAGGTACTCCCAGCTGCTGGCGGCGAAGCTGCGGGGGAGATAGAGGTCGAACACGCCGGCGGCGGCGTCGCGGCACTGCAGCAGCACCGGGACGTGGTGCAGGGCGGTGCGGGCGATGCGACCGCTGGCGCAGGCGGCCGGGTCGAGATCGATCGCGATCTCCTGCGCCAGCAGTGCGCGCGCGGCCGGGCCGCCAATGCGCACCCTGGCGTGGCTGTGCCCCAGTGGCGTGACGCAGCCGACGGCCGCGTCGAGCGAATCTGCCAGCCGGGCCAGGCGGGGGTCGCCGGCCGGCGCGACGCACCACAGGCGCAACGGCGCGACCGCCAGCAACTCGAGCCCGTCGGCGTCGACCCCGGTGCAGGGCGCGGGCCGCGCCGTCCCCAGCACGGACCCGATGTGCCCCGCCAGCTCGTCATCGCGGCCGCGCCAGGCGGCGAGCTGGACCAGGTCCCAGTCGACGATCTCGCGCAGCGACAGTCCGGGCGCCGCGTCCGTGGCGCGGACGCCGGGCTCGTAGCGGCCGGCGAGGGCCGACTGCAGCCACTCGCGTTCAGACCTCGGCATGGATGCGCTCCCCGTCGGGGTCGATGAATACCGGCGCCACGACCCGGGCCGTCACCGCCTCGCCGTGAACCGGGGAGGCCACGGTCACGGTCTCGCCGTGCCGCCCCGGGCCGCGCTCGACGAGGGCCAGTGCGATGTCGTGGCCCAGCGTCGGGCTCCAGGTGGCCGCGGTGACGTGGCCGATGCCGTGGCCCTCGTTCGGCTGCCCATGCGGGAACACCAGCGCACCGGCCCGCAGTGGTTCGCCCGCCTCCAGTGGCTGCAGGCCGACCAGCGCGCGCCGGTCCCCGGCCGTCAGTGCCGGCCGCCGTCGCAGCACGTCGCCGACGAAGGGCTTGTCGCGCGCCATGCGGCCGAGTCCCAGGTCGTCGAGCGTGGTGCGGCCGTCGAGTTCGGGCCCGGCCGGGTGACCCTTCTCGATCCGCAGGCCGCCGAGGGCCTCGGTGCCGTAGGGGGCGAGGCCGAACGGTCGGCCGGCCTCGAGCAGCCGTTCCCACAGGTGTCGGCCGTAGCCGGATGGCGTATAGACCTCGTAGGCCCGCTCGCCGGAGAAGCTGACCCGCAGCAGGCGCACCGGCAGGCCGTCGCCGCACTCGGCGTCGCGCACGCCCATCGGTGGCAGGCTGTCGTCGCCGACGTCGACGCCGGGCAATGCCGCGGCCAGCACCCGGCGGCTCTTCGGTCCGGCCACGGCGATTCCGGCCCACTGGTCGGAGACCGACGTCACCTGTACCCGCAGCTCGGGCCACGCGGTCTCGAGCAGAAACTCGAGCCAGCTCATCACCGGCCCGGCCTCGGCCGTGGTGGTGGTCATGAAGTACTGCTGCTCGCCAATGCGGGAGGTGGTGCCGTCATCGAACACGAAGCCGTCGTCACGCAGCATCACGCCGTAGCGCGCCTTGCCGATCGGCAGCTTGAGCCAGCCGTTGACATAGACCCGGTTGAGGAACTCGGCGGCGTCGGGGCCCTGGACATCGATCTTGCCGAGTGTGGACACATCGACCATGCCGACGCCCTCGCGCACCTGTCGCATCTCGGCCACGTAGGCGCGGTCCACGTCGGCGCCGTGATCCCGGTAGTACCAGGCGCGCAGCCACGGGCCGGCACGCACGAACTCCGCCCCCTGCTCGGCGTGCCAGTCATGCATCGGCGTGCGCCGCTCGGGCCTGAACTGCCGCCCGACCCGGCGGCCGGCGAGGGCGCCCAGCGCGACCGGCGTGAACGGCGGGCGGAAGGTCGTGGTGCCGGTCGTCGGGATGTCCTCGCCGCGCAGCGACGCCATCAGGGCCAGCCCGTTGATGTTGCTGGTGCGGCCCTGGTCGGTGCCCATGCCGAGCGTGGTGTAGCGCTTCAGGTGCTCGACCGAGCGGTACCCCTCGCGCCAGGCCAGCGCGACGTCGGCGGCGGTCACGTCATTCTGCAGGTCGACGAAGACCTTGCCGCGGCCGCCCGGTTGCGGCCGCGGGGCCGGACCCGGCCCCGGCGGCAGCGCGCCGGTGGCCGGGGCCGCGAATGGCGGGTCGGTCACCGGGGCACCGGCCGCGGCCAGGCCGGCCCGCCAGCCGGAGTCGATGGCCGCCGCGGTCGCGTATTCGCCGACCAGCGCGCCGGCGGCGGACTGGCCAGCCGGCAGCGCCCCGGGCACGAAGGCGTCCAGCGTGGCGCGGTACTCGGGGCGGCCACCCAGGTGCGAGGCCAGGTGCACGTTCGGCGACCAGCCGCCGGCGACGCAGACCAGGTCGCAGTCGAGCCGGGTGCGGCCGTCCGCATGCGTGACGGCGAGCGCGCGCACGCGTCGGCGCCCTTCCACACGCTCGACCCGCCCGTCGCAGAGCAGCTTCACCCGCTCACCGGCGAGCGCCTCGCCGGCCGCAGCAGGCGCCCGCGGGCGGGTATCGACCAGCGTCACCGCGGCGCCGGCCCGGGCCAGGTCGCGCGCGGTCGGGTAGGCGCTGTCGTTGTCCGTAACCACGACCGCGCGCCGGCCCGGCAGCACCGCGAAGTCGTGCAGGTAACGGCGTACGGCGCTGGCCAGCATGATCCCCGGGCGGTCGTTGTCGCCGAACAGCAGGGGCCGCTCGGTGGCGCCGGTGGCGAGCAGGACGTGTCCGCAGTGCAGGGTCCAGGCACGCTCCCGCGGTTGGCCCGGCGGCGGCTCGGCGACGTGGTCCCAGGCGCGCTCGACCGCACCGACCACGTTGCCGTCGTAGAGGCCGAAGGCGGTGGTGCGGGTCAGCATTTGCACGTTGTCGAGGCCGGCCAGTTCCGCGAGCCGGGCGCTGCGCCAGCTCTCGGCCTCGGATGCCACCGGCTCGGCCAGCAGCTGCCCGCCGCAGCGCGCCGCCTGCTCGACCAGGATCACGCGGGCGCCCGCGCCGCCGGCGGCGAGCGCCGCCGCGATCCCGGCCGGGCCGCTGCCCACCACCAGCACGTCGCAGAAGGCCTGCCGCCGCTCGTAGCGGTCCGGGTCGGGCTCGCGGGTGGCCCGGCCGAGGCCCGCGGCGCGACGGATCGCCGGTTCATACAGCATCCAGGCGCGGCGGGTCGGGCCCATGAAGGTCTTGTAGTAGAAGCCGGCCGGCAGGAGGCGCGACAGCATGCCGCCGATCGCGCCGGCATCGAGGGCCAGCGACGGCCAGCGGTTCTGGCTGGTGACCGCCAGCCCGTCCCACAGCTCGGCCACGGTGGCCTGCACGTTGGGCTCGCGGCGGGCGCCGCCGCGCAGTGTCAGCAGCGCGTTCGGTTCCTCGACCCCGGCCGAGCAGATGCCGCGCGGCCGGTGCAGCTTGAAGCTGCGCCCGACCAGGTGGATGCCGTTGGCGAGCAGGGCGGAGGCCAGCGTGTCGCCACCGAGGCCGCTGACGGCACGGCCGTCGAAGGTGAAGCGGCGGCGGTCGTCGCGGTCGATGCGGCCGCCGTCAGCCAGCCGGGCCGGTTGCTCACCCATCGCGCGCGGGCTCCAGGCTGCCGGCGGCCGACTCGACGCCGAGGATCGCGTGGCTGCCGGTGTCGCGCTCGACCACCAGCCACGACCGGCAGCCGTGGACATGCTGCCAGTATTCGCGGTGGCGGCCCTTCGGATTGGCGCGGACGAACACGTACCGGTACCAGTCCTCGCGCGAATCGTGGTCCAGCGGCGGGCGTTCGACCGAGGCGTCACCGCCGTAGCTGAACTCGGCGTGGTCGCGGTCGCCGCAGAAGGGGCAGCGGATGCGCAGCATTGCCCGGCTCCTCAGTGGTGGTTCGGGACCGGTCCGGTGCCGGCCTCGTCGATCTGGTGGCCCTGGCGGAAGCGGTCGAGTGCGTAACAGGCGTTGAGCGCGTGCGGCGCCTCGTTCGCGATCGTGTGCGCGAAGGTCCAGCCCGAGGCCGGGGTCGCCTTGAAGCCGCCATAGCACCAGCCGCCGTTGAAATACAGCCCCTCGACCGGCGTGCGATCGATGATCGGGCTGCCATCCATGGTCATGTCCATGACCCCGCCCCAGTGCCGCAGCAGCCGCAGGCGGGAGAAGCAGGGCGCCAGCGCCAGCGCGATCTCCGCGACCCGCTCGACGATCGGCAGGTTGCCGCGCTGGGCATACGAGTTGTAACCGTCCAGGTCGCCGCCGAATACCAGCCCGCCCTTGTCCGACTGACTGATGTAGAAGTGCTCGGCACCGAAGGCGACGACATGATCGACCAGTGGCTTGATCGGTTCGGTGACGAAGGCCTGCAGGACATGGCTCTCGATCGGCAGCTCGATGCCGGCCCTCTGCGCCACCTGGCTGCTGTGGCCGGCGACCGCGAGCCCGACGCGGTCGGCGCGGATGGTGCCGCGCGAGGTCTCCACGCCCGTGATGCGTCCCCCCTCGAAAGCGAAATCCTGCACTTCGCAGTTCTCGATGATGTCGACCCCGAGGCGGTCGGCCGCGCGCGCATAGCCCCAGGCAACCGCATCGTGCCGCGCCGTGCCCGCGCGCCGCTGGACGATGGCGCCGTGGATCGGGAAGCGCGCCCGCTGCGAGTAGTCGAGGTAGGGCAATTCCCGTTGCACCGCGCGGCGGTCGAGGATCTCCGCCTCGATGCCGTGTGCGCGCATGGTATTGGCCCGCCGCAGGTGGGCCTGCATCTGGTCGGCACTGTGGCCCAGGATCACCTGCCCGCGCTGCGAGAACATGACGTTGAAGTTGAGCTCGTGCGACAGCCCCTCCCAGAGTTTCATCGACCACTCGTAGAAGGGTGTGTTGCCACCGATCATGTAGTTCGAGCGCACGATGGTGGTATTGCGCCCGACGTTGCCGCCACCGATCCAGCCGCGCTCGAGCACGGCGACGTTGGTGATGCCGTGGTTGCGCGCCAGGTAATACGCCGTCGCCAGCCCGTGCCCGCCACCGCCGACGATGATCACGTCGTAACCCGCCTTCGGCTCCGCCTTGCGCCAGGCCTCGGTCCACCCCCGATGTCCCCCGAGCGCCTGCCGGAACAGCTGCCAGGCCGAGTATTTCATGGTGTCGCGTGCTTCGGGTTGAAAGACAGGGAACCGCGAATGGACGCGAATGGACGCGAATGGAACACAACATTCTCCACGGTAATGTCAGTGCTTCGCCGATTGCGCCGCGAGGGCCTCAGGCCGTGGTAGATGAACCACGAAATGGACACGAGATGAACACAAGATCGGATCTCCGTTGACCGGATTCGGAGAGCTTGATGCAGGCCTTCCCATTTTGTGTCTATTTTGTGTTCATTTTGCGGTTCCGCGATTGCCGTCCCACCGGTAGTGGTCGGCCAGCGAAGCTCTGACACGCCCGCAATCCGGACGCGGCAGCATTCGCGTTCATTCGCGTTCATTCGCGGTTCCGCAGTCTATCGAACCTGCAGCGTCTCCGGCGTCTGCCTGGTCAGGATCTCGCAGCCGAACTCGGTCAGCAGCGCGGTGTTGGAGACGAAGTAGTCGCCGCGGCCGGTGTCGGTGAACCAGGAGTGCAGGTGAAACGCCATCCCGGGCCGCAGCTCGAGGTCGCTGCCCGGGCGCAGCGAGGTGACCATGCTGCCACCGGTCCAGCTCGGCGGGAAGCCGATGCCGATCACGTAGCCGCAGTGGTGGCGCTCGTACGAGGTCAGGCCGGCCCCGTGGGCGACCTCGCGCCAGGCGGCGTAGGCGTCGTCGGCGGTGGCGCCGGGACGGATCGCCGCCCGAATCGCCTCCATGCCCCGCAGCGCCAGCTCCGCCGCCGCCTCGGCGGCCGCCGAGGCGTGGCCGACGTAGACCAGCCGGCCCATCGGCGCCTGGTACTTGCGATACGCCGCCCCGACCTCGAGGAACACCGCGTCACCGGTGCGGAAGCGGTCGCCGCACCAGGTCGTGTGTTCCTCCCCCAGCCGCCGCGTGGGCCGGATGAAGGGGCCGAAACCGGGGTATTCGCTGCCGGCGAGGATCATTGCGCGGTGGCACTCGGCGGCCACCTCGTAATCGGAGGCGCCGTCGCGCACCGCCGCGATCGCCGCCTGGGTCCCGGCGTCGGCCGCGGCCGCCGCCCGGCGCGTGTATTCCTGCTCCAGCGGCGACTTGATGATCCGCACCGCGTCCACCAGCCCGGAGCAATCGTGCCACTCGCGGCCGATCAGCGCCCGGGTGCGATCGGCGATCCCCGGGGTGAGGAACAGGCTGCGCTGCTCCAGCCCGAGCCGGGCCTCGCCCAGGCCGAGACGGCGGGCGGCGTTGGCGATCGACTGGGCCGGATCGGCGTCGTCGGGGAAGCCCAGGAACACGGCGTTCTTCACCTGGTTCTCGACCGTGACGTGCTCCATCGCCCGCGCGACCAGGATCATCGGCCCGTCGAGCGGCACCACCAGTGCGTGACAGGCGAAGAAGCCCCAGTGGTCGAGGCCGGTCAGGTAGTAGATGTTCTCCGGGACGCTGACCAGCATGCCGTCCAGGTCGGCTGCGGCCATGCGACGGCGCACGGCGGCGAGCCGCTGCTCCAGCTCGGCGGGCGGGAAGGGGGGTTCGAGACTCATGCGGCCACTCCCGTTCGAATGCGCGGCACGCGGCGACGGGGGGCACTCTACGGCCGCTCGGGCGCGCTTGTATAGATTCGCCGTGTCCCCGACCAGGGCTGGCGACTGCCCCGGTCCCGTGTGCCGTTTGACCCGATCCCCGGGGCCGGCGCCGAATTGACAGCCGCGCGCGGCGGGTGCTTGTATACCAGCCGCCTGTACGCAGACGAGGCGGGCCTGGCATGGGCGCCGAGGCGACCCCCGGCAAGCCGCCGGTCGACGGCGAGCTGATCGTCGAGCTGACCGAGCGCATGGTGGCGATCCCGACCCGCAACCCGCCGGGCGACGAGCGCCCCTGCGCCGAGTTCGTCCACGAGACGCTCGCCGGCTGGGGGCTGGAGACCGAGCTGATCCCCGAGCCGTACCCGGAGCGGCCGCAGGTCGTGGCCTGGGTGCGCGGCTCCGGCGACGGCCCGACGGTGGTCCTCAACGGCCATCTCGACGTGGTCGGTGAGGGCGATCCCGAGGCCTGGACCCATCCCCCGTTCCGTGTCACGCGCGACGGCGACCGGCTGTACGGCCGCGGCACCGCCGACATGAAGGGCGCCGTCGCCGGCGGCATGGCCGTCTGCAAGGCGCTGCACGAGGCGGGCACACCCTTCGCCGGCACCCTGATGCTGCAGGCCGTGATCGGCGAGGAGATGGACGAGGACGGCACCCGGACGCTGCTGCGCAAGGGCTATGTCGGCGACCACGCGATCGTGATGGAGCCGACCGACGCGCGCATCGGGCCGGGCACGCGCGGGGCCTGCTGGCACCGGATCCGGCTCAGTGGACCGTCGGTCCACTGCGGGCTGGCGGCGCCCGACGCGCCCGACGTGATGCGGTTCGTGGCGCACTTCGCCAGCGCGATCGCGGCACATCACGACCATGTGTCCGCGCGCGAGCACCACCTGCTGCCGAACCCGGCCTGTCGCATCAGCCGCATCGCCGGCGGCGACACGCACAATGCCACCGTCCGGTGCTGCGAGCTGACCGTGGATCGTCGCATGCTGCCGGACGAGGGCTACGAGGACGTCACCGCGGAGTTGCGCGAGCTGTTGGCTGCGACCGCCCGCGCGGTACCGGGGGTCGAGCACGAGCTCGAGTTCCTGGCCGGCAACGAGCCCACCGAGACCGCACTCGACACGCCCCTGATCCGGGCCCTGCAGGCGAACTTCCGCCAGGTGTTCGGCCGCGAGGCGGAGATCTGGGGCCCGCCCTACGGCAGCGACATGCGCAACTTCGTTGCCGATTGCGGCATCCCCACGACCAATTTCGGCGCCGGCGACTTCAGCGTCTGCCACCAGCCCGACGAGTGGGTCTCGGCCAGCGATCTCGTGCGCTGTGCCCAGACCGTGCTCGGCACCGCGGTCGACCTGCTCGGTCCGGGTCGCTAGCACGCGCGATGGCCGGGTTCGCCGGCAGCGATCCGGACCGCCGCGAGCCGGGTTTTCGTTGTACTGCCGGTGACTTGCGCAGGTCCCGGCAAATCCCTACAATTGCGCGCGTCGGTTGCGGGGTGGAGCAGTCTGGCAGCTCGTCGGGCTCATAACCCGAAGGTCGCAGGTTCGAATCCTGCCCCCGCTACCAAGTTGTACTGTCCGGGACGACGGCGACGCCGGCGTCCGGGGCAGGAGAAGGCGGGATTTCGAAAAGCCCCTTCCAGAGGGGCTTTTTTGTTCCCGCGGCAAGTGCGTCGAAATCGACGCGGAACGGGTGGCGATGCGGCGGGCGCCGGAAGCAATTCGGACGACGGTGGAGCCGGTGGTGACCGGCCTCGGCTACGAGCTGGTCGGTGTGGAATACGGCGGCGGGCCGGGCAACGGTCGCCTGCGCGTCTACATCGATACCGCCGGCGGGGTCACGCTGGACGACTGCGAGGCGGTGAGCCGCGACCTGTCGGCGGCGCTCGACGTGGACGATCCGATCCCGGAGGCCTACGTGCTCGAGGTGTCGTCGCCGGGGATCAACCGGCCCCTGTTCGGGCGCGCCGACTTCGAGCGCTTCTGCGGCGAGCGGGTCTCCGTGCGCCTCGACCAGCCGCTGCAGGGACGCCGGAAATTCAAGGGCCTGCTGGTGCGCGTGGAGGGCGAGGAGGCACTCGTCGAGGTCGACGGCACCACCTGGCGCCTGCCGCTGGCGGCAGTCGAACAGGCGAACGTGATTGCGTCGCTGTAGCGCGCAACTGAACAGCAAGAAGTATCGGGTGAGCAACGGCATGAACAAAGACATCCTCCTCGTCGTCGACACCGTCTCCAACGAGAAAGGTGTGGACAAGGAAATCATCTTCGAGGCGCTGGAGCTGGCGCTGGCGTCGGCATCGCGCAAGAAGCACGGCGGCGACATCGAGGTCCGCGTGTCGATCGACCGCGAGAGTGGGCACTACGAGACCTTCCGCAGATGGGAGGTCGTCGAGGACGACTTCGAGCAGGACGCGCCGATGCGCCAGATCTCGCTGTCGGCCGCCCAGACCGAGGATCCCGACATCCAGGTCGGCGACTACATCGAGGAGCCGATGGAGTCGGTCGACTTCGGCCGCATCGCCGCGCAGACCGCAAAGCAGGTGATCGTGCAGAAGGTGCGCGAGGCCGAGCGCGCGCGCGTGGTCGAGGCCTACGAGGGCCGCGTCGGCGAGCTGCTGATGGGCATCGTAAAGCGCGTCGAGCGCGCGGGCATGTATCTCGATCTCGGCAACAACGCAGAGGCCTTCGTGCCGCGGGAGGAGATGATCCCGCGCGAGGCCGTGCGCCCCGGTGACCGGGTGCGCGGATACCTGCGCGAGGTGCGGAGCGAGGTACGCGGTCCGCAGTTGTTCGTCAGCCGCACGGCGCCGGAACTGCTGATCGAGCTGTTCAAGCTGGAGGTGCCCGAGGTCGGTCAGGACCTGATCGAGATCAAGGGCGCCGCGCGCGACCCGGGCCTGCGGGCGAAGATCGCAGTGCAGTCGAAGGACCCGCGGCTGGACCCGGTCGGGGCCTGCGTCGGCATGCGCGGCTCGCGCGTCCAGGCCGTGTCCAACGAGCTCGCCGGCGAGCGGGTCGACATCATCCTGTGGGACGAAAACCCGGCCCAGTTCGTGATCAACGCGATGTCGCCGGCGGATGTGAACTCGATCGTGGTGGACGAGGATTCGAACACCATGGATCTCGTGATCGACGCGGACAAGCTTTCGCTGGCGATCGGGCGCAACGGGCAGAACGTGCGCCTGGCGAGCGAACTCACCGGCTGGAAGTTGAACGTGATGGATGAACAGCAGGCCGAAGAGAAGAGCGAGGCCGAGTCGCTGGCGACCCGCGAGATATTCCAGCAGCAGCTGTTCGTCGACGAGGAGGTCGCCAGTATCCTTGCGCAGGAGGGCTTCACCAGCATCGAGGAAGTGGCGTATGTTCCGGAATCCGAGTTGCTCGAAATCGAGGAGTTCGACGAGGATATCGTCGCCGAGCTGCGCAACCGCGCCCGCGATGCGCTGCTGACGCGCGCCATCGCGAGCGAGGAGGCGCTAGGTGACCGCAAGCCGAGCGAGGAGCTGCTGGCGATGGAGGGCATGACCAGCGAACTCGCCTGGAAGCTGGCCGCGAAGGATGTGACCACGGTCGACGAGCTGGCCGAGCAGTCGGTCGACGATCTCACCGAAGACAGCGACATCGACGCGGACTGGGCGGCGCAGATGATCATGAAGGCACGCGAGCCCTGGTTCGCGGAACAGGCCGAGGCCGAGGGCGCGGCGGAGCAGTAGGACACGACGCAGCCGGAACAGGTACGAGGGGAAAGCCGCATGGCAGAAGTTACCGTCAAGCAACTGGCCGAAGTCGTCGGTACACCGGTCGATCGATTGCTGGTCCAGCTCGAGGAAGCGGGCGTCGGCAAGTCGGCCGGTGACGATGTGGTCAGCGATGACGAGAAGGTCAAGCTGCTGGAGCACCTGCGCCGGTCCCATGGCCGTGACGATTCCGGTTCCGGCGAGGCGAGCCGCATCACGCTGCGGCGCAAGCGGGTGAGCGAGCTCAAGGTCGGCAGCTCCGCCGGACGCAAGGCGGTCAATGTCGAGGTGCGTGGCAAGCGCACGTACGTCAAGCGCAGCGTGGCGGCGGAGGCCGAGCAGCAGCGCATGCAGGAGATCGAGTCCGAGCGCGAGCGGCACGAGAAGGAACTGCGCGAGCAGGAGCAGAAGCGGCTCGAGGCCGAGGAGGCGCGGCGCCAGGACGAGGAGCGCAAGCGCCAGGAACGCGAGGAGGCCGAGCGGCTGGCGCAGGAGGAAGAGGAGCGCAAGCGCCAGGAGGCCGAGCAGCAGGCCCGCGAGGAGGCGGAGAAGGCGTCCGAGCCGAGCGCGGAACCGGCGCCGGCGCCTGCGCCTGCCGAGCCACCGCCGCCCGCGACCGACGATCGCCGCCGTGGCGCGAAACGCGGCAAGGGCAAGGGCGGCCGCGACGAGAAACGCGATCGCCACGGCTGGGACGAGTTGCACGTCGCCAAGGACAAGTCGGGGCGTCGACGCAAGAAGTCCAAGACGCAGCGCGCCGTGCCGGTGCACGCGACGAGCAAGCACGGTTTCGAGAAGCCGACCGCGCCGGTGCAGCGCGAGGTCGGCGTGCCCGAGACCATCACGGTCGGCGATCTGGCGAACAAGATGGCGGTCAAGGCGCCGCAGCTCATCAAGACCCTGATGGGCATGGGCGTGATGGCCACGATCAACCAGACCCTCGACCAGGACACGGCGCTGCTCGCGGTCGAGGAGATGGGGCACAAGCCGGTACCGCAGTCGGACAGCGACGTCGAGCAGCAGATGACCGAGGAGGTCATGCCGGAGCAGACCGGGGAAGCCACGGCGCGGCCGCCGGTGATCACCGTGATGGGCCACGTCGACCACGGCAAGACCTCGCTGCTCGACTACATCCGCCGGACCAAGGTGACTGCCGGCGAGGCCGGCGGCATCACCCAGCACATCGGCGCCTACCACGTGGACACGCCGAGCGGCACGGTCACCTTCCTCGACACCCCCGGCCACGCCGCGTTCACCGCGATGCGGGCCCGTGGTGCGCAGGCGACCGACATCGTGGTCCTGGTCGTGGCCGCCGACGACGGCGTCAAGCCGCAGACGATCGAGGCCATTCAGCACGCGCGGGCGGCCGGCGTCCCGATCGTCGTCGCGGTCAACAAGATGGACAAGGAAGAGGCCGACCCGGATCGCGTCAAGAGCGAGCTGGCGGCACAGGATGTGATCCCCGAGGACTGGGGCGGTGATGTGCAGTTCGCGCCCGTGTCGGCGATCAAGGGCGACGGGGTCGACGACCTGCTGGAGTCGATCCTGCTGCAGTCCGAGGTGCTGGAACTCAAGGCCCCGCCCGACGGTCCCGCGCGTGGCGTGGTCATCGAGGCCACCCTCGAGAAGGGGCGCGGCCCGGTCGCGACCGTGCTGGTGCAGAGCGGGCGGCTGCGCAAGGGCGACACCATCCTCTGTGGCAGTGAATACGGTCGCGTGCGCGCCATGTTCGACGAGGCCGGGCAGACCATCGAGTCGGCCGGGCCGTCCATGCCGGCCGTGGTGCTTGGCCTGTCGGCGGCACCCGCCGCGGGCGACGAGATGATCGCGGTCGAGGACGAGCGCAAGGCGCGCGAACTGGCGGAGTTCCGCCACGATCGCTCGCGCGACCAGCGGCTGGCCCAGCGCCAGGCGGCCTCCGGCGAGGACATCTTCTCGCAGATCCGCGAGGATCAGACCAAGGTCGTCAACGTGCTGGTCAAGGCCGACGTGCAGGGCAGCTTCGAGGCCGTGCGCGAGTCGCTGGAGAAGCTGTCCGGGGACGAGGTGAAGGTCAAGGTGATCGGCGGCGGCGTCGGTGGCATCACCGAGTCCGACGTCAACCTGGCGTTGGCCTCGAACGCGATGCTGGTCGGCTTCAATGTGCGTGCCGACGCGACCTCGCGGCGCATGCTCGACGAGCAGGACATCGACGTCCATTACTACAGCGTGATCTACGACCTGATCGACAACGTCAAGGCCCGGATCTCCGGCATGCTCGCGCCCGAGGTGCGAGAGGAGATCATCGGCCTGGCCGAGGTCAAGGACGTGTTCAAGTCGCCGAAGTTCGGCCAGGTGGCGGGCTGTCTCGTGGTCGATGGCGTGGTCCGCCGCTCGGCGCCGATCCGGGTGCTGCGCGACAACGTGGTGATCTACGAGGGTGAGCTCGAGTCCCTGCGCCGATTCAAGGACGACGTCAACGAGGTGCGCATGGGCACCGAATGCGGCATCGGCGTGCGCAATTACAATGACGTCAAGGTCGGCGACCAGATCGAGGTGTTCGAGCGGACCGAAGTCGCTCGCAGCATCTGACCACGCCGGCGGGAAGTTAGATGCCTCGGGACTATCCGCGCCGCTACCGGGTGGCCGACCAGGTCCAGCGCGAGCTGGGCGAGCTGCTGCGCGGGGTGAAGGACCCGCGGGTGCAGGGGCTGGTGACGGTCTCGGGCATCGACGTCAGCCCGGACCTGCGGCACGCGAAGATCTTCGTCACCGTGCTGGAGAGCGACGATCCCGAGGCCACGGTAGTGGCGCTGAACGGCGCGGCGGGCTACCTGCGGGGGCGCCTGGGCGACCGGCTCGAGATGCGCCGGGTGCCGCAGCTCGTGTTTCACTACGACGCCTCGCTCGATCAGGCCGACCGGGTCGAGCGGCTGCTGCGCGACGTCCGCGGCCGGGACCGCTGAATGGCGCGGCGCAGGCGGGGCAGGGCCGTGCACGGCATCCTGCTGCTGGACAAGCCCGCGGGCGTGACCTCGAACGCGGCCCTGCAGCGGGTCAAGCGCCTGTTCGACGCGCAGAAGGCCGGCCACACCGGCAGCCTCGACCCCATGGCGACCGGCCTGCTGCCGATCTGCCTCGGCGAGGCGACGAAGCTCTCCGCCTTCCTGCTGGACGCCGACAAGAGCTACCGTTTCACCTGCCGGCTGGGCGAGCGTACCGACAGCGGCGACGCCGACGGCGAGGTGATCGAGCGGCGGCCGGTCGGGGGCATCGACGCGGCCGCGATCGAGCGGGCACTGGCGACGCTGCGCGGCGAGATCGAGCAGGTGCCGCCGATGCACTCGGCCCTGAAGCACAGGGGCCAGCCGCTTTATCGCTACGCCCGCCGCGGCGAATCGGTCGAGCGACCGGCGCGCCGCACCGTGATCCATCGCCTCGAGGCGCTCGAATTCGACGGCCGTGACCTGGTGCTCGAGACCGACTGCATGAAGGGGACCTACGTGCGGGCGCTGGCCGACGATCTCGGCGAGGCGCTCGGCTGCGGCGCGCACGTGGTGGCGCTGCGGCGGCTGGCGACCGGCCCCTTCACCGCTACGGAGATGGTGGCCCTGGAGGCCGTCGAGGCCGCGGCGGCCGAGGGCCCGGCCGCGCTCGAGGCACTGCTGCAGCCGATCGATGCGGCGTTGGCGGACTGGCCGCAGCTGGCCGTGAGCGGCGAGCTGGCGGATTTCCTGCGCCAGGGTCAGCCGGTGCAGGTGCCGCGGGCACCGACCGAGGGCCTGTTGCGGCTGTACCGGCGCGACGGCACCTTCCTCGGCCTCGGCCGGGTGCAGGGCGACGGCCGGGTGGCGCCGAAGCGCCTGATGAACCTCTGAACCGGCCGCCGGAGGGCCGCACCCGCTTGTGCGGAGGCGGCTGGCTGATACAATAGCGCGTTTGTCGAGAGCGAGTTTCGGGAGCGAGTGAAGATGTCCTGTCTGAGTGCCGCGGAGAAGGCGGAGATCGTGCAGAAGTACCGTCGCGACGAGAGCGATACCGGGTCCCCCGAGGTCCAGGTCGCCCTGTTGTCGGCGCGCATTGCCCACCTGACCGACCATTTCGGCACCCACAAGCATGACCATCACTCGCGCCGCGGGCTGCTGAAGATGGTCAGTCAGCGCCGCAAGATGCTCGACTACCTGAAGAACAACGACCGGCAGCGGTACCAGGAGCTGATCAAGCAGCTCGGCCTGCGTCGCTGACATCCCGACCGACTTCCGATCAGCAGGTTCCGCAACCGGAGAAGAGTTCCGTGGCAGTACACAAGAAGACGTTTCAGTACGGCGATCACGAGGTATCCCTCGAGACCGGCCGCATCGCCCGCCAGGCAACGGCGGCGGTCTGGGTCAACATGGCGGATACGGTGGTGCTGGTCACCGCCGTCGGCCGCAAGGAGGCCGACCCGGGGCGCGATTTCTTCCCGCTGACGGTCAACTACCAGGAACGGACCTACGCGGCCGGCAAGGTTCCCGGCGGCTTCTTCAAGCGCGAGGGCCGACCCACGGAGAAGGAGACCCTCACCTGCCGCCTGATCGACCGCCCGGTCCGCCCGCTGTTCCCGAAGAACTTCAAGAACGAAGTCCAGATCATCGCCACGGTGATGTCCACCAACTACGAGATCGACCCGGACATCCCGTCGCTGATCGGCGCCTCCGCCGCGCTGTCGCTCTCCGGCATGCCGTTCCAGGGACCGATCGGTGCCGCCCGCGTCGGCTACCGTGACGGCAACTACCTGCTGAACCCGACCCGCAGCGAGCTCAAGGAATCCGACCTGGACCTGGTCGTGGCGGGTACCGAGCAGGCCGTCCTGATGGTCGAGTCCGAGGCCTCGATGCTGTCGGAGCAGGTCATGCTCGACGCCGTGATGTACGGCCACGAGCAGATGCAGACCGCCATCCAGGCCATCAACGAGCTGGTTGCCGAGGCCGGGGCGCCGAAGTGGGACTGGCAGGCGCCGGCGGGCGACGAGTCGCTGGCGAAGGCGGTGGCCGACGCCTGCAGCGGCGAGCTGGAACAGGCCTACGCGGTTGCCGACAAGCTGGAGCGGCAGGAGAAGGTGTCCGCGGCCCGCGCGCAGGCGGTCGAGAAGCTCGCCAGCGAGGACGGCTGGAGCGCCGACGAGGTCAAGGGCGCGTTCGGCAAGCTCGAGCGCGAGCTGGTCCGCGGCCGCATCCTGGCCGGCGAGAAGCGCATCGACGGCCGCGACACGAAGACCGTGCGCCCGATCGAGGTCCAGGCGGGCCTGCTGCCGCGCACGCACGGTTCGGCGCTGTTCACGCGCGGCGAGACCCAGGCTGTGGTCGTCACCACATTGGGCACCGGCCGCGATGCGCAGATCATCGACGCGCTGGAGGGCGAGTACAAGGAGCAGTTCATGCTCCACTACAACTTCCCGCCGTACTGCGTCGGCGAGACCGGCTTCATGGGTGGGCCCAAGCGGCGCGAGATCGGCCACGGCAAGCTCGCCAAGCGCGGCGTGCAGGCGGTGATGCCGACCTCCGAGGACTTTCCCTACGTCATCCGGGTGGTGTCCGAGATCACCGAATCGAACGGTTCCAGCTCGATGGCCAGCATCTGCGGCACCAGCCTGTCGCTGATGGACGCCGGCGTGCCGCTGAAGGCGCCGGTGGCCGGCATCGCCATGGGACTGATCAAGGAAGGCGATCAGTTCGCGGTGCTGTCCGACATCCTCGGCGACGAGGACCATCTGGGCGACATGGACTTCAAGGTCGCCGGCACGCAGGAGGGCGTGACGGCGCTGCAGATGGACATCAAGATCGACGGCATCACGCGCGAGATCATGGAGCAGGCGCTGGCGCAGGCGCGCGACGGTCGGCTGCACATCCTCGGCGTCATGAACGAGGAGCTGGCGGAGCCGCGCCAGGACCTGTCCGAGTACGCGCCACGCTTCATCACGGTCAAGATCGACCCGGAGAAGATCGCCTCGGTGATCGGCAAGGGCGGTTCCGTGATCCGCGCCATGACCGAGGAGACCGGCGCCACGATCGACATCGAGGACAGTGGCCTGATCAAGATCGCCTCGGCCGACAAGGCCGCCGCCGAGGAGGCGAAACGTCGCATCGAGCAGATCACGGCCGACATCGAGGTGGGCAGCATCTACGAGGGTCGGGTCGCCAAGATCATGGACTTCGGCGCATTCGTGAACATCCTGCCGGGCAAGGACGGGCTGGTACACATCTCGCAGATCTCCAACGATCGGGTGGAGAGCGTGGCCGACAAGCTGAGCGAGGGCCAGACCGTGAAGGTCAAGGTGCTCGAGGTCGACAAGCAGGGCCGCATCCGCCTGTCGATGAAGGCCGTCGAGGCTGCCTGATCGGCGCCGGCCGGCGCTGGTCGCAGCGAGAGAAAGGGGCCGAATGGCCCCTTTTTCGTTGCTGCGCATTGCCTCCCGTGCTGCCGGCGCCAACTGCCGCTGGCGCCGGTCGGCATTCACCGCTCCCGCTGCGAACCGGGTCGGCAGCTCACCTCCCCGTTGAAGCACCGTGTTGTGATAGCGCTCACAGTTCATGCATGCGGTTGCAACCGCATGCTCCAGGCCGCCGAAGTCACGGATGAATACAAGCCAGAACAGTTCCCGGGGGCACTCCACATGACATTTCGAATTCTGCTCGCAACCGTGCTGCTCGCACCGTTCAGCGCCGTCGCGGCAACCGCGGCGCAGATCGAACTCCTGCAGTCGCCCGCATGGCTGGTGCGTGGCGGCCAGGAGGAACCGCTGACGCGTGCCGCCGAACTGCGCAGCGGCGACATCATCCGCACCGGGAACCGTGCCCGGGTGCGCATCGGGCTGACCGAGGGCAGCGACCTCAAGATCGGTCCGTCGGCACGGGTGGAGCTGCCGCGGCTGCAGGCACCGGAACAGGAGAGCGGCATCTTCGAGAGCCTGGTCGAGATCGTGCGGGGCGCGTTCCGTTTCACCACCGGCCAGCTGGGAGTCGACCGTCGGCGTGACCTGGAATTCCGGGTTGGCGCGGTCGTGGCCGGGATCCGCGGCACCGACATCTGGGGCAAGGCGGCCGCCGATCGCGATTTCGTGGTCCTGATCGAGGGCGAGATCGAGGTCGGCACCGGCGAGCCCAGCGGTCGGCTCGACGAGCCCGGTACGGCCTACATCCAGCCGAAGGACGGGGACGCCATCCCGAGCGAGCCGATCGCCATGGCGACGATCCGGGAGTTCGCGCAGGAGACGGAGCCCGTGGGCGAGCGCGGCCGATTGACGCCGGATGGCCGCTGGCGGGTGATGCTCGACTCCCTGCGTGAGCGGTCGCGCGCGCAGGCGGCGCTCGCGCGCTACCGCGCGGCCGGCTATCCGGTCGAGCTGGAGTCGGTCGGCATCGATGGCCGCGACTGGCACCGGATCGTGCTTGCTGGCGCCCCGAGCCGAGAGTCGGCCCGCGCCTGGGCCGCCGAGTTCGAGCGCCGGTTCGACGTCCGCTCGCCCTGGCTGCGCCGCGAGTAGCCCGGGTCGGCCTGGGGGGGCACGCTCGCGAACCGGCCCGGACGCGCCGGGGCGCGGACCCTTTGCGCCCCGCTCGCATTCATCGGATCATGGCGGCTGTCCCGCGGCTTGCGGGAATCGCGAAGGATGGCCGGATCCACTGCAATGACCCAGCGTTCCGACGAACACTACATGGGGCTCGCCCTGGAGGCGGCGCGGCGTGCGCAGGCCCGCGGCGAGGTCCCGGTCGGAGCGGTGGTCGTCGCCGACGGCCGCGTCCTGGGCGAGGCCGGCAACGCGCCGATCGCCGAACACGACCCGACCGGGCATGCCGAGGTGCTCGCGTTGCGGCGCGCGGCGCGGCTGCGGGAGAATTACCGGCTCCCGGGAACGACCCTCTATGTCACGCTGGAACCGTGCTGCATGTGCGTCGGGGCGATGATCCATGCCCGGGTCGAGCGACTGGTGTTCGGCGCCAGCGATCCGAAGAGTGGCGCAGCCGGCTCGGTGTTCGCGCTGGCGCGGGATCCGGCGCACAACCACCGCATGGAGGTGAGCGGTGGCGTGCTGTCCGACGACTGTGCCGCCATGCTGCGGACCTTCTTCCGGGCACGGCGCGCCCAGGACGATACCGGCGATGCAGGCTGAACCGCGCGCCATTGCCTTCGATCTCGACGACACGCTGTGGTCCTGCGACGACGTGATCGAGCGGGCGGAGCGGGCCGTCTACGACTGGCTGGCGCGGCACTGCCCCGGCATCACGGCCGAGTTCGACCTCGAGGCCATGCGCGGCATTCGGCACGAGACCGCCGCCGGGGACGCGGCCCTGGCGGCCGACCTGACCCGCCTGCGCCACGAGTCGCTGGTTTGGCATGCGCGCCGCGCGGGCTATCCGGACGGCATCGCCGAGCGCGCGGTGTCGGTGTTCCTCGACGAGCGCAACCGCGTCCATCTCTACGACGACGTGCTCCCGGTGCTCGAGCGGCTGGCCGCACGCGCGCCGCTCGTGGCGGTGACCAACGGCAATGCCGATCTCGGGCGCATCGGCCTCGATCACCTGTTCGCGGTGCGGCTGTCGGCGGCCGATGTGGGTGCGGCCAAGCCCCATCCGGCGATGTTCGAGGCGGCCTGCGGGCAGCTCGGCCTGCGGCCCGGCGACCTGGTACACGTGGGCGACGACCCGCTGCTCGACGTCCACGCCGCGCGTCGTTTCGGCGCGCGCGCCGTCTGGATCAATCGTGCCGGCGCCGACTGGCCCGATGATCTGCGGCGCCCGCACCACGAGGTGGAAACGCTGTCACCGCTGCCCGAGCTGCTGTACGACGAATCGGCACGGTCGCCGTAGGTGCGCTTTTCGCGCGTCCTGGCGCGCGAAACGCGTACGCAAGCCTCAGCCACGTTGCAGCAACGGCTCGATCACCGGCCAGACGTTGTCGACGATGCGGGCGTGGCCGCGGGCGTTGGGATGAATCCCGTCGTCGAGCATCAGCGAAGGGTCCTCGGCGACATCGGCCAGGATCTTCGGCACCAGCGGCACGTCGAGTTCCTGCGCGAGGCCGGTGAACACCGCGCGGAATCGCTCCCGGTAGGCCGGACCGTAGTTCGGCGGCAGCCGCACGCCCGCCAGCACGGGGCGGGCGCCGGCCGCGCGGCTGAGCCGGATCATCTCGGTCAGGTTGCTGCGCATGGCCCCCAGCGACAGCCCGCGCAGGCCGTCGTTGCCGCCGAGCGCGATGACGACGATCTCGGGCCGGTGCCGCTCGAGGGCCGCCGGCAGCCGCGACAGGCCCCCGCGGGTGGTGTCGCCGCTGATGCCCGCGTTCACG
>JAWWAE010000004.1:0-36096 GCA_033721835.1 Halofilum sp. (in: g-proteobacteria) | reverse complement strand
GCGATCGCCGTGGTCATGACCCGGGTGTGGCCGGCGATGTTGCCGCCGACGATGATCACCGCGCCGACCTCGGCGATGGCGCGGCCGAAGCCGGCCAGCACGGCCGTGAGCAGGGTCACCCGGCCCTCCCACAGGAGCGTGACCATCATCCGGGCCCGGCCCGCGCCGAGCGCCGGCAGGGCGTCGCCGTATTCCGCGGCCAGGTCGGCCACGGCCTGGCGGGTGAGGGCGGCGATCAGCGGCGTGACCAGCACCGCCTGCGCGACGATCATGGCGGTCGGCGTGAACAGCAGGCCGTACTCGCCGAGCGGGCCGGCGCGCGACAGCAGCAGGTAGACGCCGAGGCCGACCACGACCGGCGGCAGCCCCATGAGCGCGTTCAGCAGCACCACGACGGCGCTGCGCCCGGGGAAGCGCAGCAGTGCCAGCGCCGCGCCCAGCGGCAGCGCCAGCAGCGCCGACAGCGCGACCGCGGTCAGGCTGATGCGCAGCGACAGCCCGACGATGCCGACCAGCTCGGGGTCGAGCGCGGCCAGCAGCCGGGCGGCGGCGGCGAAGGCCTGCGCGAACTCACCCATGCCGGATCACCGAGAGAACCTGCAGCAAGTGTGCTGCTACCGTCAGGGATTCGCAAGCGCGCGATATTTATGAATAAAATGCAGCATAAAGCATATTCATGCGGCTTCTGCGCGGAGCCCGGCCGCGCGCCCGGCGGCGCAGACGGTCGCCGCGGGCGCAGGCCAACGCCCACGTCTAATCGGGCGAACCCGTCGCCACCGGGGTGTCCGCCCCGTTGCGCAGGTGCGCTGCTTGCCGCAGGCAAGACGCGGACTTCAATCCGGTCCGCCGGTCTCGACCGGCACATCCTCGCGATTGCCCCAATCCGACCAGGAACCGGGATAGCCCCGCACCCGCGGGAACCCGAGCGCGTGCAGCATCCAGAAACTGAACGCGGAGCGGTGATGGCTGTGGCAGTAGACGACCACCTCGTGCTCCGGGGTGAGGTCGAGCGCGGCCAGCTCGGCGCGGATCGTCTCCGCGGGGCGCAGCCGCAGGTGCCGTTCGGGATCCATGCCGCGGGTCCACTCGTAGTGGCGGGCGCCGGGGATGTGGCCCCCGCGCGCGGCGCGCACGGTGTGGCCCGCGTACTCGCCGGCGCTGCGCGCATCGAGCAGGCGCAGGTCCTCGTCGCCGAGGCGGCCGAGGATGTAGTCGGCGTCGGCGACCACCGGGAGCTCGGCCGACGGCAGCGGCGGGGCGGGCTCGGGTTCCGGCGCCGGCTCGCGCACCAGCGGCAGGCCCGCGCCGTGCTAGGCCTGCAGGCCGCCGTCTAGCAGGGCGCCGTGGCGGTGGCCGAGCGCGGCCAGCGTCCACAGCAGGCGCCCGGCCGCGCCCCCGCCCTCGGCGTCCAGCGCGACCACCGCGGTCTCGGGGCCGATGCCGAGCCCGGCGAACAGCGCGCGCAGCCGTTCGCGATCCGGCAGCAGGCCGGCGACCGGCGGCCGCTGCTCGACCAGCTCGGCATAGGGCAGGTGCACGGCGCCGGGCACGTGGCCGGCGGCGAACTGCTCGGCCGGGCCGAGATCGACCACCCGCAGGCGCGGATCGTCGAGCCGCGCCTGCAGCTCCGCCGGCGCCAGCAGCGGCGGCAGCGCGTTCACGGTCGCGCCGCCCCGGCCGCCGAGGGGCTGGGGCGCAGCGGCAGTGGCCCCGGGACCAGCACGGTGTCCTGGCCACGCCCCTCGCCGCGCGGGTAGTCGATGGTGAAGTGCAGGCCGCGGCTCTCGCGGCGGCCGCTGGCGCAGCGGATGATCAGGTCGGCGACCAGCGCCAGGTTGCGCAGCTCGATCAGGTCGTTGCTGACCCGGAAATTGCCGTAGTACTCCTCGATCTCCGAGGCCAGCAGGTCGATCCGGTGGCGGGCCCGCTCGAGCCGCTTGTTGCTGCGGACGATGCCGACGTAGTCCCACATGAAGCGCCGCAGCTCGTCCCAGTTGTGGGCGACCACCACCTCCTCGTCGGAGTCGGTGACCCGGCTCTCGTCCCACGGCGGCAGGCTCGCCGGCGGTGCCAGCGCCTCGAGTCGGCCCGTGATGTCGGCCGCGGCCTCGCGCGCGAACACCAGGCACTCGAGCAGCGAGTTGCTGGCCATGCGGTTGGCCCCGTGCAGCCCGGTGCAGGCGGTCTCGCCGATGGCGTAGAGACCGTTCAGGTCGGTGTGACCGGCCAGGTCGGTCATGACGCCGCCGCAGGTGTAGTGCGCGGCCGGCACCACCGGGATCGGCTCGCGGGTCATGTCGATGCCGAAGTCGAGGCAGCGGGCGTGGATGTTGGGGAAGTGGCGGCGCACGAACTCGGCCCCGCGATGGCTGATGTCGAGGTACACGCAATCGGCGCCGAGGCGTTTCATCTCGTGGTCGATGGCGCGCGCGACCACGTCGCGGGGCGCCAGCTCGGCGCGCTCGTCGAAGGCCGGCATGAAGCGGGTGCCGTCCGGCAGCAGCAGCCGTCCGCCCTCGCCACGCACCGCCTCGGAGATCAGCGCCGACTTGGCGCGCGGGTGGTAGAGGCAGGTCGGGTGAAACTGCATGAACTCGAGGTTCGCCACCCGGCAGCCGGCGCGCCAGGCCATGGCGATGCCGTCGCCGGTGGCGGCGTCGGAATTGCTGCTGTAGAGGTAGACCTTGCTGGCGCCGCCGGTGGCGAGCACCACCGCCCGGGCACGGAAGGTCTCGACCACGCCTCGCCGGCGGTCGAGCACGTAGGCACCGACGCAGCGCCGGCCGCCGGCCTCGTCGACGATCAGGTCGATGGCGATGCGGTGGTCGAGCAGCTCGATCGCGGGCTCGGCGTGCGCGTGCTCGAGCAGGGCGGTGCCGACCGCCTGGCCGGTGGCGTCGTCGGCGTGGATCACGCGCCGGTGGGCGTGGCCGCCCTCGCGGGTCAGGTGGTAGGGCGCATCCGGCTCCGCCGGCTCGCGCGTGAAGGCCACGCCGAGCGACTCGAGCCAGGCGATGCTCTCGGGCCCGTGCTCGACCGTGTGGCGCACCACCGCCGGGTCGCACAGGCCGGCCCCGGCGTTGAGCGTGTCGTCGAGGTGGGAATCGAAGCTGTCGCTGCGATCGAGCACCGCCGAGATGCCGCCCTGGGCATACCAGGTGTTCGCCTCCGGCAGGGCGCCCTTGGCCAGCACCGTCACCCGCGCATGCCCCGTCAGATGCAGTGCGAGCGTGAGGCCGGCCGCGCCGCAGCCGAGCACCAGCACGTCGGTTTCGTGGTCGCGCGCCATTGTTGTCCGCCAATTCCGGGCTGTGTATTTTGGCACGAGCGCCTGCAGCGGACACGCCGAGGCCCTTGCACGCCGGCCCGCGGCCCCATCCGGAATCCCGATACCGTGAAACGAAACGCCAGCAAGGCTGTCCATACGACAGGAGTCGAATCGCCCGGGGCGGCGGAGCGCGACCGGGATGGGTGAACGCGCGGTCGACCTGGAACTGGTTCGGCGGGTACAGAACGGGGATGGCCGGGCATTCGACCTGCTGGTCCACAAGTACCAGCACCGGATCGGCCACCTGATCGGGCGTTACATCCACGACTGGGCGGAGGTCGAGGACGTGGCCCAGGAGACGTTCATCAAGGCCTACCGGGGGCTGGCGAACTTTCGCGGCGAGAGCGCGTTCTATACCTGGCTGTACCGGATCGCGGTCAACACCGCGAAGAACCACCTGGTCTCGGCCGGCCGCCGCGTTCCGGACCGCGGGGTGGACGCCGCGGAGGCCGAACGGTACGAGTCCGGCACGCTGCTGCGCGATACCGCGACGCCGGAGCGGACGCTGCTGACCGAGGAGATCCGGGCCACGGTCGACCGCGCGGTCCGGGCACTCCCCCCCGAGCTGCGCGAGGCAGTGACGCTGCGCGAGATGGAGGGGCTTTCCTACGAGGAGATCGCACAGGTCATGGACTGCCCGGTGGGCACGGTCCGCTCGCGCATCTTCCGGGCGCGCGAGTCGATTGACGGCGAACTGAAGCCGTTGCTGGACGAGACGAGGAACGACGAATGAGCAAGCCGGAGACGGAACGCAGCGACGACGAGCTGCTGTCGGCCCTGATGGACGACGAGCTGTCGGTCGACGAGGAGCTGCACGTGCTCGAGCGCCTGCACGACGACCCGGCGCTGCAGGCGCGGTGGGCGCGCTTCCACGCTGCGCGCGCCGCCTTAGACGAGGGACCCGGCCACATGTCGCCCGGCTTCGCCGGGCGCGTCGGCCGGGCGCGAGAGGCGGAGCCCGCGGTGCTGGCGCCCCGCCGGGTGCGCCGGCCGTTGCCCACCTGGGTGCGGCCGGTGGCCGGTCTCGCCGTGGCGGCCAGCGTCGCGCTGGTGGCAATCGGCGCGCTGACGCTGCTGCGCGGGCCCTCGCCGGAAGGGCCGCCGGTCACGGTGGCCACGCAGTCGCCCCCCGCAGTGAACCGGGACGAGGGGTTGGCGCGGGTGGCGGTGTCGACGGTCGACGGCGCGAGTCCCGCCCAGGTGGCGGCGCAGCGCCAGCGATTGATGCTCTACCTGGTCAGTCACAGCGAGTACGCCGACGCGGGCGAGATCCCGACCGTCATCCCCTACGGCCGACTGGGGGGCCTCAATGCGGGTCAGTAGCACAGTGCGGGTCCCCTGGCTGGCGGGTGCCGTGCTGGCACTCGCGGCCGTGGTCCCGGCACCCGCCGTGGCCGGGGCCGAGGCACGCGCGCTGCTCGCGGACATGACCGAGACCATGCGTACCGGCGCCTACGAGGGCACGATCGTCTACCAGCAGGGTGCCAGCATCGACTCGATGTCGCTGGTGCACGGCTGGGTCGACGGCAAGGAGCATGAGCGCCTGGTCACGCAGACCGGCGAGCCGTTCGAACTCATCCGCGCCGGCGAGGTCGTGACCTGCGTCTGGCCAGAGGACCAGCGGGCACTGGTCAGCGCGCGCACGGGGCGGGTCTCGCCGCTGCGCTCGCTCACCGAGTTGTCCGAACTGCCGGAGGTATATCGTGCGCGGCTCGCCGGAGACGGCCGGGCCGCAGGCCGCACGGCCCGCATCGTCGAGATCCTCTCGCGCGACGATCTGCGCTACAGCTACCGCATGTGGATCGATCCCGGCAGCCGGCTGCTGCTGCGCTCGGACCTGGTCGCGCCGGACGGCCGGGTACTGGAGCGCATCCTCTTCACCGAGATCCGGCAGCTGGAGCAGGTCACGCTGTCACGCTTCGCGCCGTCGCTCGAGGGGGTCGAGTACACCCGCCACCCGGATCCGGGCGGGGATGGCAGCGAGGTGGAGCGGCCCGCGTGGGTGGCGAGTG
The DNA here is from genome assembly GCA_033721835.1 of Halofilum sp. (in: g-proteobacteria). Classification (GTDB taxonomy): domain Bacteria; phylum Pseudomonadota; class Gammaproteobacteria; order XJ16; family Halofilaceae; genus Halofilum. The sequence continues at coordinate 30,756 of JAWWAE010000004.1, read as the reverse complement.
AGCTGCCGGCCGGTTTTCGGGCCGTGTCCCACGCCCGCCGCGAGCTGTCGCCCGGGGGCGAGGTGGTGCAGCAATCGGTCTACAGCGACGGGCTGGCGTCGGTGTCGGTATTCATCGAGCCGCCGGGGGAGGACACCGCCCCGCTCGAGGGCGTCTCGCGCATGGGCGCGGTACACGCCTTCGGGCGCAGCGTCGATGGTCACCGGGTGACGGTCGTCGGCGAGGTCCCGGGGACCACCGTGCGCGCCATCGCCGAGGCCGTGCGTCGGGGCGACGACGGCTGAAAACCGGGTCCGCGGGGCCGCTTCGACGCCTGCGGGGCGCGAAGTTGCTGTGGTATGATGCGCCGCCGTTCCGCCTGCCGGACCCCGCTGCCGGGAGAGTCCACTCGTGATGTCGCGCAGTCCCCGAACGCTGCTCGTTGCGGCGGCCGCCCTTGCGTTCGCCGCGACTCCGGCGACGGCGTCCGCGCTGCCCGACTTCACCGAGCTGGTCGCAGAGCAGCATCGGTCGGTGGTCAACATCAGTACCAGCCGCGAGATCCGCTATGGCCGGGCCGACCTGCCGCCCGGTTTCGACATCCCCGAGTTCGAGGACTCGCCGTTCGGCGAGCTGTTCCGCAAGTTCTTCGGTGACGACGCCGAGCCGCAGATCCGCGACACCGCGTCGCTGGGCTCGGGTTTCATCATCTCCCCCGATGGCTACATCCTCACCAACGGCCACGTCGTGGCCGACGCCGACCAGATCCTGGTGCGGCTGCACGACCGGCGGCAGTTCGAGGCCGAGCTGGTCGGCGTCGACGAGCGCAGCGACGTGGCGCTGCTCAAGGTGGAGGCCGAGGGCGACCTGCGACCGGTGACCCTGGGCGACCCTGCCGAGCTGGAGGTGGGCGAATGGGTCCTCGCGATCGGCTCGCCGTTCGGCTTCGACCACTCGGTCACCGCCGGCATCGTCAGCGCCAAGGGCCGCAGCCTGCCCCAGGACAACTACGTGCCCTTCATCCAGACCGACGTCGCGATCAATCCCGGCAACTCCGGCGGTCCGCTGTTCAATCTCGACGGCGACGTCGTGGGGATCAATGCCCAGATCTTCAGTCGCACCGGTGGCTTCATGGGCCTGTCGTTCGCGATCCCGATCGACGTCGCGTACGACGTGGCCGAGCAGTTGCGGACCAAGGGCGAGGTCACCCGCGGCTGGCTGGGGGTCATGATCCAGGAGGTCACCCATGAGCTGGCCCAGTCGTTCGACATGGAGCGCGCCTATGGCGCCCTGGTCGCGCGCGTGCTGCCCGGTGGCCCCGCGGAGAAGGCGGGGATCGAGGTCGGCGACGTGATCGTCGAGTTCAACGGCCGCGAGGTGCCAAGCTCGTCGGCACTGCCGCCGATGGTCGGCCGCACCCGGGTCGACCAGCTGGCGCGCGTGACGGTCGTGCGCGACGGCCGCGAGCGGACGCTGCGGGTGCGGATCGGGCGGCTGCCGGACGAGGACGAGCTGCGTGACTATGGCAGTGGCGGCGCGCCGCAGGCGGAGCCCGAGGACACTGCCGCCAGACCGCTCGGCATGGAGCTGGGCCCGGTCGACGCCGAGACCCGAGAACGGCTCGGGATCGGGCCCGGCGGCGCGCTGGTGACCGATCCCGGTGACGGTCCGGCGGCCCGCGCGGGCCTGCGCCGGGGCGACGTGCTGGTGATGATGAACTCGCGCCCGATCGCGGGCGTCGACGACCTGCGCCGTCGGCTGGCCGAGGTCGAACCCGGGCGCACCGTCGCCTTCCTGGTCGAGCGCGAAGACGGCCCGCAATTCCTGGCGATCGAGATCCCGGAGTCGCAATGAGGGCCCCCCGGCTGCAGCTGTACACGCGGCCCGGCTGCCACCTGTGCGAGGAGCTGCTCGCCGCGGCCGCCCCGATTGCCGAGCGTCACCACGCCGTGATCGAGAAGGTCGACATCGACGGTGACGAGCGGCTGGCCCGGCGCTACGGGCTGGCGATCCCGGTACTGGTACTCGAAGGACGCGAGATCTGCCGCCACCGGCTCGATGCCGATGCCCTCGAGCGGGCACTCGCCACGGTGGCCGGGAGCACGGGATGCTGAGCCGCAACATCCGCAACTTTTCCATCATCGCCCACATCGATCACGGCAAGTCGACCCTCGCCGACCGCTTCATCGAGAACTGCGGTCACGTCTCCGATCGCGACCGTTCCGACCAGATGCTCGACTCGATGGATCTCGAGCGCGAGCGCGGCATCACCATCAAGGCCCAGGCGGTGTCGCTGAAGTATCGCGCGCGCGACGGCGAGGAATATCTGCTGAACTTCATCGATACGCCGGGACACGTCGACTTCTCCTACGAGGTCGCGCGTTCGCTGCAGGCCTGCGAGGGTGCGCTGCTGGTGGTCGACGCGGCGCAGGGCGTCGAGGCGCAGAGCGTCGCCAACTGCTACACCGCGATCGACCTCGATCTCGAGGTGATCCCGGTGCTGAACAAGATCGACCTGCCGGCGGCCGAGCCCGACCGCGTCGCCGGCGAGATCGAGGAGATCATCGGGCTCGAGGCGAAGAACGCGGTGCGGGTCTCGGCCAAGACCGGCGAGGGTGTGGTCGAGCTGCTCGAACGGCTGGTCGCCAGCGTGCCGCCACCGAGCGGCTCCACCGAGGCGCCGACCCGCGCGCTGATCGTCGACTCCTGGTTCGACAACTATGTCGGCGTGGTGTCGCTGGTGCGCGTCTTCGAGGGCACGCTCGGCACCGGCGACCGCATCCGGATCATGTCGACCGGTCGCAACTTCAGCACCGACAGCGTCGGCGTGTTCACGCCGGCGCGCGAGAAGCGCGACCGACTGCACGCCGGCGAGGTCGGCTTCTTCATCGCCGGCATCAAGGACATCGATGCGCTGCGCGTCGGCGATACCATCACCTCGGCGTCCAACCCGGCGCCTTCCCCGCTGCCGGGCTTCCGCGAAATCCAGCCGCGCGTATTCACCGGCCTGTTCCCGATCAGCGCCGACGACTACACGGCCTTCCGCGACGCGCTGTCCAAGCTGCGCCTGAACGACTCCTCGCTGCGCTACGAGCCGGAGACCTCGCAGGCGCTCGGATTCGGCTTCCGGGTCGGTTTCCTCGGCATGCTGCACATGGAGATCGTGCAGGAACGGCTCGAGCGCGAGTACGGGCTCGATCTGATCACGACCGCGCCAACGGTGCTGTTCGAGGTCGTCAACACCAGCGGCGAGACGTTCTATGTCCACAACCCCTCAGAGCTGCCGCCGCCGAACCAGATCGACGAGATCCGCGAGCCGATCGTCGAGGCCAACATCCTGGTACCACAGGAATTCGTCGGCGAGGTCATCAAGCTGTGCGTCGAGAAGCGTGGGGTACAGCGGCGCATGCATTACGTCGGCAACCAGGTCTCGATGACCTATGACCTGCCGATGGCCGAGATCGTGCTCGACTTCTTCGACCGGCTGAAGTCGGTCAGCCGCGGCTACGCCTCCTTCGATTATGATTTCCTCCGCTTCCAGACTGCGGATCTGGTGAAGCTCGACATCCTGATCAATGGTGATCGCGTGGATGCGCTATCGATCATCGTGCACCGCAACAAGAGCCAGCAGCGCGGGCGCGACCTGGTCGAACGGATGAAGGAAATCATTCCGCGGCAGATGTTCGAGGTCGCGATTCAGGCGGCGATCGGCAATCACATCATCGCGCGGTCGACGGTCAAGGCGATGCGCAAGAACGTGACGGCCAAGTGCTACGGCGGTGACGTGACCCGCAAGCGCAAGCTGCTGGAGAAGCAGAAGGCCGGCAAGCGTCGGATGAAACAGGTGGGCAAGGTGGAGATCCCGCAGGACGCCTTCCTCGCGGTGCTGCAGGTGGAGAAGAACTAGGGGTGCCGGGCTCGGTGACGGAGCCGCAGCGAGCATGCTCGCGATTCAGTCGGGTAGGGTCCTTTCGGGACCGGCCTGCGGGCACGGTGGCCGCCGGTGTGGCCGGGATGTAGTCGGTCGGGCTCCAGTCCGGCACCATGCGGCAGTGAACGGGTCGGACTGAAGTCCGACCCGCAATCGGGGACGGGAACAGCCCGGGAATGGCGGGCTTCTTGCAGCCATCGGTGGCAGGCGGCTCGGTGCCGCGATGAGAGGGAGCGGCCCGCACTGGCCGCCGGGGACATGCGAACCGCGACATGAACTTCGATTTCGAACTCGCACTGGTACTGGCAACGCTGGTCTGCGGCCTGATCTGGGCGGTGGACGCGGTCGTGTTCGCCGGTGGTCGGCGTGCGCGTTCGCTCAATCGCACCAAGGGCGCGCGCACCGACGCCGTTCGCGACCCCATCATCGTCGAGTATGCACGCTCGTTCTTCCCGGTGCTGCTCGTGGTGCTGGTCCTGCGCTCGTTCCTGGTCGAGCCGTTCCGCATTCCCTCGGAATCGATGCTGCCGACGCTGGAGGTCGGCGACTTCATTGTCGTCAACAAGTTCAGTTATGGCGTTCGGTTGCCGGTCACCAATACCCAGTTGATCGAGCTCGCCGATCCGGAGCGCGGGGAGGTGGTGGTGTTCCGCTATCCGCGGCGACCCTCGGTCAACTACATCAAGCGGATCGTGGGCCTGCCGGGCGACACGGTCGCGTACTATAATCGACGTGTGTTCGTGAACGGCGAGCCGGTGCCGTTGGAACGCGTGGGCGAGTATGTGCCGCCAGGCAGTGGGCCGATGGAGGCTTCGCTGCTGGAGTTTCGCGAACGGCTCGGCGACGTGGTGCACTCGGTCCTGCTGGACCCCGGTGCCCGCAGCCCGGAGGGCGAGTTCGTCGTTCCGGAGGGTCATTACTTCGTGCTCGGTGACAACCGCGACCACAGTAACGACAGCCGGGTCTGGGGCTATGTGCCCGAGGACAACCTGGTCGGTCGCGCGGAGATGATCTGGATGCACTGGAACTGGAACGGCGATGGCCCGGACTGGTCACGTATCGGCAACACGATCGAGTAATCGCACGGGAGATCGGCAATGTACGTACCGCGAAGACAGCGAGGCATCGGATTGTTCGGCTGGGTGGCAATCCTGCTCCTGGTGGGTGCGGCCGCGGTCGTCGCGATCCGCATTGGCCCGCCATACGCGCAGTACATCACCCTGGTCGGGGTGGTCGAGTCGGTGCACGAGGACCCGATGCTGCGCAACGGGCCACCGGAGGACCTGAGACGGGCACTGAACACGCGCATGCGCCTGAACGAGGTCGATCACCTCGGCAAGCAGGTACTCGAGATCTACCGACCCGCCGGGCAGCTGATCATCGACATCAAGTACGAGGTCGAAAAGCCGCTGATCGGCAATGCCTACATCCTGCTCAAGTTCAACAAGCGGGTCGGACCCTGATCGAAATGGCATCAGCGCAGGGCGGCATTGACCGGCTTGGTTACCGGTTCCGCGACGAGACCCTGCTGCGAACGGCCCTGACCCATCGCAGTGCCGCCTCGACGAACAACGAGCGGCTCGAGTTCCTGGGTGATGCACTGCTGAACACGGTCATCGCGATCGAGCTGTTCAGGCGCCAGCCGGATGCTGACGAGGGTGCCCTCAGTCGTCTGCGCGCGGCACTGGTGCGCGCCGAGACGCTGGCGGCACTGGGTCGCGAACTCGGCCTCGGCGAGGCGCTGCACCTGGGTGAGGGCGAGCGCAAGAGCGGCGGCTTTCGCCGCGACTCGATCCTTGCCGATGCGGTCGAGGCATTGCTCGGCGCCGTCTATCTCGACAGCGATTTCGACACGGTCGCGGCCCTGATCCTGCGGCTGTTCGCCGAGCGGCTGGAGCATCTGCCGAGCGCGGAACAGCTCAAGGACCCCAAGACCCGACTGCAGGAACGGCTGCAGCGTGACGGCCAGCCGCTGCCGGAGTACGAACTGGTCGAGGCCAGCGGCGCCGACCACGCGCGCAGGTTCACCGTGCGCTGCCGGGTGGCCGCGCTGGATCTGGAGTGCGTGGCGACCGCGGGCAGCCGGCGCAAGGCCGAGCAGCAGGCCGCCCGGGACTGCATCGACCGGCTGCCCACGGGCTAGGGCGCGATGGCGGCGTCGCGTTTCGGAGCGGTCGCGGTGGTCGGCCGGCCCAACGTGGGCAAGTCCACGCTGGTCAACCGCCTGATCGGCGCGCGCCTGTGCATCACCGCGCGCCGTCCCCAGACCACCCGCCACCGCATCCTCGGCATCGTCACCCGCGATGGTACCCAGGTCGCGTTCGTCGACACCCCGGGCATCCACGGTGACGTCCGCAGGCAGCTCAACCGCACGCTCAACCGTGCGGCCACCGCCGCCCTGACCGGCGTCGATGCGGTGGTGTTCGTCACCGCGGGCCGCTGGACCGACGACGACGAGCTGGTCTGCCGGCGTCTGGCCGAGGCCGGGCCGGTGCCGGTGATCGCGGTGCTGAACCAGGTCGACCGCTTCGCCGACAAGCGTGCGGTATTGCCACGGCTGGAAGAGCTGCAGGCGCGGCTGTCGCCGGTCGCGGTGATTCCGCTGTCCGCGCGCACCGGCGACAACGTCGAGGCGCTGTGGTCGGAACTGTTGCCGCTGATCCCCGAGGGCGAGCACGCCTTCGACGACGACTCGCTGACCGACCGCAGTGAGCGCTTCCTCGCCGCCGAGTTGGTGCGCGAGCAACTGGTGCGGCGGCTGGCCGATGAGCTGCCGTACGCGACCACGGTCGAGATCGAGCGCTTCGCGGCCATGGACGACGGCCGCACCGCGGTCGACGCGGTGATCTGGGTCGAGCGCGAGGGCCAGAAGGGCATCGTCATCGGCGCCGGCGGGGAGCGCCTGAAGGCGATCGGCTCGTCGGCGCGGCTGCGCATGCAGCGCCTGTTCGGCAGCGGCATCCATCTGCAGCTGTGGGTGAAGGTGCGCGCCGACTGGTCCGACGACGTGAAGGCATTGCGCCAACTGGGTTACGAAACCGAATGACCGCCGCACGAGGATCGCTGGCGCGCGGCTACGTGCTGCACCAGCGGCCCTATCGCAACACCAGCATGCTGCTCGAGGCGTTCACCGCCGACGCCGGCCGGGTCGGCCTGGTCGCGCGCGGTGCGCGCCGCCAGGGCAGCCGCACGCGGGCGCTGCTGGAGCCGTTCCAGCCGCTGCTGCTGTCGTGGTCCGGCCGCGGCGAGCTGCACACGCTGACGGGGGTCGAGTCCGCCGGCTGGCGCGCGCCGCCGGCCGGCCGCGCGCTGCTGGCCGGCTTCTACTGCAGCGAGCTGGTGCTGCGGCTGCTCGGCCGCGACGACCCCAATCCCGAGGCCTTCGCGGCCTACGACGCCGCCGTCACCGGCCTGGCCGATGCCGGGGCGGCCAGCGAGCCGCTGCTGCGGCGCTTCGAGCTGGGCCTGCTGGTCGCGCTCGGCTACGCGCCGCCGCTCACCGTCGACACGGCCTCCGGCGACCCGGTGCAGGCCGACGTCGACTACGACTACCTGCCGGAGCAGGGCCCGGCCGCGGCCGGCGCGGTCCGCGCCGAGGGCATCGTGCGCGTCCCCGGCGCGCACCTGCTGGCGCTGGCCGAGGCACGGCTGGACGACCCGGCCGTGCTCCAGTCCGCCCGCCGCGTCCTGCGTGCGGCCCTGCAGCCGCACCTGGGCTCGAGGCCCTTGCACAGCCGCGAACTCTATCGTTCGATGTACGGTCGGAACTGAGGCCGGGAGAGGCCATCAGAATGTTGTAGGTCGGACGTAGGCCGGTATTGTCCGGTGCCGGCACGGTCCGATCCATCGGCCACGGTGCGTCGTGCTCCGGACAATGCCGGCATGGGCGCGATGCCATGACCGCCATCACCAGACGCAGGGGATCCCATGTCCATCAACACACAATCCACCATCACCTGCCCCCGCTGCGGCCACGCCGAAACCGAGACCATGCCGACCGACGCCTGCCAGTACTTCTACGACTGCAAGGGCTGCGGCGAACTGCTGAAGCCGAAGGCGGGCGATTGCTGCGTCTTCTGCTCCTGGGGCGACGTCCCGTGTCCGCCGGTGCAGGCGGGAAAGTCCTGTGGCTGACCGCCTGCTGCTGACCGGCGCGATCGGCTCGGCCGTGACGGCGTTGTGCTGCTTCACGCCGGTGCTGGTGATCGGGCTGGGCGCACTCGGCCTCGCCGCCTGGGTCGGCTGGCTCGACTACGTGCTGCTGCCGCTGCTGGGCGGGTTCCTGCTGTTGCTGGCCTGTGCACTGGTACGACGGGCACACCGGGGGCGGCCCGCGTGAGCGCCGCCGCGACGGTCCAGGCCCGCGCCCTGGGGCTGGTGCTGGAGCCCGATCCGGCCGCAAAGCGGGAGCAGGCCGTGGCGCTGCACGCCGATCTCGCCGCCGGTGGCGTACCGGTCGCGCATCCGGAGCGGCCGCGACGGATCGAGGACCCGGGCCGGCCGCGCAATCCCCGCCTGGTGCCCCCGCGCGAGCTGCCACGCCGCGGGCTCGGCAGCGAGACCGGGCGCGCGGCGCTGATCCATGCGCTGGCGCATATCGAGTTCAACGCCATCAACCTGGCGGCCGACGCGGTCTACCGGTTCCCGGCCATGCCACACGCGTTCTACGTCGACTGGGCCCGCGTCGCCGACGACGAGTCGCGCCACTTCACGATGCTGCGCGAGCTGCTGCAGGCGCGCGGGTACGACTACGGTGATTTTCCCGCCCACAACGGCCTCTGGGACACGACGGTGAAGACCGACCACGACCTGCTGGTGCGCATGGCGCTGGTCCCGCGCGTGCTCGAGGCCCGCGGAATCGACGTCTCGCCGGGTCTGAAGCGCAGTTTCGAACAGGTCGGGGCCGAGGACGCCGCCGCGGCGATGGACGTGATCTATCATGACGAGATCGAGCACGTCCGCATCGGCAACCGCTGGTTCCACTGGTGCTGCGAGCGCGCCAATCGCGAGCCGCGCGGCACCTTCGAGGCGCTGATCCGGGAATACATGCAGGGCCGCATCAAGGGCCCCTTCGACCGCGAGGGCCGACTGCACGCGGGCTTCACCGAGGAGGAACTCGACGACATCGAGAAGCTCGCCGCCGAGGGGGTCTGACAATCGGTCGCAGGCCGGCTGGGTGAGGTCGTGCGAGTCAGCCTGAAGCCTGACCCACAGGCTTGGCCGGAGGCAAAACAACGCGAGGTCGGCGGCAACCGGACAGGACACATGTGGGTCCGGCTTTAGCCGGACAGCAATCGGGCAGTGAGCCCGCTTCCGGCAGAATCGTCAGGCCGCGTCGTCGGTCGAATGCGGCTTCTCCTGCACCTGCTGCATGGCGACCTTCTTCGCCTCCAGCACGGTCGCCAGCGGCACGCCGAACTCCCGCGCCAGGTCCTCCGGCGTCCGCTGCCGCGACTCGCAGTAGAGAAAGGCGAGCACCTCGCGCTCCAGCGGCGTCAGCCCCAGCCCGTCCAGATCGGCCGCCTGGACCCGGCCCGGGTCGGCCAGCTTGCGCAGCGCCGTCTTCTCCGCCTCGCGAACCTCGGCCAGGGTCACCCCCAGCCGGCGCGCCAGTGCCTCCGGTGTGCGCGCCGTGGCGCCGGATTCCATGTCCTCGATCAGTTCGGCCTGCAGGTCGCTCGGTACCATCGGGGTGCCCCCGGATTGCCAAAGACCCCTGCATCCTAGACCCGAATCCCCTCGCCCCATCTCGGCCGAGCGTCGGGTATTGTCGTGGAATCGCCCCGCTGGCCGTTTCACGGGACCGACGCGGTGCGGATTCCCGGTCATCGGCCCGATGCAGCAGGGGGCGACGCGGGCCGATCACCCCGTTGCAGGTTTCACGGCGGCTCGGATCCCGAGCGGCCGTCGTGGCCCGAGTCCCCGGCTGGCCCCTCAGTCGACGAGCAGGCCTGTCAGCAGCCGCTCGCTGGCGGCGGCCATGTGCTGCAGGTCGCTGACCGCGACGCGTTCGTCGATCTGGTGGATGGTGGCGTTCAGCGGCCCCAGCTCGATCACCTGGGCCCCGGTCGGGGCGATGAAGCGCGCATCGGAGGTGCCGCCGGTGGTCTTGAGCTCGGGGCGATATCCGACCACGGTCTCGACCGCGGCGGACAGCGCCTCGGTCAGGGTGCCGGGCTCGGTCAGGAACGGCTCGCCGCCGTGCCGCCACTGGATCTCGTACTCGAGGCCGTGGCGGTCGAGCAGCTCGGTCACCCGGTGGCCGAGGCCCTCGGCGGTCGACTCGGTCGAGTAGCGGAAGTTGAACATCACGTCGGCGTGGCCGGGGATGACGTTGTCGGCGCCGGTGCCGGCGTGGACGTTCGACACCTGGAAGCTGGTCGGCGGGAAGTGCGGGTTGCCGGTGTCCCACTGCGTGGCGACCAGCTCGGACAGCGCCGGCGCCAGCTCGTGTACCGGGTTGCGGCCGCGGTCGGGGTAGGCGACATGACCCTGCTGACCGTGCACGGTCAGGTAGCCGGTGAGCGAGCCGCGGCGACCGATCTTCATGGTATCGCCGAAGCGCTCGACCGAGGACGGCTCGCCGACCAGGCAGTAGTCGATGCGCTCGCCGCGCCGGGCCAGCGTCTCCACCACCCGCTTGGTGCCGTCGACGGCCGGTCCCTCCTCGTCGCTGGTGATCAGCAGCGCCACCGAGCCGGCGTGCTCCGGGTGGGCGCGGACGAAGCGCTCGGCGGCGACCACCATGGCGGCGACGCTGCCCTTCATGTCGGCGGCACCGCGGCCGCGGACCATGCCGTCGCGCACCACCCCGGCGAACGGCGGATCCGACCAGCGTTCCTCGGGGCCGGGCGGCACCACGTCGGTGTGACCGGCGAACACGACCAGCGGGGCATCGCTGCCGTGGCGCGCCCACAGGTTGTCGACCTCGCCGAAGCGCAGGTGCTCGGTGCGGAAGCCGAGTGCCTCCAGCCGCCCGGCGATCAGCGCCTGGCAGCCGGCGTCGTCGGGGGTGATCGAGCGCCGGCTGATCAGCTCGCAGGCGAGCTCGATCACCGCGTCCTCGTGACTGATTTCCACGCTGCTGCTCATTCGCTCCCCTGGGTTCCGATGTGCTGCTCGACGGCCCGCTCGAGCTCGGCGATGGCGCTCTCGGACAAGGGCCGGTTGTCCGTGTCGGTGACGAAGAAGACGTCGTCGATGCGCTCACCCACGGTCGCCACCCGTGCATTGTGTACCCGCACGCCGGCATCGAGGAACGCGCGGGCGATGCTCGACAGCAGCCCGGGCCGGTCGCTGGCGGTGATCTCGACCGCCGTGACCCGCTGCTCCTCGTTCTGCTCGCTCTCGATCCGCAGTGGCACATCGAAGTGGCGCTGGCGTCGCGAGGCACGGCGGCCGGACGGACCCGGCAGCCGGTCCGGCGTCGCCAGTGCACCGGTGAGTGCGCCGCGGATGTCCTCGATTCGGAAGTCGTCGGCGATCGGTTCGCCGTTGGCCTCCAGGACCAGGTAGGTGTCCATCGTGCGGCCCGAGCGCGAGGTGAGGATGCGGGCGTCGACCACCGACAGCCGGGCGCGTTCCAGCACCGCGGTGACCAGCGCGAACCGGTAGCGGTGGTCCGGGCGCGACACGAACAGCTCGGTCGAGCCGCGCTGGGTCTCGCGCCGCAGCAGCACCAGCGCCTCCTCGCTGTCGCCGTGGTCGATCAGCGCGCGGGTGTGCCAGGCAATCTCGTCGGCGTTGTGGCGCAGGAAGTAGGTCTCGCCGAGTTCCTGCCACAGTCCGTCGATCGCGCCGGCCGGGACGTTCAGGTCGGCCAGCAGGTGGCGCGCATGGGCCTGGACCTCGGCGATCCGCTCGTCCTTGTCGATCGGGTTGTCCAGCCCGCGCCACAGGGCCTGCATCGCCTTGCCGTAGAGCTCCTGCAACAGGTTGTCCTTGAACGAGTTCCACAGATTCGGGTTGGTGGCGCAGATGTCGGCCACCGTCAGCAGGTAGAGGTGGTTCAGGTGCCCGATCGAGCTGACCGTGCGGGCGAACTCGTGGATCACCGCCGGGTCGCTGAGGTCGCGCCGCTGGGCGGTGATCGACATCAGCAGGTGGTGCCGCACCAGCCAGCTGATCAGGCCGGTCTGCACCGACGACAGCCCGTGCGTGCGGCAGAAGGCCTCGGCCTCGGCCGCACCGAGCTCGGAGTGGTCGCCGTCGCGGCCCTTGGCGATGTCGTGGAACAGGGCGGCCAGGTACAGCAGCTCCGGCTCGTCCACCTGCTGCATCAGGTCGCAGCACAACCCGAACCGCTCGGGCTCCTCGCGCGAGCGGAAGTGCATCAGGTTGCGGATCACGCGCAGCGTGTGCTCGTCGACCGTGTAGGTATGAAACAGGTCGTACTGCATGCGGCCGACGATGCGGTCGAACGCGGGCAGGTAGGCCCCGAGCACGCCGTAGCGGTTCATGCGGAACAACTGCCGCGGCACGCGCTCGGGTTCCCGCAGCAGTTCCAGGAACAGGGCGTGGGCCTCGGGATGGGTGCGCAGATCGTCCGCCACGGCCGCGAGATCGTCGCGCAGCCGGCGCAGGGTCTCCGGCCGGATGCCGCGGATCTCGCGGTGCCGCGCCAGCAGCAGGAACATCTCCAGCAGGGCCGGCGGCCAGTCACGGAATACGCGCGCGTGCGCGACCTCCAGGGCCTCGCCGCGGACCTGGAACCGCTCGTTCAGCGCGCGCGCCGGCTGCTGCTCCACCGGCACCAGGATCGTCTCGCGCAGGAACTGCAGCAGCAGCTCGTTCAGCCGCTGCAGCTCGATCACGGTGCGGTAGTAGCGCTGCATCAGCGCCTCGACCGCGCGGTTGGGGTTGCGGTCGTCCTCCCCGAAGCGCCGCGCCAGCTCGCGCTGGTGGTCGAACAGCAGCCGGTCCTCGCGCCGGCCCGCGATCCGGTGCAGGCACCAGCGGATGCGCCACAGCAGTTCCTGGCCGGCGGCCAGCCGCTCGTACTCGTCGCGGGTCAGGAAACCATGTTCGACCAGCCCCGCCAGGGTCTCGGTGTCGAAATGGCGCTTGGCGACCCAGCCGACGATCTGGATGTCGCGCAGGCCGCCCGGGCCCTCCTTGATGTTCGGCTCCAGCCGGTAGGCGGTGTTGTCGAACTTGCGGTGGCGCTCGACCTGCTCCTCGAGCTTGGCGCGGAAGAACCGGTCGCTCGGCCAGATGCGGTTGGGGCCGGTTGCGGCCCGCATCTTCGCGTGCAGCGCCTCGGCCCCGCACAGGCAGCGCGACTCCATCAGGTTGGTAGCGACGGTGACGTCGTCGCGGGCGAGCTTGACGCACTGCTTCACGGTGCGCACGGCCTGGCCGATCTCGAGCCCGGCGTCCCACAGCAGGGTGAGGAAGACCTCGATCGCGTCGCGGTGCCGGCCCTCGGCCCGCGGCGCCAGCAGGATCAGCAGGTCGACGTCGGAATGGGGTTGCAGCTCGCCACGGCCGTAGCCGCCGACCGCGACCAGGGCGATGTCGTCGGCGTCTTCCGGGAAATGCCGCGCCCAGGCGTGGGCGAGCAGGGCGTCGACCGCGCCCGCCCGAGCCGCGACCACCTCGTGGGCCGGGGCCCCGTCGTCGATCAGGCCATCGAGGCGATCATCGACCGCGGCCAGCTCGCGGGCATAGGCCCGGGCGGCCGGCACCCCGTCGCGGAGGGCCGCGTCGACCGCGTCGGTGTCAAGACCGGGGAGTTCGGTGCCGGAGAGCGCGAGTGCCATCGCCGCCCCCTCAGAGGGTGCGGCCTTCCGGCAGCGTCAGCACCGCGCAGCCGTCGCCGGTGACCGCGACCGTGTGTTCCCACTGCGCCGACAGGCTGTGGTCCTTGGTGACCACGGTCCATTGATCGCCGAGCACCTTCACGTGGCGCTTGCCGGCGTTGATCATCGGCTCGATGGTGAAGGTCATGCCGGGCTCGAGGGTGAGCCCGGTGCCGGCCCGGCCGTAGTGCAGCACCTGCGGGTCCTCGTGGAAGCCGCGGCCGATGCCGTGGCCGCAGTACTCGCGCACCACCGAGCAGTGATGGCGCTCGGCGTGGGTCTGGATGGCGTGGCCGATGTCGCCCAGGGTGGCACCGGGCGCCACGGCCCGGATGCCGGCGACCATCGACTCATAGGCCACGTCGCAGACCCGGCGCGCGTTCCGCGACGGCTCGCCGGCAAAGAACATGCGGCTGGTATCGCCGTGGAAGCCGTCCTTGATGATGGTGACGTCGATGTTGAGGATGTCACCCTTTTTCAGCTTCCGCGGCCCCGGGATGCCGTGGCAGACCTGGTGGTTGACCGAGGTGCAGATCGACTTCGGGAAGCCGCGGTAGTTCAGCGGCGCGGGCACCGCCCCGAGTTCGTTGACGATGTACTCGTGGCACAGCCGATCGAGCTCCTCGGTGGTGACCCCGACCTGCACGTGCGGCTCGATCATGTCCAGCACCCCGGCGGCCTCGCGGCAAATGCGGCGCATGATCGCGATTTCCTCGTCGGTCTTGATCGGCACCTGGTGGCGCGCCGCGGCGGTGACGGACATGGGTCGGCAATCCCGGATGCAAGCACAAAGGCCGATTGTAGCGCATCCCGCCGCCGCCCTCCGAGGGTTGGGCGACCGACAGGGGCCGGGCGGGGCGGGCGGCCCCCGCGGCGGGGCCCGGTGGCGGCAGAATTGTGGTCGGACGGTGGTTGTGTTATAAAGCGCGCCGCCGCGGGCCGGGGGTCCGCGGCAAAAATCCACACACGTGTCCCGCCAGGCCCGTTCGGGTGCCGGCCAAGCCGGTTGACCGGGTCGGACGCGTGGAGGCTCAACCCGACCAAGAGGTTTTTCCCCATGGCCAGGATTTCCATGCGCCAGATGCTGGAGGCCGGTGTGCATTTCGGCCACCAGACCCGCTACTGGTGCCCCAAGATGGCGCCGTACATCTTCGGCGAACGCAACAAGATTCACATCTTCAATCTGGAAAGGACCGTGCCTCTCATGGACGAGGCACAGAATTTCCTGTCCGGACTCGCTTCCCGCAACGGCATCATCCTGTTCGTCGGCACCAAGCGTGCCGCGCGTGACGCCGTGCGCGAGGCCGCGCAGTCCTGTGGCATGCCGTACGTCAATCGCCGCTGGCTCGGCGGCATGATGACCAACTTCAAGACGGTCAAGCACTCGATCGGCCGGCTGAAGGAGCTCGAGGACATGTTCGCCGAGGGCTCGCTGCAGAAGCTCAACAAGAAGGAGCGCCTGGAGCTCGAGCGCGAGCGTGATCGGCTGGAGCGCAGCCTCGGTGGCATCAAGGACATGGAGCGGCTGCCCGACGCACTGTTCGTGATCGACGTCGGTCACGAGGACATTGCCGTGGCCGAGGCGCGCAAGCTGAACATCCCGGTCGTGGCCGTGGTCGACAGCAACAATACGCCCGATGGCGTCGACTATGTCGTGCCGGGCAATGACGATGCGTTGCGCGCAATCCAGCTCTATACGCAGGCGGCCGCGGAGGCGATCCAGACCGGCAAGAGCCTGGCGCCTGGAGTGTCCGACAGCACCGACGAGTTCGTCGAGCTCGACGAGTCGGGCAAGCCGAAGGCGGCAGCCGGGCGCAAGAAGGCACCGGTGAAGAAGAAGGTGGCCGCCGAGGCGACACCTGCACCGGCGGCCTCGAACGAGCCGGCGAAGCCGGCCGAGCCCACGCCCGCCGAGGTCGAGGCCGAGGCGGCGCAGCACGTGCCCGCGGATGAGCCGGAGCCGGACGTGGTCGCAGAGCCGGAGGCGAAGGCCGCCGAACCCGCGCAGCCCGAGCAATCGGCGCAGGCCGCCGAGCCGGTGAAGGCCGAGGCGCCGGAGCCGGAGGCCGGGCAGGCGGCGCCAGCCGCTGCCGCGAAGAAGAAGGCCGGCACCAAGAAGAAGGCGAGCACGAAGAAGAAGGCCACCACGAAGAAGAAGTCCGCGACCAAGAAGAAGGCCGCCACCAAGAAAAAGGCGACCACGAAGAAGAAGGCCGCGACCAAGAAGAAGGCGGGCACCAAGAAGAAGGCCTCTTCAAAGAAGAAGGCGACGGCCGGCAGCTGATTCCGGACGACTGAAACCACTGCCGGACGCATGCGTTCGGCGACAAGCAATGCGAGGTAGTTTGCGATGCAGATCTCTGCCGCAATGGTGAAGGAACTCCGCGAGCGGACCGGCGCCGGCATGATGGAGTGCAAGAAGGCGCTGGTCGAAGCCGACGGCGACATGGATGCCGCGATCGAGGCGATGCGCAAGTCGGGCCTGGCCAAGGCCGACAAGAAGGCCGGCCGCGTGGCCGCCGAGGGCGTGATCGTGGTCTCGGTCTCCGACGATGCGCGCACGGGCGCGATGGTCGAGATCAACAGCGAGACCGACTTCGTGGCCAACAACGACGAGTTCCGTGCGTTTGCCGACCGGGTGGCGCGCCGCGTGCTCGAGGAGGCGCCGGCCGACCTTGACGCACTCAATGGCGTGCAGGTCGGTGACGGTGACGACCGTGATGTTGGCACCGCCGTGCGCGAGCTGGTGGCCAAGATCGGCGAGAACATCGAGCTGCGCCGGTTCGAGCGCCGCAAGGCCGAGCAGGGCCGCATCGCCAGCTACCTGCACGGCAAGCGCATCGGCGTGCTGGTCGAGTACAGCGGTGATGACGAGCAGATCGGCCGTGACATCGCGATGCACGTCGCGGCCAGTCGCCCGCTCGCGATCCGCGAGGACGAGGTGCCGGCCGAGCAGGTCGAGAAGGAACGCGCGCTGCTGGTCGAGCAGGCGAAGGAGAGCGGCAAGCCCGACGAGATCGTCCAGAAGATGGTCGATGGCCGCATGCGCAAGTACCTCGGCGAGATCACGCTGCTGGGCCAGCCGTTCGTGAAGGACCCGGACCAGACCGTCGGCAAGATGCTGAAGGCCGCCGGCGCGGACGTGCATTTCTTCCGCCGCTTCGAGGTCGGCGAGGGCAAGGAGCGCAAGGAGGAGAACTTCGCCGAGGAAGTGATGGCGCAGGTCAAGGGCGGCTGACGCGCAGCCGACCGGCCGGGCCGGCGTGCCGCCCGGCGACAACGCGCAGTCGGCCCGGGGCTTCCCGGCCCGGCTCCCGCGCCCGGGTCGGGGCGGGGTCGCTTCGGCTACAATGGCGGCTCCACCCCGGGCACCGGGGGCATCCGGAATGCCGTGAGGCCCGATGAGCGATCCGCGACCCGTCTTCCAGCGCGTGCTCCTGAAGCTCAGTGGCGAGGCGTTGATGGGGCGTCAGCCCTACGGGGTCGATCCGGAGATGATCGGCCGCATCGCCCGCGAGATCCGCGACGTCAACGCCCTCGGGGTCGAGATGGCGGTCGTCATCGGCGGCGGCAACATCTTCCGGGGGGCGGGGCTGGCGCAGGCCGGCATGGATCGCGTGACCGGTGATCACATCGGCATGCTGGCGACCGTGATCAATGCGCTCGCCATGCAGGACGCGCTCGAGCGTCTCGACGTCTACTGCCGCGTGATGTCGGCGCTCAAGATCAACGAGGTCTGCGAGGACTACATTCGCCGCCGCGCGGTGCGCCACCTGGAGAAGGGGCGCGTGGTGATCTTCGCGGCCGGCACCGGCAACCCGTTCTTTACCACCGACACGGCCGCCAGCCTGCGTGCGATCGAGGTCGGGGCCGACGTGATGTTCAAGGCAACCAAGGTCGACGGCGTGTTCGATGCCGATCCTGTCACCAGCCCCTCGGCCAAGCGCTACGAGCGCATCACCTATGATCAGGTGTTCGCGCAGAACCTGGCGGTGATGGACGCGACGGCGATCGTCATGTGTCGCGACAACGGCATTCCGTTGCAGGTGTTCAATCTTCACAACGACGGCGACCTCATGCGCGCCATCCTGGGCGAGCCCGTGGGTACGGTCGTCGAACCGGGACAGTCATCATGATCGAGGATCTGAAAAAGGACGCGCGCTCGCGGATGAAGAAGAGTGTGCAGGCGCTGCAGCAGGAGTTCAGCGCGGTCCGCACCGGCCGCGCCCACGTCGGCCTGCTGGACCACATCACCGTCGAGTACTACGGCACCGAGGTGCCGCTGAACCAGACCGCCAATGTCACGGTCGAGGATTCGCGCACGCTCGCGGTGCAGCCGTGGGACAAGAGCATGGTGCAGAAGATCGAGAAGGCGATCCGCAATTCCGATCTCGGGCTCAACCCGGCCGCGGCCGGTACCGTCATCCGCGTGCCGATGCCGCCGCTGACGGAGGAACGGCGGCGCGAGCTGGTGAAGGTCGTCAAGCACGAGGCCGAGAACGCCCGGGTCGCGGTGCGCAACATCCGCCGCGACGTGAACAGCGATCTCAAGTCGCTGCTGAAGGAAAAGGAGATCACCGAGGACGAGGAGCGCAGCGCGGAGCAGGCCGTGCAGAAACTCACCGACGACGCGGTGGCCGAGATCGACGCGATGCTCGAGCAGAAGGAACGCGACCTGATGGAGGTGTAGCAGGCCATGCCGCACGGCCTGCCGATGCCTTCGCCGCGCAACGAGCGGACGCCAACATGAGCGAGCCCGCAGATCCTCGACACATCGCCGTCATCATGGACGGCAACGGCCGCTGGGCCCGCCGCCGGTACATGCCGCGAACCGAGGGCCACCGGGCCGGCGTGCGCGCCGCCCGCCGCATCGTCCAGGCCTGCGGCGAGCGCGGCATCGGCGCCCTGACCCTGTTCGCCTTTTCCAGCGAGAACTGGAAGCGCCCCGAGAGCGAGGTCGGCGTGCTGATGGACCTGTTCCTGCGCGCGCTGCGCGGCGAGGTCGACCGGCTGCGCGACAACGGTGTGCGCCTGCGCTTCGTGGGCGACCGAGGTGGCTTCAGCGAGGCGCTGCAGCAGGAAATGGCCACGGCCGAGGCGGCGACCGCGGGCAACGACCGCCTGCAGCTGGCGATCGCGATCGGCTATGGCGGCCGCTGGGACATCGTGCAGGCCGCCCGCGGCCTGGCCGAGGAGGTGGCGGCCGGCCGGCTCGCGCCCGGCGACATCGGCGAGGCGGCCTTCGCCGAGCGCCTGTCGCTGGCCGACCTGCCGGAACCGGATCTGTTCATCCGCACCGGCGGCGAGCACCGCATCAGCAACTACCTGTTGTGGCAGCTCGCCTATACCGAGCTGTGGTTCACCGACGTGCTCTGGCCCGACTTCGACGAGGCCACCCTGGACGAGGCCATCGCCTACTACCGTGGCCGCCAGCGTCGCTTCGGCCGCATCGCCGAGCAGGCCGACCAGGCCGACCATGCTTAAGCTGCGGGTCATCACCGGCGTGACGCTGGCGCTGCTGGTGGTGGCCGGCGCGCTCACGCTCGACCAGCGGCAGCTGGCCGTGCTGGCCACCGCGGTGGCGCTGCTGGCCGCCTGGGAGTGGACGCGGCTGGCCGGGCTCGTGCAGCCGGCCGCGCGGGCGGCCGGCCTGGCCGCGGTGGCGGCCGCGCACGGCCTGCTCTGGTGGCCCGGGGTCGCACCCAGCGGTGCCGTGCTGCTGCCGCTGGTGGCGGTCTTCTGGGTCGCCTTCGCCACCTGGCTGGTGGCCGGCGGCCGTCCGCGCAGTGGCGTCGGCGGTGTGCGCTGGCGCTGGCTGGTCGCCGGGCTGGTGCTGCTGCCGGCGTTCTCGCTGGGCCTGCTGACCGTGGCCGCCGCGCCGCCCGGGCGCGGACTGCTGCTGTACGCACTGTTCCTGGTGTTCGTCGCCGACACCGGCGCCTATTTCTCCGGTCGCCGCTTCGGCCGCCGCAAGCTGGCGCCCGCGGTCAGCGGGGGCAAGACCTGGGAGGGCCTGTTCGGCGGGCTCGTCTGCGTCGCCGCGTTCACCGTGGTCGCCGCCTGGCTGCTGGAGGTGCCGCCGGCACGCTGGCCGCTGTGGGTCGGGATCGGCCTGCTCGCCGGCGCGCTGTCGGTCGCCGGCGACCTGTTCATCAGCGTGCTCAAGCGCGAGGCCGGCGCGAAGGACAGCGGCCGGCTGTTGCCCGGACACGGCGGACTGCTCGACCGCATGGACAGCCTGTTGGCGGCGGTGCCGGTGCAGGCGGTCGGCTTCGGGCTGGTGCTCGGGACCGGAGGGCCGTGAACATGGCGACCGGCCGAACGGTGGGCGTGGCGGTGCTGGGATCGACCGGCTCGATCGGGCAGAGCACGCTCGACGTGATCGCGCGCCATCCGCAGCGCTACCGGGTGGTCGCGCTCAGCGCCGGCAGCAATGTCGAGGCGCTGTGGCCGCAGGTAGAGGCGCTGGCCCCACGCTACGCGGCCGTCGCAGACGAGCCGGGCGCGGAGACGCTGCGCACGCGGGTCGCGGCCGCCGGCCTGTCGACCGAGGTACTCGGTGGCGCCGCGGGCCTGGAGGCGGTGGCGAGTGCGCCCGAGGTGGACACGGTCATGGCGGCGATCGTGGGTGCGGCCGGCATGGCCTCGACGCTGGCGGCGGTCCGGGCCGGCAAGCGGGTACTGCTGGCGAACAAGGAGACCCTGGTGCTCGCCGGCGGTCTGGTGATGGAGGCCGCACGCGGCAGCGACGCCACGCTGCTGCCGATCGACAGCGAGCACAACGCGATCTTCCAGTGCCTGCCGGCCGGCGGCACGGCCGGCCTCGACGAGCTCGGGGTCGAGCGCATAGTGCTCACCGCCTCCGGCGGCCCGTTCCTGCGGCGCAGCCCGGAGTCACTGGCCGCGGTCACCCCGGCGGAGGCCTGCGCGCATCCGAACTGGTCGATGGGGCCGAAGATCTCGGTCGACTCGGCGACCATGATGAACAAGGGGCTGGAGGTGATCGAGGCCTGCTGGCTGTTCGGCACCACGCCCGATCGGATCGAGGTGGTCGTGCACCCGCAGAGCGTGGTCCATTCGATGGTACGGTACGTCGACGGCTCGGTCCTGGCCGAACTCGGCCACGCCGACATGCGCACCCCGATCGCCCACGGCCTGGCCTGGCCGCGCCGGGTCGACGCGGGCGTCGAGCCGCTGGACGTGACCGGCCTGTCCGGGCTCGACTTCGAGCGCCCGGACCTGGAGCGCTTTCCCGCACTCGGGCTCGCGCTGGCCGCGGCCCGCGCCGGCGGCACCGCCGGCGCCGTGCTGAACGCGGCCAACGAGGTCGCGGTCGAACGCTTCCTCGCCGGGCACCTGTCCTACCCGCGGATCGCGGCGGTGGTCGAGGAGACCCTGGCCGACGGTGACGACGCCGGCGACGCCGGCTCGCTCGAGGGCCTGCTGGCCGCGGATCGGGCCGCCCGCGAGCGCGCGGCCCGCCACGCCGGGCGCATGACGGAGAGCAGCATCGGATGATCGAGTTCCTGACCAGTATCGCCGCCTTCATCGTGGCCATCGGGGTGATGGTCACCGTGCACGAGTTCGGCCACTTCTGGGTCGCGCGCCGCTGCGGCGTGCGGGTGTTGCGGTTCTCGGTCGGCTTCGGCAAGGCCCTTTGGTCGCGCCGCTACGGCGCCGACCAGACGGAATTCGTGATCGCCGCGCTGCCCTTCGGCGGCTACGTGAAGATGCTCGACGAGCGCGAGGTGGAGGTCGACCCGGCCGAGCGCGAGCGCGCGTTCAACAACAAGCCGGTGGGCCAGCGCGCGGCGATCGTGGCGGCCGGGCCGGCGATCAACATTCTGCTCGCGGTGGTGGCCTACGCGCTGACCTTCATGATCGGCGTGCAGGGCGTGAGCCCGATCGTGGGCGGCACCCGCGCGGACACGCCGGCCGCCGAGGCCGGCTTCCAGCCCGGTGAGCGCATCGAGGCGGTGGCCGGGACGCCGACGCCGACCTGGTCGGAGGTGCGCCTCGCGCTGCTCGACCACGGTCTCGGCGACGCCACCCGGCCGATCACGATCGACGTCTCGACCGAGACCGGTATCGGCCGCCAGCGGGCGCTCGACGTCAGCAGCGTGTCGCTGAAGGAGGAGGCCGCCGACCCGGTCGCCTCGCTGGGGATCGAGCCCTGGTTCCCGGAACTGCCGCCACGGATCGGCCGGGTGCTGCCGGACTCGGCGGCCGCCGCCGGTGGCCTGCAGGAGGGCGACGAGGTGCTGCAGGCGGCGGGCCGGCCGGTCGACGGCTGGCGTGAGTGGGTCGAGATCGTGCGCGATCACCCCGGCGAGGCGATGCCGGTCACGGTGCTGCGCGGCGGTCAGCGGGTCGAACTGACACTGACGCCGGCGGCGGAGCAGGGCGCGGACGGCGCGTTCGGCCGCATCGGCGCCTACGGCCCCGACATCAGCGAGGCCCAGCGCGAGCGCATGTTCACCACCGTGCGCCACGGCCCGATCGAGGCGATCTGGCAGGGCACGGTCAAGACCTGGGACATTACCCGCCTGACGCTACGCGTGCTGGTCGGCCTGATCACCGGCGAGGCCGCCCTGTCGAACATCAGTGGCCCGATCTCGATCGCCCAGTTCGCCGGGCAGTCGGCCCAGATCGGGATCGCGAGCTTCATCGGCTTCATCGCACTAATCAGCGTCAGTATCGGCATCCTCAACCTGCTGCCGATCCCGGTGCTCGACGGCGGCCACCTGCTGTACTACCTGGTCGAGTGGATTCGCGGCAGCCCGGTGTCCGAGCGGGCGCAGATCTTCGGTCAGCAGATCGGGATCGCGATGCTGGTCGGCCTGATGGCGCTCGCCATCTACAACGATATCCTGCGCCTGGTGCACTGATCGATGCACCGCTGGCTCGTACACGCGCTCGTCGCGTTCGTCCTCCTGTTGCCCGCGGCCGGTATCCCGGCCGCGGAACCGTTCGTGGTCGAGGACATCCGCGTCGAGGGCGCGGAGCGCCTCGAGGTCGGTACGGTACTCAACTACCTGCCGGTGCGCACCGGCGAGCGCTTCTCGCAGGAAGATGCGCGGCGGGCGGTGCGCGCGCTGTACGACACCGGCCTGTTTCGTGACATCACCCTGTACCGCGAGAACGGCACGCTGGTGGTGGAGGTCGACGAGCGGCCCGCGATCTCGGAGATCAATCTCGAGGGCAGCTTCAGCATCGACGAGGAGGTGTTGCTGGACTCGCTGGAACGGATCGGTCTCGCCCGTGGACGCATCTTCGATCGTTCGGTGTTCTCGCAGATCAACCAGGTCTTGCGCAACGAGATGTACAGCCGTGGCAAGTACGGCATGGAGCTCGAGACCGAGGTGCGCGAGCTCGACCGCGACCGCGTGGCGATCGACATCCTGTTGCGTGAAGGCAAGGCCGCGCGCATCCGCCAGATCAACATCATCGGCAACCGGGCGTTCAGCGACGACGAGCTCAAGGAGCTGATGCAATCGGGCATTCCCGGCCCGCTGGCGTTCTGGTCTTCCGCCGACGAGTATTCCCGGACCACGCTGGAGGGTGACCTCGAGGCGATCCGCTCGCACTACCTGAACCGGGGTTTCGTCAACTTCTCGATCAGCTCGAGCCAGGTGACCATCACGCCGGACCGCAAGGAAATCTACATCACCATCAACGTCGACGAAGGCCGGCCCTACACGTTCGGCTCGGTCGAACTCGCCGGTGATCTGCCGTTCCCGCGCGAGGAACTGCTCGAGCAGGTGGTAATCAACGCAGGTGACACATTTTCGCGCCAGCGGGTGATCGAGTCGCGCTCCGGCATCGCCGGCCGGCTGGCGGAGGCCGGCTACGCCTTTGCCAACATCAACGTCATCCCCCAGCCGGACGAGGACGAGCGGCGGGTCGACGTGCGCTTTTCCATTGAGCCGGGCAAGAAAGTCTACGTGCGCCGGATCTCGTTCGTCGGCCATGTTTCGACCGAGGAAAACGTGTACCGGCGGGAGATGCGGCAGTTCGAGGGCGCGCAGTATTCACCGACCGCGGTTGACCGGTCGCGGATCCGGCTGCAGCGGCTGCCCCAGGTGCAGAGCGTGGAGGTTTCGACAGAGCGGATCGCGGGACGCGATGACCAGGTGGACGTCGAGTTCCGCTTGACCGAGCGTCCGACCGGCCAGCTCTCGATCGGTGCCGGGATTTCCTCGACGGAGGGGCTGATCTTCAACATCGGTGTCCAGCAGAAGAACCTGCTCGGAACCGGTCGCGACCTGAATATCGATATCAATACGGCGTCGGACAATCGCCGGTTCATCGTGCGCTACACCAATCCGTACTACACCGACTGGGGCGTCAGTCGTTCCTTGCGTTTTGATTACGAGGAAACCGATCCAAGCGACATCGTGTCGACCAGGGATTTCTTCTCAGACCGCCTGGCGGTGGGTTTCACCTACGACATACCCATCTCCGAATTCGATACGGTCAATCTCGGTCTGGACGTGGAAGGACGACGGATTTCCACCACGGCATCGACGCCGGCGGAGATCGAGACGTTTCTCGCGCAGCGCGGGACCGAGTTTGGATACCTCAAGGGGACGCTCGGCTATCGCCGGGACACCCGCAATCGCACCATCTTCGCCGATCGCGGGACGCTGCAACGTGTCAATGCGACCGTCGCGCTTCCCGGCGGTGATACCGAATTCGTGAAGCTGGGTTACGACTTCGAAAGCTATACCCCGGTTGGTGGCAATGTCGTGTTCGCGCCCCGATTCGAGATCGACTGGGGGCGCGGCTACGGCGACGACGAGAACCTGCCGTTCTTCGAGCGTTACTTCGCCGGCGGTATCCGTTCGGTGCGCGGTTACGCGGGCGGCAGTCTCGGGCCGCAGTATCCCGATAGCGACCCGCGCGGTGGTGACCTGCGCACCGTGGGCTCGCTGGAGCTGGCGTTCCCGCCACTGTGGGCGCCAGACAGCCCGAACACGCGCTTGAGCGTGTTCTATGATTTCGGTACGGTTTTCGCGGATGAAGACACGTTCGAGGCCAGCGAATTGCGGACTTCGCTTGGGGCCTCGTACAACTGGCGTTCGCCTATCGGGCCCCTGTCATTCTCCTACGCGCAGGCGCTGAACGACGAGCCCGGGGACGACACCCAGAAGTTCCAGTTCACGATCGGCACCCTGTTCTGAGGTCGGTCGCGAGCCCGCCCGCGGGCTCGACCCGCGGCGCCGCGCGACGGATGGGTGTATCATTCAATCCGGCGCGCGTCCGCCCGGCAATGCCTGATTCAGTCGAACAGTGAAGACGGAGCAATATCTTGCGCAAACTCCTGATTACAATGATCCTGCTGACGGGTCTGATGCCCGTGACGGTCGCCGCACAGGGCTCCAATGTCGGCTATGTAGACGTTCAGTACCTGATCGACAACTCGCCACAGGCCAAGGCCGCGACAGCGGACCTCGAGGAGAAATTCGGTCCGCAACAGGAACAGCTCAGGCAGCAGCAGCAGGAGTTCCAGCGGCTGCAGCAGAAGCTGCAGAAGGACGGGCTGGTCATGGCCGAGGACGAGCGTGGACAGATCGAGCAGCGCTTGCGCGAGCTCAAGCGCGAGATCCAGCGCGGCCAGCAGGCTTTCCGTGAGGAGCTGAACATCCAGCGCAGCGGCGCGCTTTCCCAGGTGCGCGAGGCGGTGCTGAAGGCGGTCGAGGACATGGCCAGGGACGAGGGCTACGATCTGATCGTCGGCCAGGGCGTGCTCTACGCCGGTGACGCCGTCGACCTCACCCAGCGGGTGCTCGAACGCATGAAGGAGCGCTTCGAGACGGCCGGATCCGAGTGATCCCGGAGTCGGGTCGGTGAGCTGGACCGTCCAGGGGCTTGCCGAGCGGCTGGGCGTTCCATTCCGCGGCGACGGCGACCATGGCCTCGAACGGGTCGCCTCGCTCGCCAGCGCCGACCCGCAGTCCCTCACGTTCCTCTCGCGCTCGGGCTTCCTTTCTCAACTCGCGGCGACCCGCGCGGGCGCGGCGATCGTCACCGAGGAGCACGCCGAGAGCGCCCCCTGCAGCGTCCTGCTGTCGGACAATCCCTACGCGACCTACGCCCGCGCGGCGCAGCTGCTGCACCCGCCGCGGGAGTGGCCGGCAGGCATCCACCCGTCGGCCGCCGTCGAGGAGGGCGCCGTGCTCGGGCGCGACGTGCACGTCGGAGCGCACGCCGTGATCGAGGCCCGCGCCCGGGTCGGTGACGGCGCCGTCGTCGCCGCCGGGGCACGGGTCGGCCACGGCGCCCACGTCGGTCCCGGTACGCGGCTGGGGCCGAACGTGGTGCTGGCCGAGGGCTGCCGCATCGGCGCGCGCGGCCGGGTCCAGCCCGGCGCGATCATCGGCAGCGACGGCTTCGGTTTCGCCGAGGATGGCGACGAGTGGGTCGCGATCCCGCAGATCGGCTGCGTGATCATCGGCGACGACGTCGAGGTCGGCGCCAACACCACCATCGACCGCGGCTCGCTCGAGGACACCGTGCTCGGCGACGGCGTCATCCTCGACAACCAGATCCAGATCGCGCACAACGTCCGCGTCGGCGACCACACCGCGATGGCCGGCTGTGTCGGCGTGGCCGGCAGCGCGCACATCGGCCGCCGCTGCACCATCGGTGGCGCCGCCGTGGTGCTCGGTCACCTCGAGATCGTGGACGACGTGCACATCACCGCCATGTCGCTGGTGACCAAATCCATTACACTCCCCGGGACGTATTCGTCCGGCACGCCACTCGAGGCGAACGCGGACTGGCGCCGCAACGCCGCGCGCTTCCGGCAACTCGACCGCCTGGCGCGACGGGTCGCCGACCTGGAACGGGAACCCACCGACAACAAGGACCAGTCCTGAGGTGCCGCCGTGACCGACATGAACATCCACGACATCCTGAAGTTCCTGCCGCACCGGTACCCGTTCCTGATGGTCGACCGGGTCGAGGAATTCGAGCGCGGCAAGCGCATGAAGACGGTCAAGAACGTGACCTACGACGAACCCTGCTTCACCGGTCACTTCCCGCACTATCCGGTATTCCCCGGCGTGCTGATCCTCGAGGCGATGGCGCAGACGACGGCGCTGCTGGTGTTCCGAACCCGTGACCAGATGCCCGGCGACGATACGCTGTACCTGTTTGTCGGCATCGACAAGGCGCGCTTCAAGCGGCAGGTCGGGCCGGGCGACCGCATGGAGATCGAGGTCGAGTTGCTGCGCGAGTCGCGCGGCATGGGCCGCTTCATGTGCGAGGCGAAGGTCGACGGCAAGGTCGTGTGCACCGCCGACCTGATGGGGGCCGTCCGGGACATCGAGAAATGATCCACGAGCAGGCCATCGTCGACCCGGAGACGGACATCGCCGACGATGTCGAGATCGGCCCGTTCTGCGTCATCGGCCCCGGGGTCGAGATCGGGCAGGGCACGCGCATCGGCTCGCACGTCGTGGTCCGCGGCCCGACCCGGATCGGGCGCGAGAACCGCATCTTCTCGTTCGCCGCCATCGGCGAGGCGCCGCAGGACATGAAGTACGCCGATGAGCCGACCCGGCTCGAGCTCGGCGACCGCAATACCATCCGCGAGTACGCCACCATGAACCGCGGCACCGTGGGCGGCGGCGGCGTCACCCGCATCGGGAGCGACAACCTGTTCATGGCCTACACCCACGTCGCCCACGACTGCATCGTCGGTGACCGCGCCATCTTCTCCAACGCCGCCTCGCTGGCGGGCCACGTCGAGGTCGGCGACTGGGCAATCCTCGGCGGCTTCACCAGCGTCCACCAGTTCACCCGCATCGGCGAGCACAGCTTCGCCGGCCTCGGCACGATCATCAACCGCGACGTGCCGCCGTTCGTCACGGTGGCCGGCAACCACGCCCGCGCCTACGGCATCAACAAGAACGGCCTCAAGCGCAGGGATTTCACCGCCGAGGCCATCCGCGCCCTGCACCGCGCCTACATGGTGCTGATCAAGTCCCGCAAGACCACCCCCGAGCAACGCGCCGACGTCGACGAGCTGGCCGAGCAATTCCCCGAGGTCCGCCGCTTCGTCGACTTCATCGACGGCAGCGAGCGCGGCGTCACCCGCTGAACAGACCCGAACCGCGACCAATTTGCCGGGAGCAAATTGGGACTGCGCGAAGCTCAGGCCCCGAAGGGGTGAGGCGCAGGGATGCGCCGAGCAATGAACGCGAAGGAACGCGAATAGTGGCGCGTCGGTTCGCGTGGGCGTGTCAGAGCTGCGCTGGCGGGGTTTTGGTTCGTGCACGTGGACAAGGACGAACCACGAATGAACACGAATGGACACGAATTCGGGATGAAGCGGCAAGAATGAAGTAGGTGCGCTTTCGCCGCAGGCGAACGCGTACGCCCTCCTGCAACGAAATCAGCGCGCTCAATCCTCGGAAGAGCGCACCCAATTCGTCATTGCGAGCGCAGCCACCGCTGCGAGGAGCCGCAGGCGACGCGGCAGGAAGCAATCCAGGGTTCCGGCAATCCCGCCGCTGGATTGCGTCGTCGCTCCGATCCTCGCAACGACCTCAATACATTCGTGTTCATTCGTGTCCATTCGTGGTTCCCGCGCTCGGGCCGGCGGACGGCAATCCTTCCCCAGCGCAGCTCCTACACCCTTCGAAGCCATGCGCGGCAGCATTGGTGTTCATTCGCGTTCATTCGCGTTCACTCGCGGTTCCCGTCCCGTCACCGCCGCAGATCGATCGCCCGCACCAGCCGCGCCGGCAACAACGGTCGCAACCGCGCCTCGATCGCCGCCTCGTGCCGCTGCCAGGCGATGCCGGCGGCGATGATGCCCAGGCCGATGAGGGTCAGCACGAAGGGAAACAGCAGCGAGTCCTCGAACACGTCGTACGCCAGGTACCCGAGGTAGCCGGCCACGCCGAGCGCGCCGAACACGGCGAAGGTGCGCCGCGCGAGCACGCCGCCGATCGCGATCAGCCCGAGGTTGATGCTGAAGTAGCCGAACTTCGCCAGCTCGCTGTCGCTGTCGGTCGCCGACAGCGCGCCCCAGAAGCCGAGCAGGCCGAACAGGTAGAGCCAGAAGGCATGGTCCAGCGGGCCGCGCTGGCGCAGGTCGATCCACAGCGCCAGCAGCACGGTGGCGAGGCCGAACAGCAGCGTGAACTGGCGGCGCAGCTCCCAGTCGGCCGCGCCGCCGGTGACGACCGCGGCCAGGTCCATGCCCAGGTACCACAGCGTGACCGCGACCGGCAGCGTCAGGAACGGCAGGCGGAAGCGGTAGAGCACGACCGCGCCGACCGCGAGCGTGCCCAGCTCCATGAACCACCAGTGCCAGTCGACCCAGCGGTGGTAGTCGCGGTAGGCGTCGTGACCCTCGGGCCACCAGCCGAGCGCCTGCTGCAGGGCGTAGAGGAACACCGGCGTGCAGACCGTGACCAGCGCGCCCAGCATCGAAGCCGGGATCGGCAGCCGGCGCCGGTCCAGCAGCCACGCCGCCACCAGCCAGCAGCCGACGGCGTAGGCGAGGGCGATGCCGGCGGCGAGGCCGGGGCCGAGCCGCTCCCAGCCGAGGTTGAGGAACAGCGAGGCCGCACCGATCGCGACCAGGCCGCCGAAGTAGTACAGCAGGTGGGCGGCGCGGAAGC
This sequence comes from Halofilum sp. (in: g-proteobacteria), assembly GCA_033721835.1. GTDB lineage: Bacteria > Pseudomonadota > Gammaproteobacteria > XJ16 > Halofilaceae > Halofilum. Next base: position 1,408 of record JAWWAE010000004.1, on the reverse strand, counting down.
GGGCGACCGCCGCCTCGTCGCCGCCCTCGCGCTCGGAGAGGAAGCGCCACAGGGCGTCCGCCTGGGCGGCGTCGAGGATGCCGTGGGCCGCGGCGGCATCGAGCGTGGCCCGGTCGAGTCGGATCGCCATGGGGCGATTATGCCGGGTCCGCGCCCTCCGCGCCGGTCATGCGCTCGATCACGGCCGCCAGCCGGTCGGGCCCGCCGCCTTCGCCCATGCGCTCGCGCACGCCCGCGAGGTCGGCCGTGACCTTGTCCCGGTACTCGGCGTCGTCCAGCAGCCGCACCAGCTCGTCGGCGATCGCGGCCGGTCGCGCCTTGTTCTGGACGAATTCCTGCACGATCCGGCGCTGGGCGACGATGTTCACCAGCGCGATGTCGTCCACCGTCATCAACCGGTGCATGATCTGCCAGGTCAGCCAGTTGACCCGGTAGACCACGGCCATCGGCACGCCCATCAGCCCGATCTCCAGCGTCGCCGTGCCGGAGGCGGTGACGATGGCGCCGCAGACCTGGATCACGTCGTAGGCGCGCCCGCCCGGCACCAGGTGCACGTCCAGCCCGCTCGCGTCCAGCTTCTCGCGCACCGGTGCCTCGTCCAGTGTCCCGGCCAGCGGCAGCACCAGGTTCAGCGGCCCGTGCCGCTGCTGCACCCGGCGGGCGCTGTCGAGCAGCAGCGGCAGCAGGCGCTCGATCTCGCCCTGGCGGCTGCCCGGCATCAGCCCCAGCGTCTTCCGCTCCGGGTCGAGCCCGAACTCGGCCCGGGCCTCCTCCGTGCTGATCGAGGGCAGGATGTCGTCGACCAGCGGGTGGCCGACGTACTCGACCGGGATGCCGGCGTCCTCGTAGAACGGCACCTCGAACGGGAACAGCACCGCCATCCGGTCCACCAGCTCGCCGATGCGCTTCACCCGGTGCGGCCGCCAGGCCCAGACCTGCGGGCTGACGTAGAACAGTACCGGCACCCCGACCTCGCGCGCGGTCTCTGCGAGCTTCAGGTTGAACTCGGGGTAGTCGACCAGGATGAGCAGGTCCGGCGGGTCGGTGCGCAGGCGGGCGCGCAGCTTCTCCAGCTCGCGCATGATCCGCCGCCAGTGGATCAGCACCTCGACGATGCCGACGATCCCCAGCGTGCGGCAGTCGACCACCAGCTCCATGCCGGCCTTCTGCAGGTGCGGCCCGCCCATGCCGTAAAGCACGGGCTCGGTGCCCCGGCGCGGCAGGGCACTCACGCAGCGGGCGGCGTGGAGGTCGCCGGAGGCCTCGCCCGCCGAGATCATCAGGCGGGGTTCAGCCATCGAGCGCCTCGCGCACCGCGCCGCAGATCCGGTCGATCCGCTCGTCGTCGAGCTCGGGGAAGATCGGCAGCGACAGGCAGCGCCGCGCCACCGACTCGGCATTCGGCAGG
>JAWWAE010000003.1:0-47660 GCA_033721835.1 Halofilum sp. (in: g-proteobacteria) | reverse complement strand
GGGCCCCCGGCCCCTGCTGCGCTGTTGTGGTGGGCGCCCCCCCCCCCCCGCCGCTCCAGGGGGCGGGGGCGGGGGGGGGGGCCCCCCACCCCCCGGGGCCGGGCCAACCAGCGCACATGTTCTTTGGGTACTTTCTTGCGCCAAGAACGTACCTCGCTCGGCGCAGGCCGAGCGAAACGCGTCGAGGTCGATGCCAACGACTCGGAGACGGAGAGCGATTTGTCCGCAGGCGACAAGTCAGCCGCAGGCTGTCCGGCTAAAGCCGGACCCACAGCCTCTCCAACAGGGGCAGTTCGCGCGTGCAGGTCTCTCGCAACACGGGTTCGCGAGCACGGCTCGCTCCCGCAGTCCCTCGGCCAGCGTGGCGGCGCGCGGATGCAGCGGACTCAGGTCTGCACCACCTCCCGCAGCAGGCTGGTCGCGAAGGCACCACGTGGCAGGCTGAAGGCCAGCCACAGGTCGTCCCCGTCCCAGGACCACTCCAGGTCGGGCGCATGCGCCCGCAGCGCGCGCCGGCTGGCGGTCACGCCGAAGTCCTCCAGCGCCGCCAGCAGGGCCGCCTCGTCCTCCAGCCAGGCGCGCTCGCGCGCGATCGCCGCCGGGCCGGCGACCGCCTCGCCACGGCCGCACATCGGCCCGGTCGGGTCGAGGTCGTGGGCCGCGAGCCGCGACTCGAGGTCCGGCTCGTCGCCGCGGCAGCGGAACACCGAGTGGGTCCCGGCCAGCATCATGGCGTCGTCCGGCAGGGCGCGGCACCAGCTGCCGTCGGCCACCCGCCGGTCGAGCACGAGATTGAACAGCCAGCTGCGCGCCGCCGACAGCTGGATGCCGCTCGGCCGCCGTCCGCGCGCCGTCAGCGCGGTACGCGCCCGCTTCAGGTTCTCGCCCTCGCGCCCGAAGCGTTGCGGGCCGAAGTAGTTCGGGAAGCCGGCGCGGGCGATCGCCGCCAGCCGCGCCTCGGCCATCGCCCGGTCGCCCTCGAAGCCGCGCACGCGCAGACGGAAGGCATTCGCGCGGTGGGTCCCGGTACGCAGCTTGCGCGGGTGGCGCACGGCACGCTCGACCTCCCATCGGTCCGCCCCCGCGGCCGGCCATTCCGGATCGGCCGCGCCGGGCAGGTGCAGCGAGAACCACTGCCGGGTCTCGGCGTTGCGGTCCTTGCGCCCGGAATAGCCCACCCGCCGTCGGCGCACGGCGGCGGCCTGCGCCAGCGCGGCGGCCACGTCCTCGCTGTTGGCGCCGCGCTTGCGGACCCACAGCCACAGGTGCTCGCCACCGCCGCCCGGCTCGAAGCCGAGCACCTCGTCGACCCGGAAATCCTCCGGGCGCTCGCGCAGCCGGCCCGAGCCCGCCGGCCCGCCCCACGCGGTCGCCAGGCGGTCGGTGATCACGGGGCCGCCGACTCCGGCGCCGCGTCCTGGCCCGGCAGCGGCAGCACCGGAATGGCGTCGGCGGTCGAATCGACCTCGATGGTGTAGAGCAGATCCGCGCTCGAGGTCACGCCGGAGCGGGCCTCCAGGGCCCAATGATCGGTCAGCGAGTAGCGCATGCGCACGCTGTTCGCCTGCTCGGCCAGGCCGACGCCGTAGCCGACATACAGGCGGGGCGACAGGTAGCGGCCGAGCACCAGCGAGGCGCCCTCCCCGGCTGCGCCCGGGTCGACGCTCACCTCCTGGATGCCGACCGTGCCGGCCAGCTGTGCGCCCTGCTCGCTGCTCGCCAGCGCCGCGGCCGCGGCCGCCAGGCTCGATTCCTGGCCGCTGTCGGTCTCGCGCAGCGGCACGCCGATGATCAGGTAGGCGAGCTGCTGCGACTCCTCCATCGGCGGCTCGGAGAACAGTTCCACCCGCGGTTCGCGCAGCGTGCCGCGGACGTTGACCCCGACCACCACGTCGCGCGGCCGGCGCACGGCGCGCACGTCGAGCCCGGGATTGCGAATCGGGCCGCCGTCGAAGATCACCCGGCCGCGCTCGATCTGCAGGGTCTGGCGGTAGATCGAGTAGCTGCCGTCGACCACGCGCAGCTCGCCGTTCGCCGTGGTGAGCTGCTCGGGACGCTCGCGCACGCGGATGTCGCCCGCGAGCCTGCCGTCGAGGCCGAAGGCGTCGATGTGCACCGCCGGGCCGAGTATCAGGTTGACGTCGGCGGTCACCCGGAACGGGGGCTCGGGCTCTGCCCGCTGCGGACCGCCGACCACCACCGCGTCGGGCGAGGCGCGGACGGCGCCGGACAGGTCGCGCGGGGCGATGCGGGCGGCGGGGACCTGCACCTCGCCGTTGACGGTGATGGCACGGCCGTCGAGCCGCCACGCCACGTCCGGCGAAACGGTCGCGGTCACGGCCGGGAGGTTCACCGCCTGGAAGCCCTCGCCGACGAGTGTGCCCGAGCCGCTCCAGGTGCCGCCGCTGAGGGCGAGCCGCAACTCGGCGTCGAGCTCGCCGTCGCCAGAGCGGGCGCCCAGCGTCAGGCGCAGCGCATCGTCGGCGGTCGCCAGATCGGCCTGCAGCTGCGTCAACTCGATCCCGAGCGGCGGGAGCTCCAGCCGGCCGGCCTCCAGCCGGGCCGAGCCGGAGGCGGACGGGCGCTCGGCCGTGCCGCCGACCTCTAGATCCGCCAGCAGCCGGCCCTCCACGCGGCCGATCGCCGGCGTCAAGGCGTTCAACAGCGCCAGGTCCTCCACCCGCGCCTGCAGGCGGGCCTCGAGCGCGCGCGGCGGCTCGCGCCCGACGCGACCGTCCAGCCGCACGCGGCCGTCGTCGGACAGCGGCAGCTCCGCCTCGAAGCGGACCGCGTCGGCCTGCAGCCGGGCCTGCAGTCGGCCCGCACCGTGCTCCAGCAGGGTCAGCCGCTCCTCGCCCAGCACCCCGGAGATCGTGCCGGGGGTCAGGTCGAGTCGGGCCTCGCCGGTCACGGGCCCCCCGCCGGTGACGACGAAGCGTGCCTGCAGGTCGAAGCGGCTGGCGTAGTCGAGGTCGTCGCGCAGGAACGCGCCCACCAGTCCGAGCGGGATCGCGCGCGCGTCCAGCTCCGCCTGCCAGTCCTCGCCGTCGCCCGCGGCCGCCGCGCACAGCTGCCCCCCGTCGCTGCGCCAGCAGCCGCGCTGCAGCTCGAGCCGGCCGCCACGCCACGCCAGCTCGACCGGTGCGACCAGCACCCAGCGCGGCAGCCGCTCCGGCGTCAGGGTCGCCTGGCCGACCCGCCCCTGCCAGTCGCCGTCGACGAGACCGCCGCTCAGCGCCAGTTCGAGCCCGCCCCGCTCGCTCTGCAGCGCGGCCTCGAGCCGATGGTCGCCGCGGGTCCCGTCGCCACGCAGCGCCAGCGACTCGACCGTCATGGCGTCGGTGACGAGATTGTCGGCCTCGAGCGCCAGCTCGCTGCGGGCGTCGCCCAGTGGCGCGATGCTGCCGCGGGCACCCACCCGCTCCACGTCCGCGGCCGGCGTGCTCAGCCCGGCGGCCTCGAGCTCGAACTCGATCCTGGGTGCGGTCGGCGGCCCGCCGGCGCGACCGCTGCCGGCGATGCGGCCCTGGTAGCCCGGCAGCAAGGCCTCCAGTTGCGGGATGTCGACCCGCCAATCCAGTGCCAGCGACCGGTCGACACTGCCGGATGCGGTGACCCGGGCCTCGCCGGCGGCGAGCGCCAGCGACTCGACGCGGGCCCGGCCGGGCTCATAGTGCAGGCGCGCGGAGCCGGACAGCGGCCGGCCGTTGAGCTCGCCGCTCAGGGATCCCAGCTCGAGCGTCGCCCGCAGCGCCTCTCCCCACTGCAGCTGCACGCCCGCCCGGGCGCCGATCCGGCCGGCCAGCGGCGGCGCCAGCCGCGCCGGGTCGAGCCCGTCGAGCGCCAGCTCCAGTTCCGCCGTGCCCGCCGGCGACCACTGCACGCGGCCATCCGCCTCGAGCCGGGCCTGGTGCCAGCCCGCGCGCAGCGAGAGCTGCGACAGGGCACGGGTGGAGCCCGTCCCCCCCGCCTCGAGCCGGATCGGCTCCGCGCCGGTCTGCGGCGTGCGCAGCCGCGCCGTGCCGTTGAAGGTGTAGGCATCGGGGGTGCCCTCGACGGCGAGCCTGCCCGACTCGCTGCTGACCTGCGCCGGCCCCGTCAGCGGCCAGGCGAGGTCCTGCCAGTCCAGCGTCGCGTCGAGGCGCGGCCGCGCGCCGCCGAGGTCGACCTCGCCGCGCGCGGTGAGCGCCGCACCGGGGCGTTGCTGCGGCTCGACCCGCAAGCGCCTGACCCTCACGCCGCCGGCCGAGCCATCGGCATCGACCTCGACCCGCAGCGGCCCGCTCGGCAGCCCCTCGAGTCCGAGGGTGCCCGCGACCGAGGCCTGCGTGAAGCCACCCTCCAGCCGCAGGTCGGCGCTGGCGGCCAGTTCGGGCGCCTCGCCCCACCAGCGGCGCAGCTCCGTCAGCGGTGCCTGCAGCGAACCGCTCCAGGCAGGCGGGTCGTCGAACAGCCGCGCCTCCAGCCTGAGGTCCGCGGCCGCCGGTCGTTCGACGGCGAGCCGGGCCCGCAGCCGGCGCAGGCTGCCGCCGAGCTGCAGCCGACCGGCGCTGAGCTCGGGCGCCGGCGCGGGCAGCCGCAGCTGCCAGGCGATGCTGCCGTCGACGCCGTAGGGCTGGGCCGACGACAACTGCAGCTCGCCACCGAGGTCGGCCAGCGGCGCCGATACCTCCAGCCCCTCGACCGCGATCCTCTCCGCGTCCATGGAACCGCTGAGCGCCACCCGCTCGACCCGCTGCACGCTGCCGTCGGCCAGCCGCACGGTCACGTCCTCGACCTGCAGCCGCTCGAGCACGACGGCGGCCGGCAGCGTCAGCCGCGGCGGCAGTGACGGCGCAGTACCGGCGGCGGCCGCCGCCGGCCGGGTCTCGCGCACCGCGACCTCGACTCCGTTCGCCGCCAGCTCGACGACCCGGATCTCGCTCCAGAACAACGCCGACGGCGCCCAGTCCAGCCGCACCCGCGCCAGGTTGACCCGGGCGGCCGGGGTCTCGACCCCGATGCCGTGCACGCTCAGGGGACCGGCGAGCACCCCCTCGACGCGCTCGAAGGTGACCCCGGCGGGCAGGTACGGCCGCGCCTGCCCGGCCGCCCAGCGGGTCCCCGCCTCGGTGGCGAACACCCAGGCCAGCAGGGCGGCGAGCGCGGCCACGATGAGCAGCGGCACGCCCAGCACCCAGAGGGCGAGCCGGGTCCGCGGGCTCACAGGTTGACCCCGAGGCTCAAATGCAGCCGCGGCGACTCGTCGCCGTCGGTGGCCTGGGCCACGTCCACCCGGAACACCCCGACCGGCGAGCGGTAGCGCAGGCCGATGCCGGCGGCCGTGCGCAGATCATCGTCCAGGTCGTTGACGGCGGCGCCGTGATCGACGAACACCGCCGCGCCCCAGTTGCCGGCGATCAGCTGCTCCAGCTCGAGGCTGGCGACCGCGAGGTAGCGGCCGCCGATCACCTCGCCGTCGGCGTTCTCCGGCGCCAGCGACTGGTAGGCAAAGCCGCGCACGCTCTGGTCGCCGCCGGCGTAGAAGCGCTGCGACAGCGGCAGATCCTCGAACGGGTCCACCCAGACCTTGCCGAGCTGCAGCCGGCCCAGCACCCGGCCGCCATCCCACACGCGGTAGACGCCGTTGGTCCCGAGCCGCAGGCGGGCAAAACTGACGTCGGAGCCGAAGGTCTCGGTGCCGCCGTTCCAGTCGATGGCCAGGCGATAACCGCGGGTGGCATAGATCAGGTCGTCAAAGCGGCTGCGCACGAGCCCGAGGCCGGGCATGACGAGATTGCGGGTGGCGACCTCGCCCCCGAGCCGGTCCTCGCTGCGCTGGTAGTCCAGCGACAGCGTGCGCTGCCAGCCGCCACCGGTCGTCACCAGCTGGCCGCCGAGCTCGAACTGGCGGCTGTCGCCGTCGCCGATCTCCTCGTCCCCGAGCGAGCTGTGCAGCTCCAGCCGCTCGCGCCAGGGTTGGGCCAGCGGAATCGTGTACTGCCCACTCAGCCGGGTACTGATCGCCGCGACCTGCGCCTCCATGCGCAGGCTGTGACCGCGCTCGTTCAGGTAGCGGGTCTCGCGGCCGACACTCACGCGCGGGCCGGTGTCGGTACCGAATCCGATGCCGAAGGTGTAGCGGTGCTTGGGCCGCGCCTCGAGCTCGACGGTGATCGGGATGCGCCCGTCGCGTGCGTCCGCGCGCCGGGCGCGCACATCGACCCGACGGAAGTAGTCGCTGTCGTCGAGCGCGTACTGGAGGTCGAGCAGCCTGCCGGCGAGGAAGGGATCGCCGGGCTGGAACCGGAGGTAGCGCCGCAGGAACTCGTCGCCGAGCACGGTGCGCTCGAACCGGACCTCGCCGAAGCGGTAGCGCGGTCCGCTGTCCAGTACCAGGGAGGCCCTCGCCTCCAGCGTGTCGATGTCGATCCGCAGGACGTTCTGACGCCACACGGCCTCGAGGTAGCCGCGATCGGCGGCGAGTTCCATCAGCCGCGCCTTGGCGGTCTCGTAATCGGGATGGTGCAGACGCTCGCCGGCGACCAGCGGCAGGCTGGGGATCAGCTCGTCGAACGCGGGGTCATCGGCGGCCGCGCCCGTGACGCGGAGATCCACGTCCACGAGCCGTACCGGTGGTCCCGGCTCGATGCGGTAGCTCGCCCTCCAGCCCTCGTCGCCGCTCTCGAGGCGCGCCTCGATCTCCGGCCGGTAGTACCCGAACGGCCGCAGCGCGCGGCGGATCTCCGCCGGGGCCTCCTGGTGGAGCCGCCGCACCATGCGCGCATCGGGAGCTGCGTCGGGGGGGAACTCGTGCTGAACGATCCCGAGGAAGGCGCGGACGTTGTCGCGCAGCTCGCCCTCGACCCCCTCGATCTCGACCGCGACCCCGGCCGCCGCCACCGGGCCGCCCCAGCACAGGACCGCCACGCCGGCGAGCAGCGCGGCGATCCGGCGCACGGTCGGACGGGCGCGGGTCATCGCTCAGTCCCCGGCCGGCGTCGGGTCGATCCGCCATTCCCGGGCACAGTCACCGAGCACGTGCCCGGCGCTGTCGAATCTCCGCTCGTGCAGGAGTGCAGTGCCATCATCCGCCACCCAGTAGATGGTCGAGCTGCGCGTGCCGAACTCGGGATGGTTGACGAAGACCGGCCGGGCGTCTCCGGCGCCGGGCCCCGGATCCGCCGGATCGGCGAGCAGTGCCAGCAGCCCATCGACCCCGCCCCCCGCCGACAGTTCCGCCTCCAGCCGGCGGCGTGCGCGCCGCAGGCGCGGCGCGTCGGGATCCGGCCCGGCGTTGCCGATCGCGTGGATGCCGGGCCCGAGGGCCCGCGGGCGGTCGGAGCGGCTGCCACAATACCACCCGGCCCCGGGCCACCCCATCACCAGGTGGAAGCCGGCATAGGCGCCGCGCCGGGCGTGCAGCGCGCTGACCGCCGCCGCCGGGTCCGGCGCGTCGAGGAAGGCCGTCACCAGCCCGCCACGCGAGGGCGCCCCCGAGGGCGGCGACACCCGCGCGTCGTTGAGCACCGTCGCGAAGCGCCCGTCGCGATGCGCGCCCAGCCAGGTACCGCCGCCGATGGCATCGCGACCGCCGACCACGTGCGGCCGGTCTTCCCACCAGTCGAGCGCGGTGGCGGGGCGGGCATGCCATTCCTCGCGGTTCGCCGCCAGCACCAGCGGCCAGCCGGGGCAGTGGTCGACCGCCAGCAGGACCAGGCACATGGACCGCTACTCCGGGTCGGGCGCGAGCGCCCAGTGCCAGGGCTCGTAGGCAATCCCGAACGGGTTGTCGCGCGGATAGGAGAGGACGAAACCGAACTCGTGCGCGTGCTGCCGCAGCCAGGCGAAGGCCTCGGTGTCCTCGAAGGCCTCGATCAGCGGCTCCTGATCCGGGGTGCCGATGTCGACCGCGCGGCCGCTGTGGTGCTCGGAGTAGCCGGGCGCGGCATTGACCCGCAGGATCTCCTCCAGCGACAGGCCGCGCGCAAGCTTGCGCTCGATCAGGCCGGCCTGGTGGTCGACGCTGCGGAAGGCCGACACCAGCAGCAGGCGCACGGCGTCGCGCTCCGCCGCCGCCTCCATGCGCGCCCAGCGGGCGGCGGCCTCCGGGACCAGGCGCTGCGGGCGGTCGCCGGCAGCGGTGACCACGGTCACCAGGGTGTCCGCCTCCGGCTGCGGCGGCAGCCCGGTGCGCGTGGCGTAGTCGGCGGCGATACCCAGCCTGCGATGCAGGGCCTCGATCCGTGGGTCGTGTACGCTCATGCCGTCACGGCGCCGCCAGCAGGGCTTCCACCATCGCCGCCAGCAGCATCAGGCCGAAGAAGCCGGCGGCGATGAACAGCGACACGCGCAGCACCAGCAGCTGCAGCGGCGCGCGCGGCGTGCGCAGGGCCCCCACCAGGGCGATGATCGTGAGGACCGCGAGGGCGAGGAAGGTGCGCACGGCCGCCGCTCAGCCGAGCGTCTCGGCGCGGATCCGGACCACCTCGCCCAGGATCGAGTCGAGTTCGTGGAACTGCCGGATGGCCTCGTCCACCTGCTGCTCCACCACGCGTCGCGTCAGCATGATCACCGGCACGGTCGTCTCGCCCGGACCCGGCTCCTTCTGCACGATCGCCTCGATCGAGATCTCGAGGTCGCCCATGATGCGCGAGACCTGCGCCATCACGCCGGGCCGGTCCACCGCCTGCAGCCGCAGGTAGTAGGCGCTCTCGATCTGCTCGATCGGCAGTACCGGCAGGTCCGCGATCTGGTCCGGTTTGAATGCCAGGTGCGGCACCCGATTGTCCGGGTCCACGGTCAGCGTGCGCACCACGTCCACCAGGTCGGCCACCACCGCCGAGGCGGTCGGCTCGGCGCCCGCCCCGGCCCCATAGTACAGCGTCGGGCCGAGCGCGTCGGCCTGCACCAGGATCGCGTTCATCACCCCGTCGACGTTGGCAATGAGCCGCCGCTGCGGGATCAGGGTCGGATGCACGCGCAGCTCGACGTGGCCGTTGGTGCGGCGCGCGATCGCGAGATGCTTGATGCGATAGCCGAGCTCCTGCGCGTAGGCGACGTCCTCGGGTGTCAGTTTGCTGATGCCCTCGGTGTACACCTTGTCGAACTGCAGCGGGATGCCGAATGCGATCGAGGCGAGGATGGTCAGCTTGTGCGCCGCGTCGATGCCATCGACGTCGAACGAGGGGTCGGCCTCGGCGTAGCCGAGCCGCTGGGCCTCGGCCAGCACGTCGGCGAATTCCCGGCCGCGATCACGCATCTCGGTCAGGATGAAGTTGCTGGTGCCGTTGACGATGCCGGCCAGCCAGCGGATCTGGTTGCCGGCCAGGCCCTCGCGGATCGATTTGATGATCGGGATGCCGCCGGCCACCGCGCCCTCGAACGCGACCATCACGCCCTTGCGGCCGGCAGCGGTGAAGATCTCGTTGCCGTAGAGCGCGATCAGCGCCTTGTTGGCCGTGACCACGTGCTTGCCGTTCTCGATCGCGCGCATGACCAGGCTGTAGGCCGGCTCGTAGCCGCCGAACAGCTCGATCACCACTGCCACCTCGGGATCGTCGACCACGGCCTCGGGATCGGTCGACAGGCGGACGTCCTGCAGGCCGAGCCCCTCGACGCGCGAGCGGTCGCGCACCGAGGCATGGCTGATAATGATCCCGCGGCCCGCACGGCGCGCGATCTCCTCGGCATTGCGCTGCAGCACGTTGACCGTGCCGCCGCCGACGGTTCCCAGGCCGAGCAGGCCGATCTTCACGGGCTCCACGGTTGTCTCTCCTCGATTCTCATTGTTGATCCCGGTGGGCGCGGAACATCGCGCGGATGCCCCGCAGCGCCTGGCGCGTGCGCTGCTCGTTCTCGATCAACGAAAAGCGCAGGTAGTCGTCGCCGTAACTGCCGAAGCCGATGCCCGGCGACACCGCCACCCCCGCCTCGGCCAGCAGCTTCTTGGCGAACTCGAGCGAGCCGAGCGCGCGGAACTCGTCCGGGATGCGCGCCCACACGAACATGGTCGCCTTCGGCTTCTCCACCGGCCAGCCGAGCGCGTTCAGGCCATCGCAAAGTACATCGCGCCGTTGCTGGTACAGCGCCCGGATCTCCTCGACGCACGTCTGGTCGCTCTCCAGCGCATGGATCGCCGCCACCTGGATCGGCGTGAACATGCCGTAGTCGAGGTACGACTTGATCCGCGCCAGCGCGGCGATCAGGGTCGCGTTGCCGCAGACGAAGCCCACGCGCCAGCCCGGCATGTTGTAGGTCTTCGACAACGAGTAGGTCTCGACCGCCACCTCGCGCGCGCCCGGTACCTGCAGAATCGACGGCGCCCGGTAGCCATCGAACACGATCTCGGCGTAGGCGATGTCGTGCACCACCCAGATCCCGTATTCGCGCGCGACCGCGACCACGCGCTCGAAGAACTCCAGCTCCACGCAGTGCGCCGTCGGGTTCGCCGGGAAGTTGAGCACCAGCATCTTCGGCCGTGGCCACGAGTTGGTGATCGCCTTCTCCAGCTCGGCGAAGAAGTCTACCTCCGGCGTCAGCGGTACGTGGCGGATGTCCGCGCCCGAGATCACGAACCCGTACGGGTGGATCGGGTAGGCCGGATTCGGCACCAGCACCGCGTCGCCGGGACCGGTGGTCGCCAGCGCCAGGTGCGCGAGCCCCTCCTTCGAGCCGATGGTGACGATGGCCTCGGAGTCCGGGTCCAGCTCGACCGCGTAGCGGTCCGCGTACCAGCGGCAGATGGCACGCCGCAGCCGCGGCACGCCGCGCGACACCGAGTAGCGGTGGGTGTCGCCGCGTTGCGCCGCCTCGGTCAGCTTGTCGACGATGTGCGCCGGCGTGGGCTGATCCGGGTTGCCCATGCCGAAGTCGACGATGTCCTCGCCGCGCGCGCGTGCCGCCGCCTTGAGGTCGTTGACGATGTTGAACACGTACGGCGGCAGGCGCTCGATCCGCGGAAATTCTTTCTGCACCGACGCGAGGCCTCCGGCTGGCCCGCCGCCCCGTTCCGGGCGCGGCGCGGCAAAACGCGGGATTATAACGTCCCGCCACGTCCTTGGGCAGGCACGCCCGCCGGCCCGGGTCGGGGCGCTGCTACAATGGTGGCCAGTCCACCCCGCCGAACCGGCCATGAAGATCGCGCTCGACCAGGGAACCGCCAGCTATCGCATCCGCGGCTACGGACCCGGCCGCGTCACCATCAACGAGACCGAGTACACGCGCGACCTGATCGTGCTGCCCGAGGCGCTGATCGAGGACTGGGAGAGCGTCCCGGCCGCCGAGCTGACGGTCGAGCACTTCGCCGCGCTGGCCGACCACGACCCCGAGATCCTCCTGCTCGGCACCGGCGCCGGCCAGCACCTGCCCCCCGCCCGCCTGCTGGCCCACTTCGCCCGCCGCGGCATCGGCCTCGAGGCCATGGACACCGCCGCCGCCTGCCGCACCTACAACGTCCTCATGAGCGAAGACCGCCGCGTGGCCGCGGCGCTGATGATGATCGAGGCCGACTAGCGTTCCGCGCGGGTACAGGGGGAGAAGGAACCGCGAATGAACGCGAATGAACGCGAATGGCCGTACCCGTAGGTGCGCTTTCGCCGCAGGCGAACGCGTACGTTTCGTTGCAAGGCGGGGCGTACGCGTTTGCTTCGCAAAAGCGCACCTACGGGAACCACAAAATGAACACAAAATAGACACAAGATGAAAAGCTCCCCGGGGGAGCGACACAGCCGTTGGCCGCAGACCATTCTGTGTTCATCTTGTGTCCATTTTGTGGTTCCTCCCTTACCGATCCGTCGGCAACCTCCCACCAGCGAAGCTGCAACGCGCTCCGCCTCACGACGCGCGACTATTCGCGTCCATTCGCGTCCATTCGCGGTTCCTTACTATTCAGGAATAGAACAGCGTCTCCACGGAGTACCCGCGGCTTTCGAGGATGCGGCGGAGTTTCTTCAGGGCCTCGATCTGGATCTGGCGCACGCGCTCGCGGGTGACGCCGAGCTCGGTGCCGACCTGCTCCAGCGTCGCGGGCTCGCTGCCCTGCAGGCCGAAGCGGCGGACGACCACCTCGCGCTGCTTCGGCTCGAGCTCGTCGAGCCACTCCTCGCAGTGCTCGCGCACGTCGGCGTCGGCGAGCTGGGCGAAGGGCTCCTGGGCGGCCTCGTCGGGGATCAGGTCGAGCAGCGGCCGCTCGCTGTCGCGCGAGACCGGCGTGTCGACCGAGGTCACGCGCTCGTTCAGGCCCAGCATCCGCTTGACCTCGTCGATCGGCCGATCGAGCAGATCGGCGATGTCGACCGCGGTGGGCTCGTGGTCGAGCCGGTGCTGCAGTTGCCGTGCCGCCCGCAGGTAGGTGTTGATTTCCTTGATGACGTGGATCGGCAGGCGGATGGTGCGCGTCTGGTTCATCAGCGCGCGCTCGATGGTCTGTCGGACCCACCAGGTCGCATAGGTGGAGAAGCGGTAGCCGAGCTCGGGATCGAACTTCTCGACCGCATGGATCAGCCCGAGGTTGCCCTCCTCGATCAGGTCGAGCAGCGGCAGGCCGCGGTTGATGTAGCGGCGCGAGATCTTGACCACCAGCCGCAGGTTGGACTCGATCATGCGTCGCCGCGCGGCGACGTCGCCGGCCTGGGCGGCCCGGGACAGTTCCTTTTCCTCGTCCGCGGTCAGCAGGGTCGAGAACTCGATGTCGCGCAGGTAGAGCCGGGTCGCATCGGCCTCGCTGGAGGTGAAGCTGGGCTCCGGGCTCGCCGGGCGGCTCTCCTTCCGGCGGCCGGCCTCGCCCGTCGCGGACCGGTCCTTGACGGCCCCGTCCTGCGCGACGTCGTTGTTCGACGCGCCGGATTCCGGTTCGCCGACCTCGCTCATTCCCTCGTGCGCTCCCCCCGGCGCCGGGCCGGGCCCTTCGTCTTCAGTCGCGTGGCGGCAGGTAGTCGAGCGGATCGACCGGCCGTCCGCGGTAGCGGATCTCGAAGTGCAACAGGGCATCGCCGTCGAGGTTCCGCCCCATGCGGGCGATCTGCTGTCCGGCCGCGACCCGCTTGCCCTCCTCGACCAGCAGATCCTTGTTGTGCGCGTAGGCGCTCAGATAGTCGCCCACGTGGCGGATGATGATCAACTGGCCATAGGCCTGCAGCCCGTCGCCACTGTACACGACCTCGCCGGCGGCAGTCGCCTGTATCGGCTGTCCCTCGCTGCCGGCGATGTCGACCCCGCGCCCGGCCAGCCGCCCGTCGGTGAAGGTGCCGACGACCTGGCCGCTGGTCGGCCAGCGCCATTCGCCGACGGCGCCGCGGCCGTCGGGCGCCGGCGCGGACGCGGTATCCGCCGCGGATCCGCGCGGTGCGGAGGCGCTTGGCGCGCGGGCGACCGCGCTCGCCGAGCGCGCGGCAACACGCCCCTCGGGCGCCAGGCGGATGCGCTGCCCGGGCTGGATGTTGTTCGGGTCCTCGATCTCGTTCCAGCGCAGCAGGTCGTGGTAGTCGATCTGGTAGCGCCAGGCGATCGCGTACAGCGTATCGCCGTGCCGCACCGTGTAGACGTTCGGCTCGAAGGCGCTGCGGAAACGCGGGGCGCAGCCGCCGGCCACGAGGACCGCGGCCAGTACCAGCACCACCGTCGTCAACCGCCGTGTTGCCACCACCACCACCCGATTGCGGCCAGGCCGAGCACGCCCCAGCCGAGCCATTCGATCCAGCGCCGCACCCAGGGCTCCACCCGGGGCCCGAGTATGCCAGCCACCGCGGCCACGAGACCGAAGCGGGCGCCACGCCCGATCAGCGAGCCCAGCAGGAACGGGACCAGCGACAGCGACAGCGCCCCGGCGGCGATGGTGAACGCCTTGTAGGGCAGCGGCGTGAAGCCGGCGATCAGGACCACCCACAGCCCCCATTCGTCGAACCAGGCAACGGCGGCCCGGTACTCGGCGAGCATGCCGGCACTCTCGATCCACGGCAGGATGGCGCCGATGGCGTAGTAGCCGATCACGTAGCCGAGTACCGCCCCGGCGACCGAGGCCACGGTGGTCAGCAGCGCGAACCAGGCGCTGTGCCGGGGCCGGCTGACGGCCATCGGGACCAGCATGACGTCGGGCGGGATGGGGAAGAAGGACGACTCGCAGAACGACAGCGCGGCCAGGTAGCGCGGCGCGTGCGGGTGGGCCGACCAGCCGAGCACGCGGTCGTAGAGCGGTCCGAACAGGCGCACCCCGACCGCCTCAGTCCCGACCGCCGACGAAGGGCACGAACGACACCAGGTCCAGGAACTGGCGCTGCAGCCGACCGTCGCCGTCGTACCGGTAGCGCACCAGCTCCTGGCCACCGGCGCCGCCGACCGGGACCACCAGGCAACCGGCCGGATCGAGCTGCTCGAACAGGGCCTGCGGCACCCGCTCGGGCGCGGCGGTGACGAGGATGCCCTGGTAGGGGGCGTGCGCCGGCCAGCCGGCCGTGCCGTCGTCGTGGCGGCAGTGGACGTTGCGCAGCCGCAGCTGCCGGAACCGCTCGCGGGCCCGCGTCAGCAGCGGCCCGATCCGCTCGATCGTGTAGACCTCGTCCACCAGGCCCGCGAGCACGGCGGCCTGGTAGCCGGACCCGGTCCCGATCTCGAGCACGCGCAGCGGCGGCTCGGTGGGCATGCCCTCGAGCAGGGCCGCCGTCATCCGCGCGACCACGAACGGCTGCGAAATCGTCTGACCGTGGCCGATCGGCAGCGCCGTGTCCTCGTAGGCGCGCGAGGCCATCGCCTCATCCATGAACAGGTGCCGCGGCGTGCGCCGCATCTGCTGCAGCACCCGCTCGTCGTCGATGCCCTTGTCGCGCAGGCGCTCGATCAGGCGGTCCCTGGTGCGCTGCGAGGTCATGCCGACGCCGGAGATGTCCTTCTCGGTCAGGTACCTGAGCATTCTCTGACCCACTCCCCCACTTGTGCCAGTGCCTGGTGCCGCGTCAGGTCGGTGCCGATCGGGGTGACCGACACCATCCCCTGCGCGACCGCATCGAAGTCGGTCCCGGGACCGGCGTCCTGCTCCGGCCCCGGCGGGCCGATCCAGTAGCAGGGCCGGCCGCGCGGATCCCGTACCTCCAGCGCCGGCTCCGACCGGTGACGGTTGCCGAGCCGCGTCTCGCGCCACCCGGCCAGTTCGCCGTAGCCCCGATCGGGGACGTTGACGTTGAGTATGGTATCGCCCGGCAGCGGTACCTCGTGCATGCGCTCGATCAACCGGCACGCGACCCGTGCCGCCGTCGAGTAGTGCTTCGAGCCGGCGAGCGAGATCGCGATCGCGGGCAGGCCCAGGAACCGCCCCTCCATCGCCGCGGCCACGGTCCCGGAATAGAGCAGGTCGTCGCCCATGTTGGGTCCGGCGTTGATGCCGGCGATGACCATGTCCGGCACCTCGTCCAGGAGCCCGTTGATGGCGAGGTGCACGCAGTCGGTCGGCGTGCCCTCGACCGAGATGAAGCCGTTGTCCTGGCGCTCCGCGCGCAGCGGCCGCGTCAGCGTCAGCGAGTTGCTGGCGCCGCTGCGGTCGCGGTCGGGGGCGACCACCGTGCAGGTCGCGACCCGCCCCAGCGCCTCCGCCAGGGCGGCGAGGCCGGGGCTGCGGTAGCCGTCGTCGTTCGAGAGCAGGATGTGCATGGCGCCCGTGCCGGATTCCGGCCGTGACTATACGCGAGAACCGCGGCCGGCCGCAGTCTGCCGCGGCGGCGCGCGTTGGGGTCCTGTCGGGAAACCCGCCGGGCCAGTATGATGAGCACATGCAGGACGACGACGACCGCATTGATCCCGCGGAGCGCGAACTGTTCCGCGAGGCGATGCGCGAGGTCAGCCCGCTGGCCAGCGACCGGCGGGCCCCGGAGCGCCCGCGCCCGGCCCCGCGGGCGCTGCAGCGGGAGGCCGACGAGGCGGCGGCCCTGGCGGCCCTCGAATCGGGCGCGCTGGACGACGCGAACCTGGCCGAGGAGCTGCTGCATGTCCGCCCCGGCATCCAGAAGCGCGTCGTGCGGCGGCTTCGCCGCGGCCAGTATGCCGTCGAGGCGGAACTCGACCTGCACGGCATGTCGCGCGCTCAGGCCGGGCGCGCGCTCGCCGAGTTCATGCAGGATGCACGCCGGCGCCGGTTCGGCTGCGTGCGCATCATCCATGGCAAGGGCCGTCGCTCCAGCAACGAGGGGCCGGTGCTGAAGCCGGCCGTGGCGGCCTGGTTGAGCCGCCGCGCCGAGGTGCTGGCCTTCTGCAGCGCCCGCCCGGCGGATGGCGGCAGCGGCGCGGTCTACGTGCTGCTCGGCCGCGGCCGGGGTAGCGGGGACTAGCCCCCTGCGGGGAACCTTTGCGCGTGGACCCGGACCAATCCGGGCACTTGCCGTTGTGCGGCGAGCCGTCCGCAACCGAGGACAACCGGAATGGACCTGGGAACGAATGCTCCGATCCTGATCGGCGTGCTGGTCGCCATTGCCGTGGTCAGCGTGGCCATCACCCCGCGCGTGCGCACGGCCGACGGCTTCTTCCGCGGCTGGGCCGAGACCGGCACGGCACCGGGGGTCCTCACCCTGACCCTGTCCCAGGTCACGACCTGGATCTTCGCCCGCTCGCTGCTGAACGCGGGCATCCTCGGCTACTACTTCGGCATCTCCGGCGCGCTGGCCTACACCGCCTACTACGGCTCGTTCCTGACCGGGTGGCTGATCGTCGACCACCTGCGCTTCAGCCACGGGGTCGACAACGTGCAGGCCTTCCTGGCGCATCGCTTCGGCCGCTGGGGCAGTGTCTGCTTCAACCTGCTGGTGTCGCTGCGACTGGTGAGCGAGGTCTTCGCCAACCTGCTGGTGGTCGGCATCGTCTTCGGCATGGCCGGCTCGACGGCCCATGTCGCCGCGATCCTGGCGGTGGCGTCGGTCACGCTGGGCTACTCGATGACCGGCGGACTGCGGGCCTCGCTGCGCACCGACGTGCTGCAGATGGGCATCCTGGTCGTGCTGCTCGCGGCGCTGGTCGGCCTCATGCTCGTCAACCCGCTGTTCGATCCCGCTGCGATCGTCGCCAGCAGCTGGGCCGCCGGTGGCGGCCCGGGCTGGATCCTGCTGCTGGTCGCCGCGCTGCAGGTCTGGAGCTACCCGCTGCACGACCCGGTCATGATGGACCGCGGCTTCATCGCCGACCGCGACACCACCCGCCGCAGCTTCCTGCACGCGTTCTGGATCTCCGCCCTGTGCATCCTCGCATTCGGCGTGCTCGGCGTGTTCGCCGGCCTCCATCGCCAGGGCGGCGAGGAACTGCTGGCGACCCTCGCGCGCCTGCTCGGCGGCCCGGCGACCCTGATGCTCGGGGCGGCGCTGGTGATCTCCGCCGCCTCGACCCTGGACTCGACCTTCTCCAGCGCGGCCAAGCTGGTCGTGCGCGACATGGGGCTGGCCGAGGGGTCGGCCGACAACGGCCGCGTCGCCATGGCGCTGTTCGCCGCGCTCGGGCTGACACTCGTGTTCTTCGGCACCGACGACCTGTTCGCCGCGGTGGCCGTCAGCGGCACCGCATCGCTGTTCCTCACGCCCGTGATTCTGTTCTGCATCTGGGGCAAGCGCGAGGTGGCGCGCTGGGCATTCGCCGTCGCGGTCGTCGCAGCGCTCGCGGGCGCGGTAATCTACTTCATGGAAAACGCGGGCTACATCGCGCTCGTTGAGCCACTGACCGGGCTCGAACACAAGTACAGTCGCCTGCTGGCGATCAGCGTGGCGGTGCTGGCGATCGGTCTCGGCTCGTTCGCCGCCGCGCTGCGCCCACGGCGACCGGAGGAGGCAACCCCGACATCATGAGCGACACCCCCGGACGCAGCTGTCCGCTGCACTATCACTATGGCGCCGGCGAACTGGCGGGCGCGACCGAGCTCGATGTCGACATCGCCTGGATCGTCGGCGGACTCTACGGCAACGTCGACGCGCTGCACGCGATCCGGCACCAGGTCGAGCGCGAGCGCGCCGACGGCCACCGCGTGGCGCTGGTGTTCAACGGCGATGCCCACTGGTTCGACACCGGGGCGGAGGACTTCGCCGCGATCGAGGCAGCGATGGGGGCCGAGCACGCGATCGCCGGCAATGTCGAGCTGGAGCTCGCGCAGCCCGACCCGGACGCCGGCTGCGGCTGTGCCTACCCGGAGTCCGTCGACGACGCGACCGTGGAGCGGTCCAACCGCATCATCGAGCGCCTGCGGGCGACCGCCGACGCACAGCCCGGCGTGCGCGAGCGGCTGGCGGCGCTGCCGCGCCTGCTGCGGCTGCGGATCGGTGATACCGTGACCGGCGTGGTGCACGGCGACCCGGAATCGGTTGCCGGCTGGCGGTTCGCGATCGAGAACGCGCCGCGACTGCAGTCCGAGCAGGTAGCGGCCTGGGCCACGGACGGGGACGTCGGCGCCTTCGCCTGCAGCCACACCTGCCTGCCATGGGCCGCGACCTTCAACGGCGTGGTCGTGATCAACAACGGCTCGGCGGGGATGCCCAATTTCCGCGGCGATCCGCGGGTCGTGGTCACCCGCATCGCCGGCGAGCCGCGGCCGCACCCACAGGCGATCTACGGCCACGCCCATCAGGGCACCCGCTGGGAGGCGGTCGCCGTGACCTACGACAGCGACCACTGGTGGCAACGCTTCCTGCAGGCCTGGCCGGAGGGCTCCGACGCGCACGCCTCCTACGCCCGCCGCATCCACGAGGGCCCGGAGTTCGCGCCCGAGGACGCCACGCCCGTCATCGGCGACCGCCTGAACCCGCCGACCGTCGCGCTCGCGTAGGCGCCCGGCCGCCGGCGCCTCAGCCCGCCCGGCGGCGGCCGGCGCGCGCCGGGGCCGCCGCCGCGACCGCCAGCAGCTGGGCCGGTTCCAGCGCCCACTCCAGCGTCGCGTTGCCGGCCCGCGGCACGGCCGGGAATTCCAGCAGGCAGGCCGCGCCCTGGCGCAGGGCGCAGAAGCTCCGGCCGGCACCGGCGAGCGCCAGGCTCACGAACCGGCCGAGGTCGGGCTCGTGGCCGACCACCGCCACGCCGCCGCGGTCACCCGCGCAGTGTGCGGCGACGACCGCCAGCAGCTGCTCCGGGTCGGCGCCGGCCGCGAGCCCGGCGTCGGTCTCGACCGTGACCCCGCCGAACGCCGCTGCCACCTTCCGGGCGGACTCGACGGCGCGCCGATAGGGACTGCTGACCACCACCTGCGGCGGCCGCTGCAGGACCGCCAGCCCGGCCGCGATCTGCTCCATCTCCGTCGCCCCCTCCGCCGACAGGGGGCGGTCGGCATCGACGCCGCCCGCGGCCGGGGCGGCGGCCAGCCCGTGACGGATGACGAGGCAGGGATGCATCAGGACCGGTCCGTTGCGTCCGGGTCCGCGGCCGCGTCGACCCACGGGCGCGAACCACCCCCCTCCGCGTCCTCCGGCTCGTCCGTCTGCAGGTCCTCGGCCGGCGCACCGGCGGCCTCCCCGCGATCGGCGGCGTCTGCCCCGGATGCGCTGCCGGTGTCATCCGCGGCGTCCGTCTCGTCCGTCTCGTCCGTCTCGTCCGTCTCGTCCGTCTCGTCCGTCTCGTCCGTCTCGTCCGTCTCGTCCGTCTCGTCCGTCGCGTCCGTCTCTTCCGCGCCAGCCGGGGCCGCGCCACCGCCGCCCGTGACCACCTGCAGCGGCACCGCGCCCTCGCCCGTTGCCTGCCCCTCCAGCGCCAGCTCGGGATAGTGGTCCTCGAGCTCGCGGATCTCGGAGATCGGCGGCAGCTGGTCGAGCGAACGCAGGTTGAAGTAGTCGAGGAACTGGCGGGTCGTGCCGTACATCGCCGGTTTGCCCGGCGCGTCGCGATGGCCGACCACGCGCACCCATTCCCGCTCCTGCAGGGTGCGCATGATGTTGGTGCTGACCGAGACCCCGCGGATGTCCTCGATCTCCGGCCGCGTGATCGGCTGCCGGTAGGCGATCAGCGCCAGCGTCTCCAGCAGCGCGCGCGAATAGCGTGGCGGCTTTTCCTCCCACAGCCGGGCGAGCCAGGGCTCGAACTCCGCCCGCACCTGCGCGCGGTAGCCACTGGCGACCTGCTGCAGCGCCAGGCTGCGCGGCTCCCAGTCCGCCGCCAGCTCGGCCAGCGCAGCGCGGATCTCGTCGCGCCCGGGGGCCGCGCCGTCGTCGCCGAAGAGCGATTCCAGGTCGGCGAGCGACAATGGCCGCCCGGCCGCCAGCAGGGCCGCCTCGAGGATCTGTTTCAGTCGAGAGATTTCCAAGGCTCGGGCTCCAGGGGATTCAGCCGGCGTAGTCATCGGCGGCGAGCCGCCCGGCCGCGTCCTTGTCGAGGCCGGTCGCGGCCTGCAGGTAGATGGGGGCAAAGGCCTCGGCCTGCACCGCCTCGATCAGGTGTTCCTTCAGCAGCTCCAGTGTCGCCAGCAACGTGACCACCACCCCGAGGCGGCCGTCCTCGGGGCGGAACAGCGCGCGGAACTCGACGAACTCGCCGCCGCGCAGGGCCGACAGGAGCTCCGACATGCGCTGGCGCACGGACAATGGCTCCCGCTGGATGTTGTGGTGCGAGAACATCTCGGCCCGCCGCGCCACCTCCGCGAACACCAGCAGCAGGTCGCGCAGGTCCACCTCCGGCTCGGGCGCGCGCCGCTCGATCGGCGGCGGCTCCGCCTGCGCCGGGAACACGTCGCGCTCGACCCGCGGCAACTTGTCCAGATCCTCGGCCGCCAGCCGGTAGCGCTCGTACTCCTGCAACCGCCGCACCAGCTCGGCGCGGGGGTCGTCCTCCTCGTCCTCATCCGCGACCGGCCGCGGCAGCAGCATGCGCGACTTGATCTCGGCCAGCATCGCGGCCATCACGAGGTACTCTGCGGCCAGCTCCAGCCGCAGCTCCTTCATCAGCGCGATGTACTCCATGTACTGGCGCGTGATGGCGAAGATCGGGATGTCGAGGATGTCCAGGTTCTGCCGCCGGATCAGATAAAGCAGCAGATCGAGCGGGCCCTCGAACGCGTCGAGGATCACCTCCAGCGCATCCGGCGGGATGTAGAGGTCGGTCGGCAGCTCGGTCAGCGGCTCGCCCTGCACCAGCGCGAACGGCATCTCCGACTGCACCACCGAGTGTGGCCGCTCCGGCACCTCGTTGTCCGTTTCCGGCTCGTTCATGCAGCGGTCCGTGTACCTGCTGGAAACGTCGCCATGGCCCGCTGGTCGCGCGTTCGGCAACAACGCGTGTCAGGGCCCGTGCGCCGACCGAGGGAACCACCGAAGGCACCGAACACACCGAAATCACCGAAAAGGCGGAAAAACGGTGCATGAACCGGCGAGGAATTCGCCCGGCTTTCGGATCCTGTGTTCTCCACGCGGTTGACTCGCGGGCACGAACGCACCTTGCCCACACCGAACTGCAGTTTCGGTGTATTCGGTGCCCTTCGGTGTTTTCGGTGGTTTCCCATCGTCAGCGCATCGATCGGCAACGAGCCACGTGCAGTATCACGCCCGGCCACTCTAGCGGGCGCCCAGGCCCATCGCCTGGCGCACCTCGTCGAGGGTATCGCGGGCCAGGTCACGGGCGTGCTCGGTGCCCTCGGCCAGCAGGGCTCGCACCTGGCCGGGGTCCTCCTCGTACTCGCGCCCCCGCTCGCGCATCGGCTCGAGTTCCTCGATCACCCGGTCGATCACGCACTGCTTGCACTCCAGGCAGCCGATGCCGGCGGTGGTACAGCCCTCCATCACCCAGTCCCGCGTCTCCTGGTCGGAATAGACCTTGTGCAGCGGCCACACCGGGCACTTCTCCGGGTTGCCCGGATCGCTGCGCCGCACGCGCGCAGGGTCGGTCGGCATGGTGCGGATCTTCTTCGCCACCGAGTCGGGATCCTCGCGCAGGGCGATGGTGTTGTTGTAGGACTTCGACATCTTCTGTCCGTCGAGTCCGGGCATCTTCGGCGACTCGGTCAGCAGCGGCCGCGGCTCGGGCAGGATGATCTTGGCCGCGCCGTCGAGATAGCCGAACAGGCGCTCGCGATCGCCCATGGAGATGTTCTGCTGCGATTCCAGCAACGCCCGGGCCACCTCGAGGGCGTCGTCGTCCCCCTGCTCCTGGTAGCGCCGCCGCAGGTCGCGGTAGAGCCGCGCATTCTTCTTGCCCATCTTTGCGACCGCGCGCTCGGCCCGCTCCTCGAAGTCCGGCTCGCGGCCATAGAAGTGGTTGAAGCGGCGCGCGATCTCGCGGGTGAGCTCGACGTGCGCCACCTGGTCCTCGCCCACCGGCACGTGGCCGGCCTTGTAGATCAGGATGTCGGCGCTCTGCAGCAGCGGATAGCCGAGGAAGCCGTAGGTCGCGAGGTCGTGCTCGCGCAGCCGCTCCTGCTGGTCCTTGTAGCTCGGCACCCGCTCGAGCCAGCCGAGCGGCGTCATCATGCCCAGCAGCAGGTTCAGCTCGGCGTGCTCGGGCACGCGCGACTGCACGAACAGCGTCGCCGAGCCGGGATCGACCCCCGCCGCGAGCCAGTCGATCACCATGTCCCAGCTCATGCCGGCGATGTCGCCCGGGTTCTCGTAGTGGGTCGTCAGCGCGTGCCAGTCGGCGACGAAGAACAGACACTCGTAGCTGTGCTGCAGGTCCACCCAGTTCCTGAGCACGCCATGGTAATGGCCCAGATGCAGGTGCCCGGTCGGGCGCATGCCCGACAGGACCCGCTTGTTCTGTACGACCGCGCTCACTTGCTCTCCCAGGGCGCCCGGCAAAGGGCGGAGATTATACGGTACGCGCCCGCCGGCGACACGGCCGCGCCGACCCCGACCCTACACCCTGCGGCGGCCGCCTTCGAACCCGCCCCCCAGCCGCGGCCGCGGCCTCAGGCGCGCTCCAGGAAATCGACCGGCCCGCGGCCGCGACGCTCGACCTCGACCCGGCCCTCGTCGAGCCGCAGGACCGTGGTCGGCTCCAGACCGCAGTTGCCGCCATCGATGACCAGGTCGACCTGATGCTCGAGCCGCTCCCGGATCAGGCTGGCGTCGGTCAGCGGGAACTCGTCGCCCGGGAGCTGCAGCGTGGCGCTCATCAGTGGCCGCTCGAGCCGCTCCAGCAGGGCTTGCACGATCGCATGGTCGGGCACGCGGATGCCGATGGTGCGCCGCTTCGGGTGCTGCAGGCGGCGTGGTACCTCGCCGGTGGCGCGCAGGATGAAGGTGTACGGGCCCGGGGTGAGGGTCTTGAGCAGCCGGTACTCGGCCTTGTCGATGCGGGCATAGGTACCGATGTCCGAAAGGTCGCGGCAGACGAGCGTGAAGTTGTGGTCGCGCCCGATGTCGCGGATGCGGGCAATCCGCTCCATCGCCTCCTTCTCGCCGAGGCCGCAGCCGATCGCATAGCAGGAGTCGGTCGGGTACACCGCCACGCCGCCACCATCGATCAGGCGCGCCGCCTGGGCGATCAGGCGCGGCTGCGGGTTCTCGGGGTGGATGGCGAAGAACTGGCTCATCGGTCGATCCCGGGCGGGGCGCCCTTCCCGGCCGGCGCGTGTCGTGACGTGGCCTGGTGCGCTATGATGCCGCGTTTGCCGCCCGGGCGTACACCATGAAGCTGCTGTACGACTTTCTGCCGATCGTCCTGTTCTTCGTCGCCTACAAGCTCGCGGGGATCTTCACGGCGACCGCAGTCGCGGTCGCGGCCGCGCTGGTGCAGGTGGGCTGGTCGTGGCTGCGGCACCGGCGGGTGGAGCCGATGCACCTGGCATCGGCGGGGCTGATCGCCGTACTCGGCGGCATCACGCTGATCCTGCATGACAAGACGTTCATCATGTGGAAGCCGACGCTGGTGTACCTTCTGTTCGCCGGCGTCTTCGCCGGCAGCCAGCTTTGGGGCGGCCGCCCGCTGGTCGAGCGGGTGCTGTCGGAGCAGCTGCGCATGGGGCGCCGCCAGTGGCGCCAGCTTGGCTGGGCCTGGATCATCTTCTTCCTGGTGTGTGCGGGCGCCAATGCCGGCATGGTCGCGTACTACGACCGTGCCGAGCAGGCGTTGCGCGCGGCGGCGCCGGCGGCCGCACCGGCGGCGATCGACGACCTCGCCTGCGAGCGCGACTTCGCCGGCGCCGCGCTCGGCCTGTGCCGCGAGGCCGCCGCGCGCGAGGCGCTCTGGGTCGATTTCAAGCTGTTCGGGCTGATCGCGCTCACGTTGCTGTTCGTGATCGCCCAGGGCTTCTGGATCGCGCGCCATGCCGAGGTCGACGACGGGAACCCCGAGAACGGAGGTGCCGATTGCTCTACGCGATCCTGAGCGAGGATGTCGAGGACAGCCTGGCGTTGCGCAAGCAGGCGCGCGCCGATCACCTGGCCCGGCTGGAGGCGCTGCAGCAACAGGGCCGCCTGTTGCTGGCCGGCCCGCACCCGGCGATCGATGCCGAGGAGCCGGGTGCGGCCGGGTTCAGCGGCAGCCTGGTGGTCGCCGAATTCGAGTCGCTGGAGGCCGCCCGCGCCTGGGCCGATGCCGACCCCTACGTCGCGGCCGGCGTTTATGCGCGGGTCCAGGTGAAGCCGTTCAAGCAGGTCCTGCCGCGCTGACGGGGGACCCCGAACTGCACGGCCGGCGCCGTGCCGGAGCACACATTCCCGAGAGTGGAGGCAAGTTTTTCATGAGACATTCCCTGTTCACCGCAAGCGTCCTCGCCGCCGGACTCGCCCTCGCCGGCTGCCAGCCCGGTGGCAATGGCGGCGGCGAGGCCGCGGTCGCGGCGCCCGACCCCGACAAGGTGGTCGCGCGCATCAACGGCAAGCCGATTGCCGAGGTGGCCCTCGATGCCCAGATCCAGGCCATGTCCGCACGCGGGCAGCCGGTCGAGCGGGCGCAGGCGCTGCAAGAACTGATCACGATCGAGCTGCTCGCGCAGGAGGCCGAGAAGCAGGGTCTGCCGGAGCAACCGGAGATCCAGGCCGAGATCGAGCGGCGCCGCGCCTCGCTGCTGGCACAGCACCTGATCCGCGCCGAGCTCACCAGCCATGAGGTGACCGACGAGGACCTGCGTGCCCGCTACGAGCAGGAGGTCGCCGGCAGCGCGGCCACGAAGGAATACAAGGCCCGCCACATCCTGCTCGAGAGCGAGGAGAAGGCGCAGTCGCTGATCGGTGAGCTCGACGAGGGCGCCGAGTTCCAGGCGCTGGCGAAGGAGCACTCGACCGGCCCGTCCGGCCCGCAGGGCGGTGACCTCGGCTGGTTCCAGACCGGTGACATGGTGCCGCCGTTCGGTAACGCCGTGGAGGCACTGGAGCCCGGCCAGCACTCGAGCGAACCGGTCAAGACCCAGTTCGGCTGGCACGTGATCCTGCTCGAGGAGACCCGCGCGGCCGAGCCGCCGGCGTTCGAGGACGTGCGCGCGCAGCTGCGCAACCGCATGGTCAGCGAGCACATCCAGCAGTTCGTGGCCGACCTGCGCCAGCAGGGCGAGGTCGAGATCGTCGCCGAGGACCTGAAGCCCGATGCCGGCGCGGACGATTCGGGGGGCAGCGGCGGTGACGCCGGCAGCGGCGACGCCGGCGACGACGCCTCCTGATGCAGGCAGCGCCGGGCCCGCTCTGCGGGTCCGGCGTGCCTCAACCGATCCGGTCGAGCCCGCGCTGCAGGTCGGCGCGGATGTCGTCCACGGCCTCCAGCCCGGCCGCGACGCGCACCAGCCCGTCGCCAATGCCGGCGGCCGCACGCTGCTCCGGGGTCAGGCGCCCGTGGGTGGTGCTCGCCGGATGCGTGATCGTCGTCTTGGTGTCACCCAGGTTGGCGGTGATCGAGAGCATGCGCGTGCTGTCGATCAGCTCCCAGGCGGCCGGCTGGCCGCCGGCCACCTCGAAAGAGACGATGCCGCCGAACGCGGTCTGCTGGCGTTTTGCCAGCTCGTGCTGCGGGTGTGACGGCAGGCCGGGGTAGTAGACGCGCTCGACCTGTGGGTGCTCGGCCAGCCACTCGGCCAGCAGCATCGCCGCCTGCGAGTGCGCCTGCATCCGCAACGACAGCGTCTCCAGTCCCTTCAGGAACACCCAGGCATTGAACGGACTCATGCTCGGGCCCGCCGTGCGCAGGAACCCGAACACCTTCTCGCCCACGGTCTCCGCGTCGCCGACGATCGCGCCGCCCAGGCAGCGGCCCTGGCCGTCGAGGTACTTGGTCGCCGAATGGATGACGATGTCCGCACCGAGCGCCAGCGGCTGCTGCTGCACCGGGGTGCAGAAGCAGTTGTCGACCACGAGCAGGGCGTCCGCGTCGTGCGCAATGCCGGCGATCGCCTCGATGTCGGCGATCTCGGTCAGCGGGTTGGTCGGCGTCTCCAGGTAGAACAGTCGGGTCTCCGGCCGCACCGCCTCGCGCCAGCGCTGCGGGTCGTTCGGCGGTACCCACGTGGTCTGGATGCCGAGCCTCGCCAGATAATTGTCGAACAGCATCGTGGTCGAGCCGAACACGCCCGTCGACGACACGATGTGATCGCCCGTCTGCAGCAGCGACAGGCAGGTCGAGAGGATCGCGACCATGCCCGAGGCAGTGGCGATGCATTCCTCGCCCCCCTCCATCGCCGCCAGCCGCTGCTGGAAGGCGCGCACGGTCGGATTGGTGAAACGCGAGTAGACATTGCCGGCGCGGTTGCCGGTAAAGCTCTCGGCCGCCTCGCGCGCAGAGCCGAAACAGAAGCTCGAGGTCGCGAAGATCGGCTCGCTGTGCTCCTGCTCGTGCGTGCGCTGGTGGCCGACCCGGATCGCGCGCGTGGACAGCGCATATTCGGCCCAGTCGGGATGCTCCATGATGACGACCCCCATGTACGGATTGACGGATCCGGCGGATCCCGGGGGCTAAAGCGGGCGGTGGAGAACCACGACAGCTCGCTTTAGCGGCATTTGTAACGCGCCCGCAAGCTGATGCAGTCAAATCGGCGCGATGGGGCGATCCTACGACCCGCCAGCGGCGCCGTCAACGCCGGGGCCGGCCGCCGGGCGGCAGGGAGCCAGGACGGCAGGGCGGGAGGGAACCGCGAATGAACGCGAATGAACGCAAATAGGGGCGTCGTGATACGGGGCCTGTCGGAGCTTCGCTGGCGAGAGGTTGCCGACGGATCGGCAAGGGAGGAACCACAGAATGGACACAAAATGAACACAAGATGTCACCCGTTGGGGCTGTTGGCCCTTCGAAGGTACTTTCCATTTTGTGTCTATTTTGTGTTCATTTTGTGGTTCCCGTAGGTGCGCTTTTGCGAAGCAAACGCGTACGCCCGCCTCGCAACGAAACGTACGCGTTCGCCTGCGGCGAAAGCGCACCTACGGGTTCTTTTATTCGTGTTTATTCGTGTTCATTCGTGGTTCACGGTCATTTCCGCGGCGGACAATCAGCGCGAGCGATGCTTCTTGTACTCGCTGAGGATGTTGGCCTGGACGTCGTCGAGCTCGCGCAGCTTCTGCTCGGCGGCTCCGCCGAGCCAGCGGGTGAGATCCTTCCGCTTCTGCGCGAAGTAACCGACGATGAAGCGCTCAGAGATCAGCAGGAACTCGATCGCCTGCTGCGGGTCGAGCTGCAGGAACGGGTTGCGTGCAACCTGCTGGGCGGCGTCCTCCTGCTGCTGGCAGAACAGATTGAGCAGCTTGAACAGCTGCATGCGCGCGTCGCGCAGCGATTGCGCGTGCTTGTTCTCGTCGAGGTAGAGGTTCGCGTCGACGACCGAGTCGAACCAGCGGGTCATGTCGTTCTCGTCGATGACCCACTCCCGCTCCTCGCGCTCCTTCAGCAACTCGCGGATGCGGGTCTCCAGCCGCTCGCGCTCCTGCCGGGCGACCCCCGGGCGCAGCGAGCGCCGCAGCAGCGACTGTGACTTCTGCAGCCGCTGGTTGAGCACCTCGAGCCGCTTCTGCAGCTGCTCGTCCTCGAATGCGTGGGCCTCGATCTCGTTGCGCTTGCGGTGCATCTCGCGGCGCACCAGATCGATCGAGAGCGCATGGTAGGAGGCCAGCGAGCGCTCGATGCGGCGGAAGTCCTGCATCAACTGCTCCCGCGCCTGGCGGATGCGTTCGTTCTCGCCCTGCTCGGCGATGGCGGCGTCGATCGTACTGACCGCGCGGCCGAGCCGGCCGGCCTCGTCCTGCAGCTCCCGCACGGAGCCCAGTCGCTCGAGCCGCCGGGCGAAGGCGACCTCGTCGAGGTTGTCCTCCCGGCGTTGCTGCCGCCACTGGGCCGAGAGTTCCTCGACCGCGCTGTCGAAGGCCTCGGCGGCGGAGCGCGGGCGGTGCTGGCCGGCATACTCGATCGCGCTCGCGACCTCGCGGCCGAAGGTCTTCAGGTCGTGGTCCCACTCCGAGAGCTGGCGCGAGCTGACCGAAAACGACAGGTCCTCGAGCAGCTCTCGCAGCTCCGGCGGCGCCTCCTCGATCAGGTCCAGCGGGATATCGTCCGGCAGCGACTCCGCCGGGAGCTGGCGCAACTGTTCGGGGGTCATGCTCTGCAGCATGCGGCGGAACATCGGCAGGGAAATCTTCGGCGACTTGCTCATTGCCTGGGCAGCCTGCAACTGGCTCCTCCCCGGCAGCGCTCCGGGGTGGAAATCGGTGGCTATGGGCTCCGGACGAGTGCCGTGATCAGCGCGCGTACGTCTTCCATACCTGACGCAAGATGTCTGCCAATCTCGTCCAGCGAGATCTCGGACCCGCCCTTGCCGGCGGCACGGTTGGCCACGACGGCGCAGCAAGCATAGTCGAGACCCAGTTCGCGTGCGAGCACGGCCTCCGGCATCCCGGTCATGCCCACCAGCGTGCAGCCGTCGCGCTCCAGTCGCCGGATCTCGGCCGCCGTCTCCAGCCGCGGCCCCTGGGTGGCCCCGTAGCAGCCGCCGTCGACCGCCTCGACGCCGGCGGCGGCCGCCGCCGTCAACAACCGCCGGCGCAGGGCGGGTGTATAGGGCCAGGTGAAGTCGACATGCTCGACGCCTCTGTCGGGGCCCTCGAAGAAGGTCGCCGCGCGGCCATGGGTGTAGTCGATCAGCTGATCGGGGATCGCCAGGCCGCCGGGCCCTGGCGGCTCCACGATCCCGCCCACGGCCGCGATCGCGACCACCGCATCGACGCCGGCATGCTGCAGTGCCCACAGGTTGGCGCGGTAGTCGATCTCGTGCGGGGCCAGCCGGTGATCGTGGCCGTGGCGCGCGAGGAACACCAGGGGCCGCCCCGCCAGGCGCCCGCGAACCAGCGGCGCCGACGGCGGGCCGTACGGCGTCTCGAGCGGCTCCTCCGCGCGCTCCTGCAGATACTCCAGCCGGTCGAGCCCGGTGCCACCGATGATGGCCAGCGTCTCCATGAGTACCCTCAGTCGTGAATGGCGTAGATGCCCGGCGCGTTGCGGTAGCGGCCCTGGTAGTCCATGCCGTAGCCGAACACGTAGCGGTCCGGCACCTCGAGGCCGACGAACTCGGCAATCCCCTCCGGGTGCTTGCGCGCGTGCCGCTTGTCCACGATCACCGCGGTCCGGACCTCGCTCGCGCCCTCGGTCCGGCACCAGCCGCGTACCGCCGCGATCGAGTGGCCCTCGTCGAGGATGTCATCGACCAGCAGCACGCGCCGGCCCGCGACCGGCGTTCGCGGCCGCATGCGCCATTCGATCTCGCCGCCGCGGGTGGTGTTGCGGTAGCGCGTGACATGCACCGAGTCCAGCTCCACCGGCGTGTCCAGCCGCGGCAGCAGCTGCCCGGCCGGGATGATGCCGCCCTGCAGCAGGCACAGCGCCAGGCAGTCGGCGCCCGCGTAATGGGCGTCGATCGACCGCGCCATCCGCTCCAGCGCCGCCGCCACGTCCTCCGGCGCGAACAGCCGTTCCCCGACCTCGGACGGCGGCGGGATCATTGCCCGTCCCCGCCCCGAGTGGCCGCGGCGGGCCGGGCGCCGGCCTCGACCGGCTCGCCGCCGGGCGTCGGCAGGCTCGCGACGTGCAGGGTCGAGGTCGGGAAGGCGACCTGCGCCCCGTGACGGTCGATGATCGCGGCGACCTCGAGCAGGACCTCCTCCTTGATCGCATGGAACGGTACCCACCGTTTCTCCTTCACCAGGCAGTACACCATGATGTCGAGCGAGGAGGCGCCGAAGTCGAGGAAGTTGACGATCAGCGCCTGCTCGCTGTCGACCTGCTCGTGTGCCTGCAGGTAGGCACGGATATCGTCGACGATCGGCTGCATCACGCCGACGTCCTCGTAGCGCACGCCGACGATCTCGTAGATACGGCGGTGCGACATGCGCGTGGGATTCTCGACCACGATGTTCGCGAATACCGAGTTGGGGACGTACAGCGGGCGCATGTCGAAGGTGCGGATGCGACTGATGCGCCAGCCGATGTATTCGACCGTGCCCTCGATCTCGCGATCGGGCGAGCGCACCCATTCACCCACCGCGAGCGGCCGGTCCATGTGCACCATCAGACCACCGAAGAAGTTGGCCAGCAGGTCGCGCGCGGCAAAGCCGACGGCGATGCCGGCGACGCCGCCGAAGGCGAGCACGCCCGAGATCGAGTAGCCCAGTGTCTGCAGCAGCAGGAGCGCGCCGGTCACCAGCACGGCGGCGCGCAGCAGCTTGCCGAGCGCCTCCACCGTCGAGCGGTCCATGCCCTCCTCGGGGCTCAGGGACACGGTGCGCACGCGCTCGATCAGTCGTGCCTCGCCACCGCGGATCAAGCGCAGCAGGAACCACGCAATGGCGAGGATCACGCCGATCTGGCGCACGACATCGACCGAGGCGAACCACTCGCTGTCGGTGGCGCGCTGTGCCTGTTGCAGCGCCAGCGTCAGGCCTACGACCCAGATACCGAATCCGAGCGGCCGGATCAGGGCCTCGATCAGCACGTCGTCGAACTGGTTCGAGGTGCGTCGGACCTTGCGCTCGAGCCGGTGCAGCAGCCGCCGCTGGACCAGGTCCGCCACGCCGGTGAGGACAATGATCAGAAACACCCAGACGAGCCAGCGATTGCTCCCCGCCCAGGCGGTCGCCTGGTTGATCCATTCCACCGATGACATGCGTTCGTTCTCCGATCAGTCGCGATCTTCGCGCGCTCGCCGGTCGTCGAGGTCCAGTTCCGGGTCGACCGGCTCGACCAATGCGTCTACGACCGCCCGCGCACGGGCCCACTCGCGCCCCTGACGCAGGTTCGCGTCGATGCCCTTGGCGGGATGACCGTGCAGCCGGATCAGCCGCATCAGGCTCAGCGGCCGATCCTCCTGCGGCAGTGCCTCGAGGGTCTCGACGGCGGCGGGGCGGTCATTGCAGACCAGCACCATGTCGCAGCCGGCCTCCAGTGCCGCGCCCGCGCGGTCCGCCGGACCGCCGTCGATGGCCCCGGCCATCGACAGGTCGTCACTGAACACGGCCCCGGTGAAGCCGATCTCGCCGCGCAGGATGTCATCCAGCCACGTGCGCGAGAACCCGGCGGGCAGCGCATCGACCGCGGGATAGACCACATGGGCCGGCATCAGCCCCGGCAGGCCCTTGTGCGCCAGCCGGACGAAGGGGATCGCGTCGAGCTGCAGGATGTCCTCGCGCCCGCGCGAATCGACCGGCCGCTCGTGGTGCGAGTCGGCGGCGACGCTGCCATGCCCCGGGAAATGCTTGCCGATCGCCGCCATGCCGACCCTGCGCATGCCGCGCACCAGGGCGGCACCGAGCGCGGCCACGACCTCCGGGTCGGTGTGCAGTGCGCGGTCGCCGATCACCTCGCTGATGCCGCGACGCAGGTCGAGCACCGGGGCGAAGCTGAGGTCGATGCCGGTCGCCAGCAATTCCGCCGCCAGCAGCCAGCCGACGGTCTCGGCCGCCTGCAATGCGTCGCGGGGATCCTCGTCATGGCGCTCGCCCAGCCGCGCCATCGGCGGCAGCGGCGTGAAGCCACGGCGGCAGCGCTGCACGCGCCCGCCCTCCTGGTCGACCGCGACCAGCAGGTGGGGCTCGCGCAGCGCGTGGATCTCCGCCACCAGCGCGGTGATCTGGTCCGGCTCGACGCAGTTGCGCTCGAACAGGATCACGCCGCCGACGTTCGGGTGGCGCAGCAGCTCCGCCTCCTCGGGCGTCAGGCGGCTGCCCTCGAGGTCGATCATCACCGGCCCGAGGGTCATCCCGGTCCGCCCTCGAGCAGCACGACCGCATGTGCGGCCAGGCCCTCGGCGCGGCCGAGTCCGCCGACGCCCTCGTGCGTGGTCGCCTTCACGTTGACCGCATCCGGGGACAGGCCCAGTGCCTCGGCCAGGATCGCGCGCATGGCCTCGACGTGGGGCCCGATCCGCGGCCGCTCCGCGATCAGCGTCACGTCGGCGTTCAGCGGCTGCCACCCGCGTTCGGCCACCCGCTCGAGCACCCGGGCGAGCAGCCCGCGGCTGTCGGCATCGCGCCAGCGGGGGTCGCTGTCGGGGAAATGGCGTCCGATGTCGCCGAGCGCGGCCGCGCCGAGCAGCGCATCGCACAGCGCGTGCAGCACGACGTCACCGTCGGAGTGCGCACGCACGCCGCGGTCACAGTCGATGCGCACGCCGCCGAGGACGACGTGGTCGCCCTCGGTGAAGGCATGCACGTCGTAACCGTGGCCGACCCGGATCACGCCCCGCACTCCGAGCGCGAGCGCAGCACCGCCGCGGCCAGGCCCAGATCGCCGGGACGCGTGACCTTGAGGTTGCAGGAGGCGCCCTCGACCAGCCGCGGTGCATGGCCCGCCCGCTCCATCGCCGAGGCCTCGTCGGTGATGCCGGCGCGATCCCCGGCGAGCGCGGCCCGCAATGCCGCCAGACCGAAGGCCTGCGGCGTCAGCGCCAGCCACAGGCCGCTGCGGTCCACCGTGCGCAGCACCCGGCCGCGGTCGTCGGCCAGCTTGACCGTGTCACGCGCGGGCAGCGCGAGCAATGCGCCGTCTTCCGGGTCGGCCGCGCCCAGCAGCCGCTCCAGCTCGTCGCCCGACACGCAGGGCCGGGCGGCATCGTGTACCAGCACCAGGGCCTCGGCGGGCTCGTCCGCCAGCCGTTCCAGCCCGGCCGCCACCGAGTCGGCCCGCTCGGCCCCGCCGGTGACGGTCTCCACCCGCGGGTCCCGCGCCACCTCCAGCGTCCCGAAGCGCACATCGCCCGGGGCCAGCGCGACCACCAGCCGCGCCACGCGCGGCAGCGCCAGCAGCGGCGCCAGGGCGTGCTCGATCACGGTGCGGCCGTACAGGGGCAGGTACTGCTTCGGGTCCGCGCCGCCCATGCGGGCGCCACGGCCGGCCGCGGGCACGACCGCGCACAGACGCTCCGGATTCACTCGCCGGGATCCTCCGCCGCGCGCGGTTCCACCACCTGGTAGAAGGTCTCGCGCTCGCCGACCATGCCGAGCTCGGACCGGGCCCGGGCCTCGACGGCGGCGAGCCCCTGCTTGAGGTCGCGGACCTCGGCGGCGAGCGCGCGGTTACGCTCGCGCAGCCGCTCGTTCTGCTGGCGCTGCTCGCTCACCTGCCGCTCCAGCCGGTGCACCTCGGCGAGGCCGCCGTCGGCGACCCAGAGCCGGAACTGCAATCCGAGCAGGAGCACGACCAGGACGGCGATCACGGTCTTCACGGGGCCTTCCCCACTCGCCGCGCCGCCGCGGCGGCGCGGCCCGTGCGAATCGACTGGCGGCATGATCCACGAAATACGGCGCGCATGCCAATCCGCGGCCTCATTGCCCGTGGCCACCGGCAGGTGCGTTCAGCGCTGGTCGAGCCGCGGGAACGCCCCGCGCCCGGCGTAGCGCGCCCGATCGCCCAGCCGCTCCTCGATCCGCAGCAGCTCGTTGTACTTGGCCATGCGGTCGGAGCGCGAGGCCGAACCGGTCTTGATCTGCCCGGCATCGGTCGCCACCGCGATGTGGGCGATGGTCGTGTCCTCGGTCTCCCCCGAACGGTGCGAGACCACGCGCGTGTAGCCGGACTCTCGCGCCAGCTGCATCGCGTCGAGGGTCTCGGTCAGCGTGCCGATCTGGTTCACCTTGACCAGGATCGAGTTGGCCACCCCACGCTCGATGCCCTCGCGCAGGATCGACGGGTTGGTCACGAACAGGTCGTCGCCGACCAGCTGCACCCGGTTGCCGAGCCGCCGCGTCAGCTCGATCCAGCCGTCCCAGTCGCCCTCGGCCAACCCGTCCTCGATCGACACGATCGGGTACTGTTCGACCCAGCCGGCCAGGTAGTCGATGAAGCCGGCCGCGTCGAAGGAGCGATTCTCCGACTGCAGCGTGTAGCGACCATCGGCGTGGAATTCCGAGCTGGCGACGTCGAGCGCCAGCCACACGTCGCGCCCGGCGCGGTAGCCGGCCTGCTCGATCGCCTCGAGGATGACCTCGATCGCCGCCTCATTCGACGCGAGGTCGGGCGCAAAGCCGCCCTCGTCACCGACGCCGGTCGCCAGGCCCCGCTTTGTCAGCACCTTCTTCAGCGCGTGGAAGATCTCGGTCCCGCACCGCAGCGCCTCGGCGAAGTCCTCGGCCCCGGCCGGAACGATCATGAACTCCTGCAGATCGACGCTGTTGTCGGCATGTGCGCCACCGTTGATGATGTTCATCAGCGGCACCGGCAGGGTCACGGCGTCGTCGCCGCCGAGATAGGCGTACAGTGGCAGCCCGGCCTCGGTCGCGGCCGCGTGGGCGTTCGCCAGCGACACGGCGAGCAGGGCGTTGGCACCGAGCCGGCCCTTGTTGTCGCTGCCGTCGAGCTCGATCAGGGTCCGGTCCAGTTCCCGCTGGTCGGCGGCGTCGAGACCGACCACCAGCGACCGGATCTCGCGGTGGATGTTGCCCACCGCCTGGCGCACACCCTTGCCGAGATAACGCGCGCTGTCCCCGTCGCGCAGCTCGATGGCCTCGCGCACCCCGGTCGAGGCCCCCGACGGCACGGCCGCCCGCCCGAACGCCCCCGACTCGAGGAACACGTCGGCCTCCACCGTGGGATTGCCGCGCGAGTCGATGATCTCGCGGGCGCGGATGTCGGCGATCTTGCTCATGGCTTCCCCTGGAGTTTCCTTTTGGAACCGTGAATGAACGCGAATGAACGTGAATAGAAGAATCCGTAGGTGCGCTTTCGCCGCAGGCGAACGCGTACGCTTCGTAGCACCGCGGGCGTACGCGTTTGCTTCGCAAAAGCGCACCTACGTCATTCTGGCGACCCCGCCGTTGGATTCGTGTCCATTCGTGTTCATTCGTGCTTCGCTTTCAAGCCGATCCGATCCCGATCACCGACCAGCGCAGCTCCGGCACCATTACACCTCACGCTGTGTCATTCGCGTTCATTCGCGGTTCCCCCAATCACCCGCCTAGCAGATCGGTCTCCGCGTACGGCCGCGACTTCACGGCCCGGTCGAGCTCGACCAGCGTGGTCAGCAGCTCTTCCATGCGGTCCAGTGGCCAGGCGTTGGGGCCGTCGGACAGCGCCTCGTCGGGGCGCGGGTGGGTCTCCATGAACAGGCCGGCCACGCCGGCGGCGACCGCTGCGCGGGCCAGCACCGGCACGAACTCGCGCTGCCCGCCCGAAGCGTGGCCCTGGCCGCCGGGCAGCTGCACCGAGTGGGTGGCGTCGAACACCACCGGGCAGCCGGTGCGGCGCATCACTGCCAGCGCGCGCATGTCCGAGACCAGGTTGTTGTAGCCGAAGCTGACCCCGCGCTCGCAGACCAGGATCCGGTCGTTGCCGGCGGCCCGCGCCTTGTCGACCACGTTGCCCATGTCCCAGGGCGCGAGGAACTGGCCCTTCTTGATGTTGACCGGCCGCCCGGCGGCCGCGACCCGCTGGATGAAGTCCGTCTGCCGGCAGAGGAAGGCCGGCGTCTGCAGCACGTCGACCACCGCCGCAACCTCGTCGATCGGGGTGTATTCATGGACGTCGGTGATCACCGGCAGTCCGAGCTCGCCACGGATGCGCTCGAGCACCGCCAGGCCCTGCTCCATGCCGGGCCCGCGATAGCTCGCGGCCGAGGAGCGATTGGCCTTGTCGAACGAGGACTTGTAGATCAGCGGCATGCCGACGCGCTGCGCAATCTCCTTCAGCGCGCCTGCGGACTCGAACGCGAGCGCCTCGCCCTCGACCACGCAGGGACCCGCGATCAGGAACAGCGGGCGCTCGTTACCGGCCTCGAAGCCGCAGAGCTCCATCACCGTCGCCCCGCGTACGCGACCGCCGCCTCGATGTAGCTGGTGAACAGCGGGTGGCCGTCGCGCGGGTTCGAGGTGAACTCGGGATGGAACTGACAGCCGATGAACCAGCGATGCTCGGCAAGTTCCACCACCTCGACCAGAGTGCCGTCGATCGACATGCCCGAGATGCCGAGACCGGCTTCGCGCAGCGTGTCGAGGTAGTGGTTGTTGAACTCGTAGCGATGGCGGTGGCGCTCGACGATCGTGTCGCGGCCGTAGATCTCGCGGGTGCGCGACCCTTCCGTTAGCCGGCACTCCTGCCCACCGAGGCGCATCGTGCCGCCGAGGTCGGAGCCCGCGTGCCGGATCTCGCGCTGGCCGCTCGCGTCCTGCCATTCGGTGATCAGGCCGATCACCGGATGCTCGGCGGACTGGTCGAACTCGGTCGAGTTGGCGCCGGCCAGCGCGGCCCGCTGGCGGGCGAACTCGACCACCGCCAGCTGCATGCCGAGGCAGATGCCCAGAAAGGGGATATCGTTCTCGCGCGCATGGCCGGCGGCGGCGATCTTGCCCTCGGAGCCGCGGACGCCGAAGCCCCCGGGGATCAGGATCGCATCCAGGCCATCCAGCAGCTGCGTGCCCTGCTGCTCGATCTGCTCGGAATCGACGTACCGGATGTTGACGCGCGTCCGCGAGTGAATGCCGCCGTGGATCAGTGCCTCGTTCAGCGACTTGTACGAGTCGGCCAGGTCGACGTACTTGCCGACCATGCCAACCGTGACCTCCTGCTCGGGGTGGTCGAGGGCATCGAGCGCCCGCTCCCAGTCGGTGAGATCGGCCGGCGGCAGGTCGTCGAGCAGCCCCACGCGCTCGAGCACGATGTCATCGAGCCCCTGCTGCTGGTAGATCTTCGGGATGCGGTAGATCTGGTCGACGTCGATGGCCGAGACGACCGCCTTCTCGACCACGTTGGTGAACAGCGCGATCTTGCGCCGTTCCTCCAGCGGCAGCGGCTCGCCGGCGCGGCACAGCAGCACGTCGGGCTGGATGCCGATCGAGCGCAGCTCCTTCACCGAGTGCTGGGTCGGCTTGGTCTTTACCTCCCCGGAGCTCGCGATGTAGGGCACCAGCGTCAAGTGCACGAACATCGCGTTTTCGCGTCCTTCCTCGACCCCCATCTGGCGAATGGCCTCGAGGAACGGCAGCGACTCGATGTCGCCGACCGTGCCGCCGATCTCGACCATTGCGATGTCGGCGTCGTTGGAGCCCTCGTGCACGAGGCGCTTGATCTCGTCGGTGATGTGCGGAATCACCTGCACCGTCGCCCCGAGATAGTCACCGCGGCGCTCCTTCGAGATGACGTTCTGGTAGACGCGGCCGGTGGTGAAGTTGCTGCGCTGGCTGGTCTTGTTGCGAGTGAAGCGCTCGTAGTGCCCGAGGTCCAGATCGGTCTCGGCGCCGTCGTCGGTGACGAACACCTCTCCGTGTTGGTACGGGCTCATGGTGCCCGGGTCGACGTTGATGTAGGGATCGAGCTTCAGCATCGCGACCTTCAGGCCGCGGGCCTCGAGCAGGGCCGCGATCGAGGCCGATGCAATCCCCTTGCCGAGCGAGGAAACGACACCACCGGTTACGAACACGAAACGGGCCATCGAGGGAGCGGTTTCTCGGCAGTGAGGGTCGGATGGACGAAAGTGCGGAGCGTAGCAGAGGCCCCCGGGCGGGACAATTGAGCCGGCGTCGATCGGGGCGAAGCGAGCGGGTGTTCACCGACTTGGGGGCAGGCGTATCGGTCGGCCGCAGCAAATCCGCCGGGAGACGGGAGAGCGAGCTGACCCGCGAGTCGACCCGGCAACCGCCGCTGCCGTCGGCGTGGCGAGCCGGCTCGACCCACCGGCCGGCGCTCAGTCGTTTGCGACCGCGCGCCCCAGGCCGATGACCGCCGCCAGCTCGCCGTCGACGAAGATCAGCGGCACCCGGTCGCGCTCCCACGGCGGCACCCCGCGCTCGCTCAGCAGCGTCTTCAATGGCCGTGCCTGCCGCATGCCGGGCAACCGCAGGCGTTCGCCGCCCTGCCGGTAACGCACGCGCACGTCGGCCCCGGACGGGATCTCGACCCCGAGCGCCGCCAGTGCCTCCGGGCCGAGCACACGGTCGGGCAGCTCCAGTGGCCAGCGCGGGTCCGGCCACACATGCTCCTGACCGGGCTGCACCGGCGGCCGCGGCGCCAGCGCCCAGGCCTCGCCACGCCAGCGGCGGACCTCGCCGCCGGGCCAGCGCACGCACGGATTGCGGTCCCTGCGGGCCGTGCGAAGCTGGCGCTCGAGGTCGGTCAGTCGCACGGCGGGTGGGCGCGGCAGGCCGTTGCGGTCGATCCACCAGCGCAGCAGCGCCCGCCGCCGCGGCTCGGGCAGCGTCGCCAGCGCGTCGCAATCGAGCGTATCGCCGTAGTGCCCGCGACAGGCGACGAAATCGCGCGCCGCCAGCGCGTCGATCGCGTCGGCGGCCTCGGCGGCCTGCCCGGCCGCGCGCGCGAGCGTCGCCTCCGTCTCCGGCCAGCGCTCGCGCAACACCGGCAGCACCGACTGCCGCAGCCAGGCCCGCTCGTAGCGGGGGTCCTCGTTCGCCGGGTCGGAGAGCGACTCGAGACCCCAGTGGTCATGCCATTCACGCAGCCGCGTGCGCGCGAGCCCCAGCCAGGGCCGCAGGTGCATGCCACCGGCGCCGAACGGGCGCGCCGGCGGCATCCCGGCCCACCCGTGGATGCCGCCACCACGCAACAGCGCCAGCAGCAGGGTCTCGGCCTGGTCGTCGCGATGATGGGCGGTCAGCAGCACGTCGCCGCTACCGACCCGATCGGCGAGCGAGCGATAGCGCGCCCTTCGGGCGGCGGCCTCCGGGCCCTCGCCGCCGGCCGCCTCGGGATCGACCTGCAGCAGCTCGCAGCGCAGCCCGAGCCCGGCGGCCACGCGCCAGCAGTGGCGGGCCCAGGCCGCGGAGTCGGGATGCCAACCGTGGTCGACGTGGATCACCCGCAGACGCCGCTTCGGCGCCAGCCGCGCGGCGGCGGCGAGCAGCAGGGTGGAATCGGGACCGCCACTGAAGGCGACCACGAGGGTGCGCCAGTCGGGGGCGTGGCGGGCGAGCGCGGCCTCCAGCCGGGCCGCCGGATCCTGCTCCGGGCCGCCCTCGCCGCCGACCATGCCTCAGCCGGTGTCGCGATAGTGCCCGTACGACACCAGCCGCTGGTAGCGGTCCTCGATCAGCTGGTCGGTATCGATGGCCGAGAAGCGCTCGAGTTGTGTCAGGAGCGCCCGGCGCAGGCTGTCCGCGGTCTCGTCGTAGTCGCGATGCGCACCGCCGAGTGGCTCGGACACCACCTCGTCGACCAGACCGAGCTCGTGCAGCCGATCCGAG
This sequence comes from Halofilum sp. (in: g-proteobacteria), assembly GCA_033721835.1. Taxonomy (GTDB): domain Bacteria; phylum Pseudomonadota; class Gammaproteobacteria; order XJ16; family Halofilaceae; genus Halofilum. The sequence continues at coordinate 8,166 of JAWWAE010000003.1, read as the reverse complement.
GTGATCCCCATGGCCTCGGCCGCCTCGCCGGCGCGCTCCGCGCTCTTCCAGAGGATCGAGGCGCAGCCCTCCGGCGAGATCACCGAATAGGTGCTGTACTGCAGCATGGTCAGGTGGTCACCCACGCCAATGGCGAGCGCGCCGCCCGAACCGCCCTCGCCGACCACGGTGCAGAGGATCGGGGTGCGCAGCTCGGACATCTCGAACAGGTTGCGCGCGATCGCCTCGCTCTGGCCGCGCTCCTCGGCGCCGACCCCCGGGTAGGCGCCGGGCGTGTCGATGAAGGTCAGCACCGGCATCCCGAAGCGCGCCGCCATCCGCATCAGACGCAGGGCCTTGCGGTAGCCCTCGGGCCGCGGCATGCCGAAGTTGCGCTTCAGCTTTTCCTTGGTGTCACGCCCCTTCTGGTGTCCGATCACCATCACCGGCCGGCCGTCGATCCGGGCCGGGCCGCCGACGATGGCGTAGTCGTCGGCATAGCAGCGATCGCCGTGCAGCTCGGTGAAATCGTCGAAGATGCGCTTGACGTAGTCCAGCGTGTAGGGCCGCTGCGGATGCCGGGCGAGCTGGGCGATCTGCTGCGGCTTGAGCTTGCTGAAGATGCTGCGGGTCAGCGACTCGCACTTGGTCTGCAGGCGCTGGATCTCGTCCTGGAGATTGAAATCGACATCGTCCTGTGAGCCGACGTGCCGCAGTTCCTCGATCTTGGCCTCGAGTTCCGCAATCGGCTGTTCGAATTCGAGAAAGTTCGGATTCATTGGCTGTCCCTGACCGGTGCTGGCGCAATGATACATGCTGCGGCGGGCCCCGATCCACGCCGGGGGCGCGTTGCCCGGGTACTGCCCGTCCTGCCGGCTCGGGGCCTCGTTCCGGATCTCTCGCAAAGGCGCCAAGACGCCAAGCACGCCAAGGAAAAAATGGGATCTCTCAGAGGCGCAGAGGACGCAGGGAAAGAAGGGGACAAAGAGCAACAGGGCGCCAGCGCCACCTCCATGGCTATAGCCGCGACCCCGCCGTCATGCCCCCTTGTTTACCGCTTTCCCTGCGTTCTCCGCGTCTCTGCGAGAGAAACCGGCACACCGTCCCGATCCCGCGCGCATGACGAACACCCTGGCAACAGCGGCCCCCGAGCCTCTCGTTCAGTTTCTTTGCGTCCTTTGCGTCTTGGCGCCTTTGCGAGATTCTCCGTGACTCCCTGCAACGAACACACCGGACCCCGGGCCGGCAGTAGCACCGCGGGAGGCAATGCCTAGTGGTGCAGGATCTGCTTCAGGAATTCCTGGGTCCGGGGTTCCTTCGGGTTCGAGAAGAACTCGCTCGGCGGCGCCTGCTCGACGATCTCGCCCTGGTCCATGAAGATCACCCGGTCGGCCACCGTCTTGGCGAAGCCCATCTCGTGGGTGACGCAGAGCATGGTCATGCCGCTCTGCGCCAGCTCGATCATCACGTCGAGCACCTCCTTGATCATCTCCGGGTCGAGCGCGGAGGTCGGCTCGTCGAACAGCATGATCTTGGGCTGCATGCAAAGCGAGCGGGCGATCGCGACGCGCTGCTGCTGGCCGCCCGACAGCTGTCCCGGATACTTCTTCGCCTGCTCCGGGATCCGGACCCGTTCGAGGTACTTCATGGCGTTCTTCTCGGCCTCGTGACGCGGGGTCTTGCGCACCCAGATCGGGGCCAGGCAGCAGTTGTCCAGCACCGTCAGGTGCGGGAACAGGTTGAAGTGCTGGAACACCATCCCGACCTCGCGCCGGACGGTCTCGATCTTCTTGATGTCCTGCACGAGCTCGATGCCGTCGACCGTGATCCTGCCTTTCTGGTGATCCTCGAGCCGATTGAGGCAGCGAATCAGGGTCGACTTGCCGGAGCCGGAGGGCCCGCACACCACGATCCGCTCGCCCCGCGCGACCTCGAGGTCGATGTCCTTGAGCACGTGGAACTGGCCGAACCACTTGTTCAGGCCCTCGACCTCGATGATGTTGTCACCGGCCTTTGCGGTGGATGCAACCGGATCGGGCGCCTGGTTGTCCTGCATGTCGGTGCTCATTTCAATGTGTCCTCTCAGGTTTTCTTGTGGCCGGTGTGCAGCTTGCGCTCGAGCGCCTGGCTGTAGCGCGACATGCCGAAGCAGAAGACCCAGAAGCAGAAGCCCACGAACAGGTAGCCTTCCGCATCGACCGCCTGCCACTCGGGGTCGATGATCGTCGACTGGACCGTGGCCAGCACGTCGAACAGGCCGATGATCAGCACCAGGGTCGTGTCCTTGAACAGGGCGATGAAGGTATTGACGATGCCGGGGATCACGATCTTCAGCGCCTGCGGCAGGATGATCAGCCCGGTCTTCTTCCAGTAGTTGAGCCCGAGCGCGTCGGCCGCCTCGTACTGTCCCTTCGGAATCGCCTGCAGGCCGCCGCGGACCACCTCGGCCATGTAGGCGGACCAGAACAGCGTGATCCCGATCAGTGCCCGCAACAGCTTGTCGAAGTTGACCCCTTCGGGCAGGAACAACGGCAGCATCACCGAGGCCATGAACAGCACCGTGATCAGCGGCACCGCCCGCCAGATCTCGATGAAGACCACGCAGATGCCGCGGATCACCGGCATGCTGGAGCGACGACCCAGCGCCAGCACGATGCCGATCGGCAACGAGGACAGGATGCCGATGTAGGCCAGCGTCAGCGTCAGCATCAGGCCGCCCCACTCCGTGGCCGCCACCGGCTTCAGGCCGAACGCACCACCCGCAATGAGGAACCAACAGATGATCGGGAAGCCGGTCAGGCCGAAGATCCCCAGCCACTTGCGCCACGGAAACCCCTCGATGAACTGCGGGATGAGCACGATGGCGAGCAGGACGAAGGCGATATTGACGCGCCACCGCTCCGCCTCGGGATAGAAACCGTAGATGAAGAACCCGAACCGCTGCTGGAGGAACACCCAGCAGGCACCTTCCGAATCGCAGTCCTCGGTGCTGGTGCCGGCGAAATCGGCCTCGAGGATTGCCCAGTCGAACAGGGGCGTCAGGTACCTGATCAACAGGTAGAGGATGACCAGCGTCAGCAGGCTGTTGTACCAGGTCGAGAACAGGTTGTTTCTCAACCAGCCGACCGCGCCGACGCTGGTCGTTGGCGGCAATGCATCCGGTTTGGGCTGATGACTGGCCACGGCGTCAGCGCTCCTTGAGTGCTACCGCACGGTTGTAGATGTTCATGAACAACGAAATGATCAGGCTGAGCGTGAGATAGACGGCCATCGTCATGGCCACGATCTCGACCGCCTGGCCGGTCTGGTTCAGGGTCGTGCCCATGAACACCGCCACCAGGTCGGGGTAGCCGATCGCGGTCGCGAGCGACGAATTCTTGGTCAGGTTCAGGTACTGGCTGGTCAATGGCGGGATGATCACGCGCATCGCCTGCGGGATGACCACCAGCCGCAGCACCAGGCCCGGGCGCAGCCCGAGCGCGGAGGCCGCCTCGGTCTGGCCGTGGCTGACCGACAGGATGCCCGAGCGCACGATCTCGGCGATGAACGCCGCGGTGTAGATCGAAAGGGCCGCCAGCAGCGCCGCCAGCTCGGGAATGATCACCATCCCGCCCTGGAAATTGAAACCCTTGAGCTCGGGGACCTCCCAGCTCAGCGGCCCGCCGAGGGCGAGATAGGTCACCAGCGGCAGCCCGATGATCACTCCGAGACCGGTCCAGAAGGTGTGGAACTGCTGGCCGGTCAGGTTCTGCCGTCGCTTGGCCCAGCGGTAGATGAAGATCGTCGCGACGATGCCGATCACCAGCGCGGCGATCACGAATCCGAAATTCTCGCCCGCGATCGGCTCCGGGACGTATAACCCCCGGTTGTTGAGGAAGAACGAGTCAGCGAACGAGACACTCTGGCGCGGCGTCGGCACGTTGCGCAGCACCGCGAAATACCAGAAGAAAATCTGCAGCAGCAGCGGGATGTTGCGGAAGATCTCGATGTAGGCCGCTGCCAGCTTGGCCACCAGCCAGTTGCTGGACAGTCGGGCGATGCCGATGATGAAGCCGACGATCGTGGCGATGAAGATGCCGAGGCCCGACACCAGCAGGGTGTTGATCAGGCCGACCCAGAAGGTCCGCCCGTAGGTCATGGTGGCCTCGTAGGGAATGAGGCTCATGATGATGCTGAAGCCGGCCTGTTCGTTCCAGAAGCCGAAGCCGGTACTGATGCCCCGCTGCTCCATGTTGGAGAGCGTGTTCTGGAACAGGGTGTAGCCGACCCAGAAGACGGCCGCGAGGGCGACGATCTGGAAGACAAGCGCGCGAACCCGCGGGTCGCGCCACGGTCGGGTACCGGGACTCACCGGTTTGTTGTCGGCCATGGCACCGCTCCGTGCTTGTCGTTGTTATGCCTGTGCCGGGCGGGAAAGGGGCCGCCCCGATGGGGCGGCCCCGATACCCTTGTGCTTCAGCGAATCACCGCAGCGGCGGCGCGTACATCACGCCACCGTTGGTCCACAGCGCGTTCACGCCGCGGTTCAGCCCGATCGCGGTATTCGGGCCGACGTTGCGGTCGAACATCTCGCCGTAGTTGCCGAGCTCCTTGATGATGTCGTAGCCGAAGCTCGGGGCGAGGTGCAGCTTCTCACCCATGTCGCCGGCGGTGCCCAGCAGGCGCTGTACGCTCGGGTTGTCCGAGTTCTTCATCCGGTCGACATTGGCCTGGGTGATGCCCAGCTCCTCGGCATTGACCATGGTGAACAGCACCCACTTGACGATGTTGAACCACTCGTCGTCGCCCTGGCGGACCACCGGGCCGAGCGGCTCCTTGGAGATCGTCTCGGGCAGGATCACCGCGCTGGAGGGATCATCCAGCTTGGTCCGCAGTGCCGCAAGCTGCGAGCGATCCGAGGTCAGGACGTCGCAGCGGCCACTGGCGAAGCCCTGCACGGTCTGCGTCGAGGTGTCGAACACGACCGCCTGGAACTCCATGCCTTCCTTGCGGAAGTAGTCGGCAAGGTTCAGCTCGGTGGTGGTGCCGGCGGCCACACACACCGTGGCGCCGTCGAGCTGCTTGGCGCTGTCCACACCGAGCGCCTTGCGCACCAGGAAGCCCTGGCCGTCGTAGTAGTTGGTGCCGGTGAAGTTCACGCCGAGCGAGGTGTCACGCGTCAGCGTCCAGGTGGTGTTGCGCACCAGCACGTCGATCTCGCCGGACTGCAGGGCGGTGAAACGCTCCTTCGCGGTCAGCGGCGTGAACTTGACGTCGTCGCCGGTGCCGAACACGGCGGCCGCGATCGCGCGGCAGGTATCGACGTCGATGCCGGTCCAGTTGCCTTCGCTGTCCGGCTGCGAGAAGCCCGGCAGGCCCTCACTGACGCCGCATTTCAGGTGACCCCGATCCTTGACGGTATCGAGGGTGGCTGCGGACGCGGTACCGTTGATCGCGGCTAGCGCAAGTACGCCCGCGCCAACAAGAAGTTGCGTCATTTTTCTCATTTGGTTTCTCCAGTGAAAGTCGTTCCAGGGCTGCGGCCGGAACGGAGTTCGCGCGACCGCAGAATCCGCCGCGAGAAGGCCCGCCGGCCCCCGCCGCCGCGGCCGGACATCGGTCGAAACCGATGACCCTGGCCGCAGGAGTATGGCACATCGCGCGCTCAGTAGCGCACGTCGATGGCCTGCTCCCCGGCCAGCTGCCGCAATCGCTGCAGCAGCTCGTCCGTGGGATGGATACGCCATTCGTCGCCGAGATTCAACACCGCGGAGCCCTCGGGCCCGCGATAATCGATGCGCACCGGCGTGTTGCCCTCGCGGAACGGATGCAGCGTTTCCTGCAGATGGTCGACGAATCCGTTGCCGGCCGCGCCGGCCGAGACCTGCAGGCAGACTGCGCGTGCAAAGCGTTCGCGCGCCTCGTCGATGGTGTACAGATCGCGCGCGCGCACCTGGTAGCCGCCCGAGAAGTCGTCGATGCCGAGTTCGCCCTCCACCACCAGCACCTTGTCGCGGATGATGCGGGCGCCGGAGCGCTGGAACAGTTCCGGTCCGATCACCGCCTCGACCCGGCCACTGCGGTCGTCGAGGGTGATGAAGGCCATCTTGCCGCTGCCGGTGTTGCGCGTGCGCACATTCATCACCAGTCCCGCGACCACGTCCACCTGTCCGTTGCGCTCACGCCGGCGCGGGCCACCGGCCTCGACCCGGCCGCACTGGTCGGCCAGCCGCCCGCCGGTGAACTGCGCCAGTTCGGCGGCGTAGCGCTCGATCGGGTGGCCCGAGAGGTACAGGCCGAGCGTCTCCTTCTCGCCGGCCAGCAGGGTCTCCTCGTCCCACTCCGGCACCGCGGGGATGTCGCCGCTGCCGACGGCGGGGCGGTCGTCGCCGGCGCCGAACATGTCGTTCTGGCCGGTGCTGGTGTTGTGCCGGTGCTGCTCGGCGGCGCGCAACGCGTGCGGGATCCGGCGGTCGATCGTGGCCCGGTTCGCGCCCAGCGCCGCCAGCGCGCCGGCCCGGTTGAGGGCCTCCAGCACCCGGCGCCCGAGACGGCTGCCGTCCACCCTGCAGCAGAGGTCGTCGAGGTCCCGGAACGCGCCGCCGGCCGCGCGCTCGGCGAGCACCGTCTCGAGTACCCCCTGCCCGACGCCCTTCACCGCGCCGAGCCCGAAGCGGACCTGGCCGCTGCCGACCGCCTGGAAGCCGATACCCGAGTTGTTGATGTCCGGCGGCAGTACCTCGAGGCCGTTGGCAGCGCAGTCGTCGATCAGCGCCACCACCTTGTCGGTGTTGTCCATGTCGGCCGACAGCACCGCTGCCATGAACTCCGCCGGGTAGTGCGCCTTCAGCCAGGCCGTCTGGTACGACAGCAGCGCGTAGGCCGCCGAGTGCGACTTGTTGAATCCGTAGCCGGCGAACTTCTCGATCAGCTCGAAGATGTGCCGCGCCGTCGCCTCCTTGACGCCACGCTCGACCGCACCGTCGACGAAGCCGGAGCGCTGTTTGGCCATCTCCTCGGGCTTCTTCTTGCCCATCGCCCGCCGCAGCAGGTCGGCCTGGCCCAGCGTGTAGCCGGCCAGCTCCTGCGCGATCTGCATCACCTGCTCCTGGTAGAGGATGACGCCATGGGTCGGCTTCAGGATCGCCTCGAGCGTGGGGTGCGGGTACTGCACCTGCGCATGCCCGTGCTTGCGGGCGATGAAGTCGTCGACCATGCCCGACTGAAGCGGCCCGGGGCGGAACAGCGCCACCAGTGCAATGATCTCCTCGAAGTCGTCGGGCTGCAGGCGCTTGATCAGCTCCTTCATGCCGCGCGACTCGAGCTGGAACACGGCGGTCGTGTTGCAGGCCTTGAGCAGGTCGAAGGCGCCGCGATCGTCCATCGGCAGCAGGTCGAGGTCGATCTCGGTCTCGCCCGCCGTGCGCAGGCGTTCGTTGATCGCCCGCACCGCGCGGTCGATGATGGTCAGCGTGCGCAGGCCGAGGAAGTCGAACTTCACCAGCCCGATCTTCTCGACGTCGTCCTTGTCGAACTGGGTCACCAGACCCTGTCCGCCGGGCTCGCAGTAGAGCGGCGCGAAGTCGGTCAGCGCCGAGGGCGCGATCACGACGCCGCCGGCGTGCTTGCCGGCGTTGCGCGCCAGCCCCTCGAGCTTGCGCGCGAGGTCGATCAGCGTGCGGACCTCCTCTTCCTCGTCGTAGGCGGTCTTCAGATCCTCCGATTCGGCCAGCGCCTTCTCCAGCGTCATGCCGAGCTCGAACGGCACCAGCTTGGCGATGCGGTCGACGTAGCCGTACGGGTGGCCCAGCACGCGGCCGACGTCGCGCACCACGGCGCGCGCGGCCATGGTGCCGTAGGTGATGATCTGCGAGACCTTGTCGCTGCCGTACTTCTCGGCGACGTACTCGATCACCCGGTCGCGGCCTTCCATGCAGAAGTCGACGTCGAAGTCCGGCAGCGACACGCGCTCGGGGTTGAGGAAGCGCTCGAACAGCAGCTCGTAGCGCAGCGGGTCCAGGTCGGTGATGCCGAGCGCGTAGGCCACCAGCGAGCCGGCGCCGGAGCCGCGACCGGGCCCCACCGGCACGCCATTGTCGCGCGCCCAGGCGATGAAGTCGGCGACGATCAGGAAGTAGCCGGGGAAACCCATGTTGCAGATCACGCCGATCTCGAGCTCGAGCCGTTCGAGGTACGGCCGCCGGGTCT
>JAWWAE010000002.1:0-54716 GCA_033721835.1 Halofilum sp. (in: g-proteobacteria) | reverse complement strand
GCCCGTGCATTCCTCTTCCACCACCGACTGCAGATAGACCGGAGCCGCGGGACGGGCACCGAGGGCCTGCAGGGCCTCGAACGCGGTCAGGTACGCGACCAGGCCCGCCTTCATGTCGCCGGCGCCGCGGCCGTACATGCGGCCGTCGCGAACCACCGGCTCGAATGGCGGATCGGTCCAGAGCTCGGCCGGCCCCGGCGGTACCACGTCGATATGGCCGTTCAGGATCAGCGAGCGGCCGCGGATCTTCGCCGGACGGTGCACGCCGACCACGTTCTCGCGGCCCTCGTAGTCGATCAGCGGCGGCGAGAAACCGGGCCGGTCGCGGATCGCCTCCAGCTCGACCGGGACCCGGCGCACGTCGAGGCCGAGCGCGCGGAACCAGTCCTCCATCAGCGCCTGCGCCCCCTGCTCCCGGCCGAGCCGGCTGTCCTCGCGCACCAGCGCGGCGAGCCGCTCGCGCGCGGTCGCCTCCAGGGCGGCGACCGACTCGCGGATGGCGTCGAGATCTATCTGCACGGAAGGCCTCCTGGACAGCGGACACGTCGACAAGATACCGAGCGGCGACGCCGGCGAACACAGAAACCGGCACGCGGACCGCGAGCGACCGGCGCGGCGACGGGGCCCGATCCCGGCACGGCCGAGGGATGCGCTGCCGTCACCGGGCCCCCGTGAAGCCGGTGAGGAAGCGGAACAGGTTCTCCTCCAGCGCGTCGCTGAGGTACCCGCCCTCCTGCACCAGCACCAGTGGCAGCTCGAGGCCGCCGAGGCGATGGCCGATCGCCTCGAAGCCGTCGCCGGTCACCCGCAGCCCGCCGAACGGGTCGTCGACCGAGGCATCGAGCCCGAGGGCGAGCACCAAGGCGCCGGGCCGGAACACCTCGATTCGCCGCAAGGCCTGTTCGAGGGCCGCGAGGAAGGGCTCGTCGCCGGCCCCCAGCGGCAGCGGCAGGTTCAGGTTGTAACCCCGTCCGGCGCCCTCGCCGCGTTCGGCGGCGTGGCCCCAGAAGTAGGGGTAGAAGGCATGCGGGTCGACGTGGACGGAGACGGTCAGCACGTCCGCGCGGCGGTAGAAGACGCCCTGGGTGCCATTGCCGTGGTGCAGGTCGATATCGAGGATCGCGACCCGATCGTGGTCGCCACGCAGCTGCTGGGCGGCGATCGCGGCGTTGTTCAGGTAGCAGAAGCCGCCTGCCATGTCGGCGAAGGCGTGGTGGCCGGGCGGCCGGCACAGCGCGTAGGCGTGCGGCATACCGGCGCGCACCGCGTCGGCCGCCGAAACGGCGGCATGGGCGCTGCTGCGGACCGCGTCCCAGGTCTCGGCCGCGATCGGGCAGGCCGTGTCGGCGAGGTGATAGCCGGCACGCCCGATCGGCGAGTCCGGGTAGACGCAATCGCGGCGGTCGGGATGCACGTTCGGCACCACCTCGCGGCTGCCGCCGAGCGAGGGCCATAGCTCGGCGATGGTCTGCAGGAACTCGAGGTATTCCGGCGTATGCACCGCCGCGATCGGCTCGAGCCCGTGATCGGCCGGCGGCTCGACCGCGATCCCGAGCCGCTGCAGGGCCGCGAGCAGCCGGTCGGCGCGCGCCGGGACCTCGGGGATCGGTCGCTGCGCGCCCGCGACCAGGAAGGTGTCCGGGTCGTGGGTCTTCTGTACCGGTGCGAAATAGGCCTTCACGTCCTGCCCCAAACATGTTCATTGAATGCAGCTGGCGCCATGAATCGCGTTCCCTCCCTGGAGGTTGCAGGTCGGACTTCAGTCCGACAGTCGTCGGCCCGAAAGACCACACCAATATGGGGCTGTCGGACTGAAGTCCGACCTGCAGTATTCTGCGAGGCCAGTGCGATTGCCGCCCTGGCGTCAGAACGCCACATGTTCCACTCCCTTCAACCCGAGCATCGACCGCGTCTCATCCGGCGTCGCGGGCTCCAGGCCCAGTTCGGCGAGGATGCCGCGGATCTTCGTCACCTCCTCGGCGTTGCTCTGCGCCAGCACGCCCTTCTCGATGAACAGGTTGTCCTCCAGGCCGACGCGCACGTTGCCGCCCAGGCTGGCGCCCATGGTCGCCAGCGGCAGCTGGTGGCGCCCGGCGCCCAGCACCGAGAAGCGGTAGTCGTCACCGAGCAGCCGGTCGGCCGTGCGCTTCATGAACAGCAGGTTGTCCGGGTCGCCGCCGATGCCGCCGAGGATGCCGAGCACGAACTGCACGAACAGCGGCGGTCGGACCAGACCGCGCTCGAGGAAGTGGGCCAGCGTGTAGACATGGCCGACGTCGTAGCACTCGAACTCGAAGCGCGTACCGCAGCCCTCCCCGACTTCCGACAGCAGCGTCTCGATGTCGGCGAAGGTGTTGCGGAAGACGAAATCGCGGCTCGATTCGAGGAATCCCGGCTCCCAGTCGTGCTTCCATTCGTCGTAGCGGTCGAGCACGGGATAGAGGCCGAAGTTCATCGTGCCCATGTTGAGCGAGGCCATCTCGGGCCGTGCCCGCAGCGCCGCCTGCATGCGGTCCCGGACCGTCATCGGCATGCCGCCGCCGGTCGAGATGTTGACGATGGCGTCGGTCGCGGCGCGGATCCGCGGCAGGAACTGCATGAACACGTCCGGGTCGGGGCTGGGCCGGCCGTCCTCGGGGTCGCGCGCGTGCAGATGCAGGATGGCCGCGCCGGCCGCGGCCGCGTCGATCGCCTGCTCGGCGATCTGGTCGGGCGTGACCGGCAGGTACTCGCTCATGCTCGGCGTGTGCACCGAGCCGGTGATCGCGCAGGTGATGATGACCTTGCGGGCCACCGGCCTAGCGCCCCAGCTCGGCGGCGAGCGCCGCGAGCGAGTCGTCGAGCGCCCCGGCCAGCTCGTCGAGCTGATCCTCGCTGACGATCAGCGGCGGGCAGACCATCACGTGGTCGCCGCGGTCACCGCCGCGGGTGCGCCGCCAGTAGAGGACCAGGCCCCGCTCGAAGGCGAGCTCGGTCAGGCGGCAGGCGGCCATCGCCAGCGGCGGCAGCGGCTCCATGCTCGCCCGGTCGGCGACCAGTTCCAGCGCCATCAGCAGGCCCTTGCCGCGGACGTCGCCGACCAGCTCGTGTCGCTGCATCAGGGCCTCGAGCCGGTCGCGCAGCAGGGCGCCCATGCGCGTGGCGTTGCCCATCAGGTCGCGTTCGAGCAGCTCGTCGAGCACCGCGCCGCCGGCGGCGCAGGCCAGCGGGTTGCCGGCATAGGTGTAGCCGTGGACGAAGCCGCCGGCGTCGAGCACCGGCTCCACCAGCCGCCCCGGCGCGAGCAGCGCCCCCAGCGGCACGTAGCCGGCGGCGAAGCCCTTGGACACGGCGACCAGGTCGGGGACGATGCCCCAGTGTTCGCCGGCCAGGAAGCGGCCCGTGCGGCCCGCGCCGGACATCACCTCGTCGAAGATCAGCAGCACGCCATGGCGGTCGCAGATCTCGCGCACCCGCGGGTAGTAGCTGTCCGGCGCGACCAGCGCACCGGTCGAGGCGCCGCCGACGGGCTCCATGATGAACGCGAGCACGGACTCCGGGCCCTGGCGCAGGATCTCCGCCTCGAGCAGGTCGGCGTAGCGCCGCCCGCGTGCGGCGTCATCGAGATCGTCCCGGTCCAGGTAGCAGGTCGGGGCCGGGATCTTCGGCATCTCGTGCATCATCGGCGCGAACGGCGCGGTCATCGGCGTGTAGCCGGTCACCGCCAGCGCGCCCAGCGTCGAGCCGTGGTAGGAGGGATGCCGCGCGATCACCTTGTAGCGGCTGCCCCGGCCCGTCGCCAGCGCATGTTGCCGGGCGAGCTTGAGCGCGCTCTCGACCGCCTCCGAGCCGCCGGAGACGAAGAACACCCGGTCCATGCCCGCCGGCGCCAGTCCGGCGACCCGCGCCGCCAACTGCTCCGCCGGTTCGTTCTCGAAATGCAGCCGGTAGGCGAATGTGCCCAGCTCCATCTGGCGGCGCATCGCGGCCAGCACGCGCGGGTTGGAGTGGCCGATGTTGCTCACCATCGCGCCGGAGCAGCCATCGAGATAACGGCGGCCGGACGCATCCCAGATGTAGACGCCCTCCGCCCGCTCGAACGGCGGCCGGCGCTGGCGCGACTGGTAGAACAGGTTGGATGGCGGGCGCCCGCGGGCGCCCGTCGCGGTCTGTGCCGTCACGGCCGGCCCCCGTGGCTCAGTCTGCCGCGCCCGGGAGCACGACGCAGTCGCCGGCGCGCAACCGTGCCTGGACCGCGCGGCCCTCGGCGAAGGGGTGACGGTCGATGGTGTTGATCGCCTGCAGCGTCAGCGGCCCGGCCTCGAGGAAGTAGCGCACGACCTGGCCCTGGTAGTCCACGGTCGAGACCGTCGCGTCGATCAGCGTCGCACCCTCCTCCTCGGCGTGTCGCTCGGCGAGCAGCAGGCGCTCGGCCCGGACCACCACCCGCACGGTGTCGCCCTCGGAATAGGAGCGCCGGCTGCCCTTGTCGGCCAGGATCTCCAGCTCGCGGGCCACCCGTACCCGGACCGCATCGCCCAGGTCGGCGGTCACGCTGCCCTCGAGGATGTTGGAGTGGCCGAGGAAGTCGGCGACGAACTCCGTGTTCGGCCGGTTGTAGACCTCCTCGGGCGTACCCTGCTGCTCGATGCGCCCGTGGTTCATGACCACCACCTTGTCCGACATCGCCAGCGCCTCGGCCTGGTCGTGGGTCACGAATACCGTCGCGACGCCGAGTTCGCGCTGGATGCGCTTGAGCTCGACCCGCATCTCCTCGCGCAGGTTCGCGTCGAGCGCGGACAGCGGTTCGTCGAGCAGCAGTACGTCCGGCTGGATCACGATCGCGCGCGCCAGCGCGATCCGCTGCTGCTGGCCGCCGGACAGCTGATTCGGCAGCCGGTCCTCGACCTGCGGCAGCTGTACCAGCGCGAGCGCCTCACGCACCCGCTTCGTGATCTCGTCGCGCGGCACGTCGCGATACTTCAGGCCGAACGCGACGTTGTCGAAGATCGTCTTGTGCGGGAACAGCGCATAGTTCTGGAACACGATCCCAAGGTTGCGCTTGTGGATCGGCACATCGTTGATGCGGCGGCCACGGACCGAGATGTCGCCCTCGGTCGGGTCCAGCAGGCCGGCGATCATGCGCAGGGTCGTGGTCTTGCCGCAGCCCGAGGGTCCGAGGAAGGTCACGAAGCTCCCGTCCGGCACGTCGAGATCGGCCTTGTGCATGGCCGTGAAGTCGCCGAAGCGCTTGACCACGCCCCGGATCTCGACCGCGTTTGCCCCTGCTTCCGCCATGTTCGTTCTCCGAATGGACGGGCGGTGCCGGGTCGCACCGCCCGCCCGTCGTTACCCCAATCGATCCACTCAATAGCCCCGCTGCACGCGGCTGAACTCCTTCGACCAGGCCTGCTCGTTGGCATTCCAGTAGGCGGGATCGAAGAAGTTGAGCGAGTCCAGCGTGCCCGTCGGGTCGAACGCCGGCAGCTTCGGCACCTCGTCGCCGAGATCGACCTTGGTCGGGTCGAGCGCCGGCGGGTAGTTCTGCCCCTCGGCCACGGCGATCGCCACCTTGGGCTCGAGCATGAAGTTGAGGAGTTCCTCCGACGCCTCCATCGGGCTGCCCTTGATCACGAACAGGCACTCCTGCCAGCCGAGACCGCCCGGCGGGTCCAGGTAGCCCATGTCGTGGCCCTGGTCCTGCAGCGCCTTGATCCGGCCCGACCAGCCCTCGGTGACGTAGATCTCCTCCTCGGCCAGCAGGCTCATCAGCTCGGCGCCGGAACCCCAGTACTTCAGCGCCAGGTCGCGGTGCGTGCGGATGGCGTCCCAGACCGCGTCCATGTCCTGGATGTTGTTCGGGTCCTGGTCGGTCTGCAGCGCGCCGTACCAGATGCGCGTCTTCCACTCGCCCCAGCCGCCGATGCGATTCTTGTACTTCTCGTCGATCAGCAGCTTCGCGCCCTTCTCCTTCGCCTCGGCATCGCTGATGTGCTTGCGGTTGTAGGCGATGCCGGTGGTGCCGTAGTCGTAGGGGACGCCCGACAGCCGGCCGTTGGTGATGTTGCGTAACGGCTCCTGCAGCCGCTTGATGACCAGGTCGAGGTTCGGGATGTTGCTCTCGTCGAGCGTCGTCGACAGGTCGAGGTTGTGATAGCGGGCGTAGTCGAACACGCCGGACAGGTGCGCGATGTTGAACTCGCCGGGCTGGCTCGCCCGCACCCGCGCCAGGTACTCGTCGGCACCGCCGAAGGTGCCGTCGACCACCGGGATGCCGGTGGCCTTCTCGTAGGGCTCGAAGGCGTACTCGCGGAACGCCTCGGAGACCACCCCACCCCAGCCGTCGAAGCGGATCTGCTCGGGTTTCGCGGCCCGGGCCTCGCGCGCCAGCCAGCCCATCGGCCCGCCGACGACGCCGGCGGCCAGGCCGGCCACGCCGAGCGCCTTCAGGAACGTGCGCCGGTCGATGTCGCCATTCTCGTAGCGCTCGAGCAGCTTCTCGTATCGCTTGGAATCAGTCATCGATCCCACCTCCTCTCCTGGCCCGCCGCGCGGGCACTCGTTGTCAATGTTTGCGTCTCCACCACCCGGCTCGTCATTGCCGTGCGCGAGTCGTGTACCGATAGGTCGTCAGGGGAACCACCGAAGTCACCGAAGACACCGAACGCACCGAAAAAGAAGAAACGAGTTGGTGCGTGCCGGTGTTGGGGCGCACGCCGACAATCCAGCCCCGGAAACCGGCAATGGACACAGGCTCATTGTTCATCCACTCATCCGTCCTTTCGGTGTATTCGGTGCCTTCGGTGTCTTCGGTGGTTCCCTCGTCAACGCGCCCGCATTCAGCCCGAGAGCTTGCGGGCCAGCGCCACGCCGGCCAGTGGCAGGGCGACCGTGATCACCACCATGACCGTGCCGAGCGCGTTGATCTCCGGGCTGATCGAGTTGCGCAGCATGGCGAAGATCTGCGTCGGCACCGTCTCCACCCCGCCCGGCTTCCAGAACAGCGTCCCGGTGATGTCGTCGAACGAGATGGTGAAGCTGAACAGCATCCCGGCCAGCACCGCCGGCAGCATCAGTGGCAGGGTCACCGACAGGAAGGTCTGCAGCGAGTTGGCCCCGAGGCTGAGCGCGGCCTCCTCGTACTCGCGCCGGATGCCGACCAGCCGGGCCTGTACCACGAGCACCACGAACGGCAGCGTGAAGATCACGTGCCCCGCCAACAGCAGCGGGAAGCTCTTCGGCATGCCCAGGAACTTCAGGAACAGCAGCAGGGCCACCGCGAGCACCACCTCGGGAATCAGGATCGGCGCCACCAGTGCGGTCGAGACCATGTGCTTGCCCGGGAACTCGTAGCGCACCATCGCCAGCGAAGCGAGGATCCCGAGCGTGGTCGAGATCACGCTGGTGAGCGCCGCCAGCATCATCGATACCTTGAAGGCACGCACGATCGCGTCGTTGTGCCACAGCTCGACGAACCAGCGAAACGAAAACCCCTCCATCGGAAAGCTGCCGAACTGGCTGGAGTTGAATGACAGCAGCATCACCACCGCGACCGGCGCGAACATGAAGACATAGACCAGTACGGTCACGGAGCGGATGGCGAACCAGCTGGGATTCATGTCAACGGAAACTCTTCGCGATCTGGTCGATGCCGAGGTAGCGCGTGTACACCATCACCAGCCCGCCAAGCAGGACCAGCAGCACCAGCGACAGGGCGGAACCAAGCGGCCAGTTGAGCTGCGTGACGATGGCCTCGAACACGAGATTGGCGAACATGGCGTCGCGCGGCCCGCCGAGCACCATCGGCGTGATATAGGTCCCCGCGCCGAGCACGAAGCACAGCAGGCTGCCGGCGGCCAGGCCGGGCAGCGACAGCGGCAGCGTGACCTCGCGAAAGGCCTGCCAGCCGGTGCAGCCGAGCGACTTCGCGGCCTCGGTGAGCGAACGCTCGATGCCATCGAGGCTGACGTAGATGTTAAGGATCATGAATGGAAGCAGGAAGTGCACCAGGCCGAGGATGACCGTGCCCTCGTTGTAGAGCATGCGGATCGGCTCGTCGATGATGCCGAGCCACTGCAGTGCCACATTGACCGCGCCGGAGACCCCGAGGATGTTGATCCACGACATCGTGCGGATGATGTAACTGATCCAGAAGGGCAGCATCAGCAGCAACAGCAGCAGCGCCTTGTGGCGCGTGTTGGCGTAGGCGATGAAGTAGGCGGGCACATAGCCCATGAGGATGCAGACGACGGTGGAGATCGCCGCGATCTTCAGCGTCTGCAGCAGGATGTCACGGTAGAACGGATCGGTGAGGACTTCCTTCCAGTTGTCGAGGTAGAACCCCACCTGCTCGGCGCCGGCCGCCGTGCGCAGCCAGAACGAGTACACGACGATGAAGCATGCCGGGATCACCAGCAGGAACATCACCGCGGTGAGCGCCGGGGCCAGCAGCAGCCACGGTCGCTTGTCCGCGGCCGCCGCCTCCGATTCCGCCATGCCGATCCCCCCTGCGGGGCCGCGGCCCCGTGTACGTGCCCGGCACCGGCGCCCGCCAGACACCGGGAAGCCTTCGACTGATTAAAGATCGCCGATGGACATTCCGCAAATAGATAATCAGAATAGGTTGTATAGTCTTGGTGAATGTCGAGCATGGCCAGCATCGATGAACCGCGCCAGCCCGGGCGCCGCGCGTTCGACTGGAACCTGCTGCACACCTTCCTCGTGATCGTGCAGGAGCGCTCGATCACGCGCGCCGCCGAGCGCCTGTACCTGCGTCAGCCGACGGTCAGCAACGCGCTCAAGCGGCTGGAGGATCAGCTCGGCCGGCGGCTGATCGACCGCGGGCCGGGCCGCTTCGAGCCGACCGAGTACGGCACCGTGCTCTACCGCGAGTGCCGCGAGATCTGCGGCACCATCGGCCGCCTGCAGCAGGTGATGGCGGACAGCGAGGCCGAGCTGACCGGGGAGTTGCGGATCCACATGGCGAGCCACGTGGTGTTCCCGCCGCTGGACGAGGCGCTGGCCGAGTTCCACGCGCGCCACCCGCGGGTCAACGTCGAGATCGACGTCGCGACCTCGCATGCGGTGATCGAGGCGGTGCTGTCCAAGGACGCGACGCTCGGCATCTGCCTCGTCAGCGAGGCCCACCCGCAGTTGCATCACCGGCTGCTGTTCCGCGAGCACTTCGGCTTCTTCTGCGGCCCGCGCCACCCGCTGTTCGGCGAGCGGGGCCTGAGCCTGTCCGACCTGCGCAGCGAGTCGTTCGTCTCCTTCAAGACCGACCGCCTCACCGATGCGCTGCGGCCGGTCGCCGTGCTGCGGGCCCAGTTGCAGATGTACGGTCAGGTGGTCGGCACCTCGTCGAACCTGGAGGAGGTGCGGCGCATGATCATGGCTGGCCTCGGGATCGGCCCGCTGCCGATCCACGTGGTCGAGCGTGATCTCCAGGCGGGACTGCTGTGGCGGTTGCCGCCCTATGACGACCCACCGGCAATCGACATCTTCCTGGTGACCAATCCGCGGGCGACCCTGGGCCGCGCCGAGCGCCTGTTCATCGAGCACCTGCTGGCTCGTGCCCGCAGCGGATCCGCGCAGCCGCCGGTGTACCCGGCCGAGACGGCCGACAGGATGGCGGGCGATCCGGCCTAGCCTCGCCGCGCCCGTGCCAGCAGCCGGTCGAGCTGATCGGCGAAGGCCTTGCGATCGCGCTGGTCCAGCGCCGGCGGGCCGCCGGTGTCGATGCCGCTGCCGCGCAGGGTGTCCATGAAGTCACGCATGTTGAGCCGATCGCGGATGGTGTCGGGCGTGTAGCGCTCGCCGCGCGGGCTGAGCGCGTGGCCGTCGCGCTCGATGACCGCGGCCGCCAGCGGGATGTCGGCGGTGATCACGAGATCGCCGGCCTCGACCCGGCGCACGATCTCGTCGTCGGCCGCGTCGAACCCGGCCGGCACCTGCAGCGAGCGGATCAGCCGCGAGGGCGGCGTCCGCACGGGCTGGTTCGCGACCAGGGTCAGCTCGATCCCGGTGCGCTGCGCCGCCCGGAACAAGATCTCCCGCACCGTGCCGGGACAGGCGTCGGCATCGACCCAGATCCTCATTGCCTCATTCGCCCCTGTCCGGGGGACCGATCCAGACGAACGGGTTGTGGGCGACCTCCCACAGGTGGCCGTCCGGGTCGGCGAAGTAGCCGCAGTAGCCGCCCCAGAACACCTCCTGCGGCCGCTTGACCAGGGTCGCGCCCGCGGCCACGGCCTGCTCGACGACCGCGTCCACCTCGGCGGCCGAGCGGACGTTGTGCGCCAGCGCGAAGCCCGCGAAACCCGAGCCGTCTGCGGATACCTGCGCGTCCGCGGCCAGGTCCGCGCGGCCGTAGAGGCCGAGCCAGGTGCCGTCGAGCGCGAAGAACGCCACCTCCGGCGGCGATTCCAGGCGTGGAAAGCCCAGTCCCTGCTCGTAGAACCGTACCGACGCGGCGAGATCACGGACGCCCAGGGTGATCATGCTGATACGGGGTTGCATGGCCGTGCACCGGTCTACCGATTCGAGCCGTCCGATTGTCGCCCCTCGGCGCGGCGGACACCACCCGTGCGGGCCCGGCGAACGCAGCCCGGGGAGGGCGGGGTTTCCGGTCGCGCACCCCGGACCGCCGGGTGCCGGGCGGGCGGAGGGAGGACCGCGGAAGGGCACGGATCACACCAGCGGCCGCCTGAACCTGCTAGGATCACAATCGACTCATGCCCGTGCCGTCGACGGCCGGGCCACCCCCGGGACGGCACGGAACATGATTCGAAGGGCACTGCTCACGATTCCCCTGCTGCTGGCGTCGGGCACGCTGGCGGCCGAGGATGCAGACCCGCCCCCGCCCTCGCCCGCCACCCCCGACCCCGCCGCGCTCGAACTCGCCTCCGTGAACGCGGCCATCGCCGACCTCGAATCCGGGCGGGTGCTGTACCGCAAGAACGCGGATCGCGTGGTACCGATCGCCTCGATCACCAAGGTGATGACCGCGCTGGTGGTACTCGAGTCCGGGGCCGACCTCGAGGAGTGGCTGACCGTGGTCGAGCGCGAGCACGCGGCTCCGAACAATGCGTACACCCGCCTGCGCCGCGGCTCCCAGGCCCGCCGCGGCGACCTGCTGCGCATCGCGCTGATGTCGTCGGAGAACCATGCCGCCTACGTGCTCGCGCGCCACCACCCGGGCGGGCTGTCCGCCTTCGTGGAGGCGATGAACGACAAGGCGCGGGCACTGGGCATGGAGCGGACCCGCTTCGTCGATCCCAGCGGGCTGTCCGCCCGCAACCGCTCGACCGCCGATGACCTGCTGAAGCTGGTCACCGCGGCGACGGCCAACGCCACCATCCGCCGCTTCACCGACACCCCGCGACACACGGTGCAGTTCCGCTACCCGCGCTATCGGCTGCGCTACGGCAACACCAACGTCCTCGCCTACCGCAGGCGCTGGGACCTGGATCTCAGCAAGACCGGCTATCTCGACGAGGCGGGCCGCTGTCTGGTCATGGTCACCGACATCGAAGGCCGGCAGGTGGCGATGGTACTGCTGGACTCGTTCGGGCGGCGCACGCCGGTGGGCGACGCCGGCCGCATCCGCCGCTGGCTCGAGACCGGCGAGGGCGGATCGATCGCCGCCGCCGCCCGTCGCTACGAGCAGCGGCGCAGCGAACAGATGGCCAGCGCCGACCCCGCCGACTGAGTCGCCCCCGGCTGGGCGTCAGCCTGCCGCCCGGGTCGCCGCCTGCGGCGCATGCCCGAGGCGGGTGTCCCGCCCGCCAGCGAGGGTCTGATCGAGTCCGCGCAGCGCCCCGCGGAGGCGGCCGCGCAGCCCGGCGACAGGGTCACGCTCGAATCGCTCGAGCCGTTCCCCGTCGCGCCGCCGGAGGTCCTTCATCCGGCGCAGGGAAACCGTTTCCATGCAGACCTCCCGGCCCCGGCCCGGCCCTCCACCCCGCCCCGCCACGGCGGCCTGCGGATCGCGGCGGGATTACGGGTTTCGCCACAACCCCTGTACATTCGCTCCGGCCGATTCCGTCCATGCAGTTTCCTTATGGAGACCGCCGTGCCCTCGCTGAAGTCACTGGCCGCCTTCGAGGCCACCGCCCGCCTCGGCTCGATGACCGCCGCCGCAGCCGAGCTCGGCAGCACTCAGCCGGCGGTGTCGCAGCGTATCCGGGCGCTGGAGGAAGAACTCGGGCTGCCGCTGTTCGACCGCTCGAGCCGGCACCTGCGGCCGACGCGCGACGGCGAGGCCTTCTACGAGGAGATCGCCGGCCCGCTGCAGCGCATCGCCGGGGCCAGCCGGCGCCTGCAGTCACGCGCCCGCGCCCGCCACCGCGAGCTGGTGATCGTCGCCCATTTCGGCTTTGCCCACCGCTGGCTGCTGCCGCGCCTGCCGCGGCTGGAGTCGGCATTCCCCGGGACCCGCTTCGAGGTATTCCCGGCCGACCGCGACGACCTGCCGGGCGCCGCCCGGGCCGACCTCGCGATCCGCTTCGGCCGGCTGCTGTCGCCGCCCGCCGGCGAGTGGCCGCTGTTCCACGAGACCGTGTGTCCCGTCTGCAGCCCCGCCGCGGCCGCGCGCCACGGCCTCGGCACGGCGGTCGACGCCGACACCCTCGCCCGCGTGCCGTTGCTCCACATGGACGAGCACGACCCGCGCTGGCTGAACTGGCACCAGTGGTGCGAGCTCGCCGGCTTCCAGCCGCCGCCGCGCTCGAGCCGCTTCAACTACAACAACTACCCGCTGGTGCTGAACGCCGCGGCCGAGGGCAAGGGCCTGGCCCTGGGCTGGGCGGGGCTGGTCGAGTCGATGATCGAGGAGGGCACGCTGTTCCGGCTCGGGCCGGCGGTGGATCGGCCCGATCGCGGTTACCTGTTGTCGGCGCGCCACCCCGACAGCGCAACGGTCGCGCCGGTGGTCGACTGGTTCCTGCGCAACACGGCCGCGTCCTGACGCCACGCGCGGCCAACGGGCTCCTGTTTCGAATCCGGGCGGGAAGGAGCGGCGAAGCGGATGCGTGCAAGAAAGGTACAATCACCGGGTGCGACGCCGCATCCAGACGGAGATCGATCATGAACAGAGATTCCACCGACGAACGCCGCCGCCGACTGCTGCGCGGGATCGGGCTGACCGTGCTCGCGGTGCCGGCGGCGGGCATGCTCGGCCCCCGCGCGGCGGGCGCGGCCGAGAAGCCGAAGCTGGACCCCTCGCAGGGCCAGGCCAAGGCCCTGCAATACGTCCACGACGCCGCCGAGGCGAGCGGCAACGCCGCCTATCAGGAGGGCGCGAACTGCGCCAACTGCACCCACTGGACCGGCGGCGACAGCGAGTGGGGCGGCTGCAACCTCTTCCCCAACCACGTGGTCGCCCGCGAGGGCTGGTGCGCCGCCTGGGCGAAGGCGTAAGCCCGGGCGCGGGCCGAGCCGCGGCTCGCGGCCAGAGCGCTGCGCCTCAGACGACCCGCGCCGAGAGCGCGGGGCGTTCCACGGCGCTTCCGGCCGCGTGCAGCCGCCGCACCAGGTACGTGCCCCGCTCCGGCGCCGACGGCCCGTCGCCGCCGCCGCCCGGGGCGTACCAGGCGAGCGGGATGCTGTCGACGCCGTAGAACGTGACATGGGTCCGGTCCCCGGCGACGGCCGACGGCTCGACCCGGAGGCGCTCGCCGGCCGCGATCGCGCCGAAGGCGAACGCGGTCTCCGGGTTGCCCACCGGCAGATAGCGGCGGCGCACCGTGGCCTCGTCGAAGCGGTCGCGGTCGCGCAGCAGCACCCAGGCGTGGTAGTGCAGCAGCCGGTACTCGAGCCGCCGCCGCTGGCGCAGGCCGCGCAGGAAGCGCCCGTAGCGTTCGGCCTCGTCGGCGACCGGCGCGGCCCCCACCAGCGGCCGGCCGTCGACCGTGACCGGCGGGAAGTGCGCCCCCGGCCCCGGCCCGTGATAGCGCAGCGCGAGGAAATGACGGCCCGGGCGCAACCCGATCGCGAGTTCCCCGCGCGCGGCGCTGCGGCTGCCGACGGCCGCCACCGTGCGCAGGTCCCCGTCGTAGGCGACCAGGGCCCAGTGTGGGCAGGCACGGCCGGCCGCCCCCGCGTCCACCGTCACCCGCTCGCGGGCCTCGAACATCGGCGTGAACGCCAGCACCGCGTCGGTGTTCCAGCGCGGCCCGACCAGCATCATGATGCGCTCGCGATCCGGTGCGGCATCGAGCCAGCGGGAGAGCGGGATCCAGGCGCCCGGCGTGCCGGCGAACGCGGCGACGATGGCCTCGCGCTTGCGGCGGCGCGCGTGACGGAAGTAGCGCAGCGAGGCGGCACCGAGCAGGTGACGCAGCGGGCGGCCGGCGTCGGCGGTCATGCCGGCGACGCCCCGGCAAGGCGACCCCCGGGCCCGCTGTCGGCGCCGCCGCTCAGACCGCGATCTTCCGTGACCCGGCGTCCAGCGCCGGATCGGTCCGCCGGCCGGCAAAGGCGGCGGCCAATGCCTCGAAGCGCGTGCGCCAAAGACCGAGCAGCAGCTGCACGTGCAGCTCGTTGACCACCTGGTGGGCGTAGCGGATGACGACCTCGAGCTCGCCGTCGAACTCGCGGACCAGGAAGTCGATCGGGTATTCCGGCGCCATGCCCTCCCCCGGCTGCGCCCGCACGCCGGGCAGCGAGAAGCGGGCGCCGGGATGCTGCTTCAGCCGGACCGCCGGTACATAGTTCAGCCGCACCGCCGCCACCCGGTCCAGGGCCGGGAGCTCGTCGTCCAGCACCAGCCAGTCGTAGCTGACGCCGCCCAGCGGCAACGAGCGCAGGGCCGAGCGCAGCGCGCGTCGCTGCACGAGGGCGTCCTCGCGCACGTCGATCCGGATCGGCACGTCGCCGGCGATCCAGCCCATCCAGTGCTCGTGGCCGGCCCGGCGCAGCGCGTCGCGCCGGGCGTGACGATGGGCGATCAGCGGCGCCTCGATGTCGGCGAGTTCGCCGACGGCCTGGTGCAATGCCAGGGCCACGGCTTCGAACTGCAGCCCGGAGCGGCGCGTGCGCCGCGGCAGCGGCACGCGGGTCACGCGCTCGCGCACGCTGCCCGGCCCGCGCCCGCGTTCGACCAGGCAGAGGCCGTCGGCCAGCGCATCGGGCTGCTCCATGACGGCCTGGTAGAAGGCCAGGTCCGCGGACAGGTCGCGTTCGCGGCGCAACAGCTCGAGCCGGGTCGGGTAGTCCGGGGCGACCGGCGGCGGTGCCGCACCCTCGCTGTCGCCGTCGAAATAGGCCTGCCAGAGGGCGCGGTCGAACCACAGCAGGGACAGGCCGTCGGTGACCAGGTGGTGGAAGAGGTACACGACCCGGTAGCTGCGCTCGCCCAGCCGGAACAGCAACAGTCGCCAGGGCGCGCCGGTCTCGGGATCGATCGACTCCCGGGTCGCGCGCACGCGGTCGTCGATGCGGGCCTCGCGCGCGCCGGCATCCGGCAACGGGCGCAGATCCTCGAAGCGCAACACGCCCGCCGCCGGCGTGATGGCATGCCGCTGGATCCAGCACCCCTCCCGGCATTCGAACAGCGCCCGCAGCGCCGGGATGCGCCGGGCGAGCGCGATCAAGCTGCAATACAACTGGCCGAGGTCCAGGGCCCGCTGTTCGAATTCGAGGTCCTGCGCCATGACCATGTAGAAATCGGCCGGACCGCCATGGGCCGCGATGAAGCGCTCCTGCGCCGGCGTCAAGGGGCTGTGCGTGACCGTGGCCGGCAGGGAGTAGCCGAGAAAGCGTGCGAGCTGGTGCGTGGATTCGGCCAGCTCGGTCCGTGCCCAGCGCACGTGGTGCTGCCACGGATCGGGTACACAGGTGGCATCGATGCCGTCGTGCTGGAGGAAATTCGGGTCCTGCACGGTCTCGGCCGCCACCGTCCCGGTGCCGTAGGGATCGAGCATCGCCGGGTCGAACGGCAGCTCGAGGAACTCGCACACCTCCCGCATCGCCTGCTCCGGGCGGCCGACAATCGATTCGTAGCTGAGCGAGATCCAGCGCTCCCCGGGAATGCCCTCGAGGAACTCGCGGCTGTGCGTCATCGCCCGCAGGTAATTCGACTGCGCGATGCCGAGCACGTCGCGACAGGGATTGTCCGGGGTCTCGGCGTAGGCCTCGAACCACTCCGACCCGAGTTCCGGCCGGTGCCGCCGCAGGCGCCGAGCGTTTGCGGTGAGCACCTTCAGCAAGCGGTCGAACCCGTTGCGCTCCATCGACTCGAACACGTCCAGCGGATGCCGGGTGAGGAGGATGTAGCGCGGACCGGAGTCGGCGCACGCGCCGAGGCTCTCGATCCGTTCCAGGATCCGCGGGCTCATCGGATAGGTGGGTGATTTGTCGACCAGCATGCGATCGCCGATCCGCTGTCGGATCCACTCGACGATCTCGGGCACCGGCGTCTGCTGCTCGTGGAACCGCGCGACCTGCGCCTCCGCCCGTTGCATCGAACCGAGCACGCGCGCGACGGTCTCGGTCAGGCCGCGCGACAGATGGGTGTGCCGGAACTGCAGTCCCGCCTCCTCGGCGGTCTCGAACGGCCACAGGTTGAGTTCTGGTGGTGCGAACAGGCGGGGATGCTGGTCGAGCATGGCCTTGAGCAGGGTCGACCCACAGCGCACGCCCGTCAGGATGAATATGGCCGGGGGGGGATGGTCGCTGTTCCACCCGCAATCGATCCTCGACACGCCGATCTCCGTTGTTCCCGGTGGCAGGGACCCGTTACTGCTCGCTCAACTCGACCGCTGCTGCTCTCCACTGTGCGGCGACGCGTTCCCCGCAGGCGACCGCGCCGGGCTACCGGTGGGCAACCCTATTTCGGCACGACTCGATCGGGAACGCAACTCTTGCCGATTCTGCAATGTATCCGCAAGGTCCTGATTCGATGCCGGAAAGGCAGGACCGGATGACGATCCGCTCGGCGAGAATCCGAGCGGCTGCCGCAACCCCACGAGCGTCGGTGCCCGGCCGCCGCCTCAGCCCCGTTGCCTCTTCACCCGCTCCAGCGTGCGCTCGAACCCCTGCAGCCGCTGCTCCAGCTCCTGCTCGAAGGCCCGCAGCTCCTCCAGCGACGTCTCCAGTTCGTCCAGTTCGCCGGCGGTGCGCTCGCGCACGGCCGACCCGAGCCCGTCGCGGAAACCGCCCGCCGCCTGCTGCAGGCGGTTGCGCAGCAGCGGCTCGAGCAGCGGGCGCAGGGACGAGGTGAGCTGCAGCTCCGGCGCCTCGACGGTGCCGCCGATGCGCGCGCCGAGCTCGATGCGCCCGGCCTCGCTCAGGGCCGCCGCCACCTCGCGCAAGACCGGCTCGGCGCCCTCGCCCGCGGCGAAATCGAGACCGTCCAGCGTGGCCTGCAACGACAGGTCGAGCGCCCCGTCGTCGACCGTGCCGGCGACGCGGAAGTCGGCCCGGCCACGATCGGCCCGCACGGCCGCGTCCGCGCCGAGCGCCAGCCCCGTGATCTCGGCCCCGGCGGCATCGAGGTCGATCCGGGCGCGCGCGTGCCCGGGGCGGCGCCGGTCGACGCCGGCGTCGAGCGCGAGGCCCTGCAGGCCGGCCAGGCCACGGCCGTCGAGCCGGGCCCGCAACGGCTCCGCCCACAGGCTGGCAGGCACCGCGATGTCGGTCACCCGCCCGTCCAGCGTGCCTCCTTCCCCGCCGCCACTGATACGCACCCGGCGGACCAGCACGCGCGGCTCGGCCACCGCCTGCGGGAACACGACCACCCGACCGGGCCGGCGCATCGCGGGCACCGACTGCGCCGCCGAGTCCGCATCGCCGGCGCCGCCGAGGTAAGGCGCCAGGCGGCCATACCAGTACCAGCCGCGATTCACCCAGCCGGCGACCTTGGGACCCAGCAGGTAATGCGCCAGCTCACCGGCCACGGCACCCGGATCGGTGTACTTGCGGTACAGGCGGTCGATGTCCGCCGCGGGCGCCCGTCGCGCCGCGTCGGCCGCCTGCCGCGCCGTCGCCACTGCCGCCCGCGCCTCCGTGCGGGCGCGGCGCAGTCGCTCGAGGTCGTCGTCCAGCTCTTCGGCCAGTTCGCCGAGCTGCTTCAGGCCACGCAGCCTTTCCTTCGTGCTGTCACCCCCGGTGGCCGCGTCCAGGCGGCGCCGATAGTCCGCAAGCTCTTCGCTGCCGGGCAGCTCCGCCAGCCGCGTCTCGAGTGCCGCCCGTCGCTCGCGTATGGTCCGCTGCGACTGCGCGATTACCGCCGGGCTCTCCAGCCCCTCCCGCTCCAGCACCGTCGCCACCGGGGGCACCTCCAGCGGCGGGAGCTCCAGCCGCTCGCGCGCGGCGGCGAGCAGGCGCGAATCCCGCACGGCCCCCCGGGTTCGCAGCACGGCACCGCTGCTGGCGCGCTCGGTACCGAAGCGCAGACCCTCGACGGCGACCTCGTCGACCTGCACCCGGTCGAGCAGCAGGCCGAGCCAGTCGATATCGAAGGCGATGCGCTCGGCCTCCAGGGCGTTGCGCATCGGCGCGTCGGCATCGGTCACCGCGAGCCCGCGCAGCTCCAGCCGGGCCGGCGAGAACCCGACCTCGGCGGCCGCCAGCTCGACCCGCGCCCCGACCATGCGCGTCCCGGTCGCCTCGATCGCCCGCCGCACCAGCGTGTCGGCAAACACCAGCCACAGGGTCACCGTGCCGCCCACGAGGACGACGAACACGGCCAG
This sequence comes from Halofilum sp. (in: g-proteobacteria), assembly GCA_033721835.1. Classification (GTDB taxonomy): domain Bacteria; phylum Pseudomonadota; class Gammaproteobacteria; order XJ16; family Halofilaceae; genus Halofilum. The sequence continues at coordinate 36,045 of JAWWAE010000002.1, read as the reverse complement.
GCCCCACCAGCGGATCCGCTTCACCCCTCAGCCCCCGTCTCTCATCGTTTCGTACAGCGAGATCAGCCGCGTGCGCCGTACCAACTGGTAGATCGGCTTGTCTCGCATCCAGGCACGGACGGTGCCCCGGTACTGGCGCACCGCGTACACGGTGCCCGCGTACAGCAGCGGCGCCAGCAGCAGGCTGACCAGCAGGCTGCCCATGACCACGGTGTTGTTGAAGTCGCTCAGGCGACCGACATCGGTCGCATACAGCGCGCTCCACAGCGGCTGCAGCGCGCCGGCGGTCAGGACTGCGTGGCCGACGGCGTCGAACAGGGGATCGAGTGCGAAGGCGAACAGCGTGAACACGCCCCAGGCGAGGATGAAGCTGCTCAGGTTCACGCGCAGCAGCAGCACCAGCAGCAGCACCAGCAGGTTGTGCAGGGTCCATAGCGGCGTCAGGCCCAACACCGCGGCGAGCGCGACCGCACCCGCGATCTGTCCCGGGTCGATCTCCGAATTCAGGATCTTCAGCACGCGGGCAAGCAGTCTCAGCATTGCGGCAAGGCACCTCCGGGACCCGCGGCGCGGATCGACACCGCGCCACTGTAACCGCTGGACCGGCCGCCGCCCAGCTCGACTCCACGGCATGCCGTTCCACGACGTGCCTCGCGCGGGTGCGGGCAAACGATTACGATTGCAGGCCATCGTGCGCCGTCCGAGGCGCGGCGCGGGAGGACCGAATGAACGAATCTTCCGGCTGGGTGGGCGAGTCGGCCATCTCGGCGCAGAACGCGATGGGCGCGATCATCGCCTTCCTGCCCAACCTGGTGGCCGCCATCCTGCTCGGCATGCTCGGCTGGCTGGTGGCCCGGTTCGCGCGCGTTGCCGTGCGTTACCTGGGCACCCGGCTGAACGGCATCGTCGAGCGCATGCCGTTGCGGCACTCGAGCCTGTTCAGCCTGTCGCCGACCGCGATTCAGGTGCTCGGCAACTTCGCGTTCTGGCTGGTGGCGTTCCTGTTCCTGATCGGCGTCGCCACCGTGCTCGAGCTGACGGCCGTCAGCGAGTGGCTGGCCCGGCTGGCCGGCTACCTGCCGGCCATCCTCGCCGGCGGCCTGATCATCGTCATCGGCTTCGCGGCCAGCATCCTGCTGGGCCAGCTCGCGGCCGCTGCCGCCGCCCCGGCGGGCGCCGCACGCAGCCAGCTGCTGGGGCGCTTCGTCCAGGGCACGGTGCTGGTCGTCGCGATCGTGCTCGGCATCGGCCAGACCGGCCTCGACATGACCCTGCCGGTCGCGCTGATCGTAATCCTGGTCGCCTCGGTCGGAGGCGCGCTGACGCTCGCCTTCGCGCTCGGGGCCCGCGATCTGGTGCGCGACCTGATCGGCGCCCACGGCCTGCAGCAGCACTGCGAACTGCACCAGCGGGTGCGCGTGGACGAGGTCGAGGGCGAGATCGTGGACCTGACCGCGACCGGGCTGATCCTGGCCACCGACGAGGGCCGGGTCCTGGTCCCGGGCCGCGTATTCCACGAGCGCGCGGTCGTCGTGCTGGCCCCGGCCGTCGATGACTGAACCGGGACCGATCACGCTCGCCTACCTGGCGGCCCACCCGCTCGACGCGGCGCGGGCGATGGAGACCCTCGACCCGGCCGAGCTGGGGGCGTTCATCGAAACGGTGCCGGTGCGGCTGGCGGCCCCGCCGCTGGCCGCGGTCGCGCCGTGGCGCGCGGCCCGCTGCCTCGCCACGCTGGCACCGGACCGGGCCGCCGCCCTGCTCGAGGAGATGCCGGGCGACCGTCGCACGCCCTGCGTGCGCGCGCTGCCCGAGCAGCCACGCGAGGCGATCGTGGCTCGCCTGTCGCGCCGGCGGGCGCGCGCGCTGCGGCGGCAACTGGGCTACCCCGCGGCGCTGGTCGGTGCGGCGATGGCCGGCGACATGATCACCGTGCGCGAGAACGCGACCGCCGGTGAGGCATTGGCGGCAGCACGGGCACCGGAGGAGATCGACGTGCACCAGCTCTACCTGGTGGACGCCGCGGGCCGCCCCGAGGGCGTGGTGCCGCTCGCGGTGCTGCTCGATGCCGCGCCCGAGCGGCCGCTGCGCGAGCTGGCGCGGCGCGATTGCGAGCCGATCCTGGCCGATCGCCCGCTGGCGCACGTGGCCACCGACCGAGACTGGAGCCGCTACGCCGAACGCCCCGTGGTCGATACCCGCGGCCACCTGGTCGGCACACTGACGCTGGGCCGCGTGCTGGAGGCCCGCGAGCGGGCCGCCGGCGCGGTGACTGCCGGCGCCGGGCCGGCAGCCGTCCTGACCCGGGGCTACCTGGTCAGCATGGGCGGCCTGGCGAGGCTCGCCGCGGCGATGCTGTTCGGCACCACGGGGGGCCGGCATGAGCGCTGATCCGGCGACGACCGACCGCCTGCTGACCGAGCACTTCCTGCGCGAGTACCCCGCCGAGGCGGCGCGCACGATCGAGCGTTCCGCCCCCGAGGACGTGGCGGCGCTGGGCGAGTATCCCCCGCACCTGCTGGGCCCCGTGTGGGAGCGGCTGAGCCCGTTCGCCGCCCGGCGGCTGCTCGACTGGCTGCCGGTCGAGCTCGCGACCCAGCTCATCGCCGAGCTGCGGCCCGCGATCGCGGCCGAATTGCTGGCGCGCATGACAGCCGGCGAGCGCGAGCAGTGGCTGCAGCGGATGCCGGCGGCGATCCGGCGCGAGCTGACGGAGTTGCTCGAGTACCCGGCCGACAGCGCCGGGCGCCTGATGTCGCGGCGGCTCGGCTTCTTCCGCCGCGACATGACCGTGGCCGAGGCCTCGGTCCGCCTGCGCGAGCTCGGCGTCCACGACTCGCACAGCCTGTTCCTGGTGGACGACGAGCTGCGGCTCGACGGGCGGGTGACCGTCCAGGCGCTCGCGCTGGCAAAGCTCGACACCACCCTCGACGAGCTGGCCGAACCGGCGCACGAGCGCGCGGACGCCCTGAGCCCGCGCTCCGAGCTCGTCGAGTTGCTCGACCGCAACCGATTGTCCGACCTGCCGGTGGTCGACGCCGACGGGCGCCTGATCGGGGTGGTGCCCGAGACCGAGCTGCTGAGCGCGGTCCAGCTCGACGCGGCCGGCGACATCCAGGCGATGGTCGGCGCCAGCCGCGACGAGCGGGCCCTGTCCGCGCCCGGGTTTGCCGTGCGCAAGCGCCTGCCCTGGCTGCAGATCAACCTGCTGACCGCGTTCCTGGCCGCGGCCGTGGTCGGCATCTTCGAGAGCACGATCGCCCAGTTCACCGCGCTCGCGGTGCTGCTGCCGGTGGTCGCCGGCCAGTCCGGCAACGCCGGCGCGCAGGCGCTGGCCGTGACCATGCGCGGCCTCGCCCTGCGCGAGATCACCACCCGGCACGCGCTGGCCGTGGTCATGAAGGAGTTCCGGGTCGGCGTCGTCAACGGGCTCGCGATCGCCGCGACCACCGCGGCCGGTGTCTACATCTGGAGCGGGTCCTGGGGGCTGTCGCTGGTGATCGCACTGTCGATGGTGCTGTCGATGGTGGCGGCCGGTTTCGCCGGCGCGCTGGTGCCGATCACCCTGCGCCGGCTCGGCCAGGACCCCGCGACCTCGTCGTCGATCATCCTGACCACGGTCACCGACGTGGCCGGATTCTTCTCCTTCCTCGGCATCGCCACGCTGCTGTCGACCTTGCTGTGACTGCCGCCCGCGATCACCGACGACGCGGACGCAAACGAATTGAAACCGTCGAGCAGATGGAGCAATCCGCTACAGTAACGGCCCATGGTCGCAAACCAATCCACGACTACCTGCCAGGCAGGGTTCGCGAGCATGGCTCGCTCCTACAGGGCTCGTTGCGGGCCCGCATCCACGTCGCTGGCAACCGATTCCGTTGACGCCGGTTTGCCGGCTACAGAATGTGCCCTTCCGTGCCTTTGGCGCGCCGAGCATCGCAGGGGCGAGTGGAGAAGGCCCGCCAGGGGACTCGCCAGGGATGGCGAGTCCGCGCAGTCAAGACAGGATGTCTTGTCTGCGCGCCCCGCTCGGCCCGAGAAGCACAGGGGAGCCGGGTTCGGGCAGCGCCCGACCCCGGCCGCGACAACCAGCACAAATGTTCTTTGGGTACTTTCTTGCGCCAAGAAAGTACCTCGCTCGGCGCAGGCCGAGCGAAAAGCTTCTAGCTTGAATACAAGGCCTCGGATCCGGAGAGCGACGCGCGTCCACGCGGGACAGTTGCTATAGGCTGTCCGGCTGAAGCCGGACCCACAAGCTTCGGGTTCCCGAGTTGCTCACCGGAGGCTGCGCCACGCGCAACGCGGATTGGCAGCCCCTGCTGCGGCGGATACACGCCCTTCAAGCGCGAGCGCAACGAGCACTGTTTCCCCGCCGCTCCTGCACCCATCTGGTGGCGTGTTCTGGCACGACGGCGTCGAGGTCGTCAGCCCGACCCGCGCTGCGCCTTCAGCTCCAGCCGCCGCGCATGCAGCACCGGCTCGGTGTAGCCGCTCGGCTGCTCGCGGCCCTTGAAGACGAGATCGCAGGCGGCCCGGAAGGCGATGTTGTGCTCGGGATCGTCCGCCATCGGGCGATAGTTCTCGTCGTCGGCGTTCTGCCGATCGACGACCGCGGCCATGCGCTGCAGCGTATCCCTCACCTGCTCCTCGCTGCAGATGCCGTGATGCAGCCAGTTGGCGATGTGCTGGCTGGAGATGCGACAGGTGGCGCGGTCCTCCATGAGCTGCACGTCGTCGATGTCGGGCACCTTGGAGCAGCCGATACCCTGGTCGATCCAGCGCACGAGATAGCCGAGGATGCCCTGGGCATTGTTCTCCAGTTCCTCCCGGATGGTCTCCTCCGACCATTCCGGCCGCTCGACCACCGGGATGGTCAGCAGGTCGTCGAGGCGCGCGCGCTCGCGGCCGGTCAGCCGGTCCTGCACGGTGTGGACATCGACCCGGTGGTAATGGATCGCGTGCAGCGTGGCCGCCGTCGGCGACGGTACCCAGGCGCAGTTCGCCCCCGCCTCGGGGTGGGCCTGCTTGGTCTCCATCATCTCGGCCATGCGCTCGGGCTTGGGGTACATGCCCTTGCCGATCTGCGCCCGCCCGCGCAGGCCGCACTCGAGGCCGATGTCGACGTTCCAGTCCTCGTAGGCCTCGATCCACGGCTCGGACTTCATGTCCTCCTTGCGCACCATCGGCCCCAGCTCCATCGAGCTGTGGATCTCGTCGCCCGTGCGGTCGAGGAAGCCGGTATTGATGAAGATCAGGCGCTCGCGGGCCTGGCGGATGCACTCCTTCAGGTTGACGGTCGTGCGCCGTTCCTCGTCCATGATGCCGACCTTGAGCGTGTTGCGCGGCAGGCCCAGCGCATCCTCGACCCGGCCGAACAGGTCGACCGTGAATGCGACCTCGCGCGGCCCGTGCATCTTCGGCTTGACGATGTAGATGCTCTCGCCGGTGCGCGAGTTGATCACCGAACCGGTGCGCTTGAGGTCGTGCATGCCGATCAGCGAGGTCAGCATCGCGTCGAGCATGCCCTCGGGGATCTCGTTGCCGTCGGCATCCAGCACCGCCGGGGTCGTCATCAGATGACCGACATTGCGCACCAGCATCAGGCTGCGCCCGGGCAGGGTGAGCGATCCACCCGCCGCCGCCTGCCAGGTCCGGTCCGGCGCCAGCCGGCGAACGAACTCGCCGTCGGCGGTGGGGACCGTTTCCTCCAGGTCGCCCTTCATCAGGCCCAGCCAGTTGCGGTAGACGAGCGTCTTGTCCTCGCCGTCGACCGCCGCGACCGAGTCCTCGCAGTCCTGGATCGTGGTGACCGCGGCCTCCAGGACGATGTCCTTGACGCCGGCCGCGTGCTCGCGACCGACCTCGTCCTCGCGGTCGATCACCAGTTCGGCGTGGAGACCGTGGTGACGCAACAGCACCGAGGCCAGGGCCTCGTCGGCGCCCTCGTAGCCGACGAAACAGCCGGGCTCCGCGAGCCGGGTCTCGCCGCCCGCGGTGGCGACCACCAGTTCCCGACGGCCATCCTCGGCCACCAGCGAGTAGCCGCTGGCGTCGGCGTGGCTGCCCTCGGCGAGCGGCGCGATCTCGTCGAGCACGGCCGCCGCCAGCGCCATGACCTTCTTCCCGCGCACCGGGTTGTACTGCGTCCCGGCCTCCGCCCCGCCGCTGTCGTCGATCAGGTCGCTGCCGTACAGCGCGTCGTAGAGGCTGCCCCAGCGGGCGTTGGCGGCGTTCAGCGCGAAGCGGGCATTGTTGACCGGCACCACCAGCTGCGGTCCGGGGATCGAGGCGATCTCCTCGTCTACCCCGCTGGTGGCGATGGTGAAGTCCGCACCCTCCCGCTGCAGGTAGCCGATGTCCTCGAGGTGAGCGCGGACCTCGGCCGGGTCGGGTCGCTGGCCGCGGTGCGCGCGGCAGAACTCGTCGAGCTGCGCCTGCAATTCGGCGCGCCGGTCCAGCAGCGCGCGATTCTCGGGGCCGAGCTCGCGCACGATCGCGGCCAGTGCGGTCCAGACATGGTCGGCCTCGATGCCGAGCCCGGGCACCACCTCCTGCTCGACCAGCTCGTGCAGGTCGCGGTCCACCTGCAGGCCCCCGACCTCGATCCGATCCGTCATGGCGCGCGTCCTCCTCGAACGGGCCGCCGGCCGGACCGGGCCGCGCACGGGCCTGCGCGCGTGCCGGGCGATCGGGGCGACCCACGTGAATGCGGAAAATGCCGGGCCAGATTACCTGCTCGGGAGGAGACGGCAAAGCGCGCGGCCGATGGCCGCTGTGAGCGGGCGACGGGTCTTGGATCGGGCCGGCGTGGCGGGTATTCTGCGCTCCTGCCGCCGTCCGCGGCGGCAGCCCCGACAATCCACGCATCGGTTACCAACCCCCCGGAGGTACCGCGTGAATCCGCTGCTGCGCGCGGCCTGTGCCGCCATCCTCGCCCTCGCGGCCGCCACGGCCCTCGGCGCGACCCGCTACGTATCCGACGAGCTGCGCATCAGCGTGCGCACGGGCGCCGGCGACGAATTCCGCATCATCGAGGTCATCGGCACCGGGACCCGGGTGGAGACCCTGCAGTCGCAGGGCGAATGGGCCGAGGTGCAAACGCCGGCGGGCAACACCGGCTGGGTGCGCGCCCAGTACCTGGAGGAGCAGCCGAGCGCCGAGGACCGGCTGCGCGCGGCCCGCACCGAGCTCGAACAGGCGCGCGAGCGCATCGGCGAGCTGGAGACGGCGCTGTCCGAGTCGCGCACCAGCACGGCCGAGGCGCGCGAGCAGATCGCGGAACTGACCGAGGCGAACCAGCGCCTCGAGGCCCGACTCGACGAGGCCCAGCAGGGACTCGAGCTGCACGACGAAAACGAGCGCCTGAAGCAGCACGTCGGCCAGTACATGCGGCGCACGACCGAGCTCGAGCGACAACTGCAGCAGGTGGTCGACCGGCAGGAGAAGGAGTGGTTCGTGATCGGCGCCGGGGTGCTGCTGGGTGGCATGCTGGTCGGCATCGTGATGACCATCATCCCCTGGCGCCGGCGCCGCGACCGCATGTTCTAGCGGCCGCGCGGCAATGGCGCAGTGCGCCGGGCGCGGTAGAATCCCCTGCGGGAACCGGTGCCCCCGATCGCATGGACAATCTGCTGCTCAAACTGCGCGGCCTCCCCGAAGACGAGATCGAGGGGCTGCGCGCATTGCTCTCCGACCACCACATCGACCACTACCGGACGCCGCAGAACTCGTTCGGGATGGGGCTGCCCGCGCTCTGGGTGCGCGACCGGGGTCAGCTCGAGCACGCGCGCCGGCTGCTGCGCGAGTACCGCACCGAGCGCGCGCGGAGGCTTCGGGCGGACGCGGCAAGCCGACGGGATCCCGGCGACCCGAGCACCGTGCTCGGCCGCCTGCGGGCCCGCCGCGCGGAGTCGCTGCTGTACCTGCTGGTGCTGGTGTGGCTGGCCTACCTGGTGGGCCACTCGCTGCGCTGAAAACGGCGCCGACCCGCTGTCGTCAGTCCCAGTCCGGTGCCAGGCCCGCCGGCGAGATGATGCGGCCGTCGGGACGGGCCAGTCCGTCGATGGCGGCGATCTCGTCGGCCCGCAGGTCGAGTTCGGTGGCCCGCAGGTTCTCGCCCAGCCGCTCCGGGTTCGCGGTCTTCGGGATGGCGGCGGTATTGCCGGCCGCCAGGATCCAGGCCAGCGTCACCTGGCCTGCGGTGGCGCCATGGGCGTCGGCGAGCTCGCGGATCACCGGATCCCGGACCGCCGCACCGAGCGCCAGCGGGCAGTAGGCGGTCAGCACCGCGTCGCGCTCGGCGAGGAATTGCCGCAGCGGCCGCTGGTCGAGGAACGGGTGGTATTCGAGCTGGTCGACGGCCAGCGGCACCGGACACAGGTCCTCGGCCTGGCGGTACAGGGCACGCGTGAAGTTCGACACCCCGACGTGCCGCGCCTGGCCGCGCTCCTGCGCGCGCGCCAGCGCGCCGAGCGTGTCCGCGAGCGGCACCGCTTGCGACGGCCAGTGCAGCAGCAGCAGGTCGACGTAATCGGTACCGAGGTCCTGCAGCGACTCCTCGACCGCGCGGGCGAACTCGGCCGGCGCGAAGCGGTCCGGCCAGATCTTCGTGGTCACGAACACCGCGTCGCGGGGGACCTCGGCCCGGCGCAGGCCGGCCCCGATGGCCTTCTCGTTGGCGTACATCTGGGCCGTGTCGATGTGGCGGTAGCCCTCCGCCAGCGCGCACCGGGTCATGCGTTCGGCCTCGCGGCCCTCGAGCCGGAAGGTGCCGAGGCCGAGCGCCGGCATTCGGAGGCGGGCGGTTTCCACGCTGCGCATCGGCGGGCTCCCCTCGTGGCGACCACAACGGCCGGGACAGTGTGCCGAACCGCCCGCGGCCGAATCCAGCGGCCTGCTGTGCGGCGACCGCGAACGCGCTAGGCTGTGCCGTTTGCGCCGCGCCGCGCATCGCACCCCGGAGGCACCGCATGACCGCCGCCGACACCGCCGCACCGATTACCCTCGATGGCTCGACGCTGACGCCGGAGACCCTTGCCCGCATCGCCCGCGAGCGGGCCCCGGTGGTGCTGGCCGCGTCGGCGCGCGAGCGCATCGCGGCGGGACGCCGCGTGGTCGAGCGGGCGCTGGCTTCGGCGCAGCCGGTCTACGGACTGACCACCGGGCTCGGCGACCGGGTCGGCGAGCGCCTCCCGGACGAGGTGCTGCAGGGCTTCTCGTTCGACGTGGTCCGCGGGCGCGCCATGGCGACCGGCGAGGCGTTGCCGGCCGACCTCGTGCGGGCGCTGATGGTCGTGCGCCTGAATACGCTCGCCACCGGCGGCAGCGGCGCCTCGCCGGCGGTCGCCGAGCAGCTGCTCGCGGTCCTGGCGGCCGGGCTGGTGCCCGAGATGCCGGAGATCGGCTCCTGCGGCGCCAGCGACCTGTGCGTGATGGCCCACCTCGGGCTGGCCCTGATCGGCGAGGGGGCGTTCCTCGATGACCGCGGCCGCCCGGCCCCTGCTGCGGAGGTGCTCGAGCGGCACGGCCTGGCCCCGCTCGCGCTCGCGCCCAAGGACGGACTCGCCCTGTGCAGCAACTCTGCCTTCAGCGCGGCCCGCAGCGCGCTCGCGCTGTGCGACGCCGCCCGCGCGCTGGAGTCCGCGCAGACGATCGCGGCGCTCAGCATGGAGGGCTTCCGTGCCAACCCGAGCCCGCTCGACCCGCGCGCCGGGACCGCCCGGCCGCAACCGGGCCAGCAGCGCGCCGCCGCCGGGCTGCTCGCGCGGCTGGCCGGGGCGGGCCTGCTGGAGCCGGGGGCGGCGCGGCGGCTGCAGGACCCGCTGTCGCTGCGCTGCCTGGCGGCGACCCACGGCGGCGGCTACTTCGCGCTCGACCGGCTGCGTGCCGCGCTGGAGCCGGAGCTGAACGGGGCCGGCGACAACCCGCTGGTGCTGGCCGCGGACGACGCCATCCTCGCCACCGGCAATTTCCAGTTGCCGGCGGTCACCGTGGCCCTCGACGGCCTCGGCCAGGCCCTCGCCCACGTGGCGGTGGCCAGCGCGGGGCGCTGCGCCCGCCTGCTGGCCGCGCGCCACAGCGGCCTGCCCGCCAACCTGTCGCCGCACTGGCCGAACGGCTCGGGCCTGGCGCCGCTGTTCAAGCCGGCCGAGGCGCTGCTGGCGGAGATCCGCCACGACGCGGCGACCACGCCGGCGGAGCTGAGCCTCGGCGCCGACGGCGTCGAGGACACCCTGGTCAATGCGCCGCTGGCGGCGCGCAAGCTCGGACGGCTGGTCGAGAACCTGGAGCGGCTGCTCGCGATCGAGGCGGTGATCGCGGCACAGGCGGTCGATCTCGCCGGGGTGCACGCGCTGCTGGGGCCGACGACGGCGGAGGCGCAGCGGATCGTCCGCGGGGTCGTCCCGCCCCTCGACACGGATCGCTCGCTGAGTGGGCCGCTGCGCGAGTTGACCGAGCGCGTGATCCGCTCGGGTGCGCTGGCGCGGGCGGGTGAGGAACAGCCGGGCTGAGAGCGGAGGTACCCGATCCGTTCGCGGCCCGTTGGCATCAGGCGTAGCGCAGTCGCTGCCCGATCCCCTGCGCCTCGGCCTTCTGCAGCATCGCCGCGCCCAGCGCGATATCGGACAGCGACAGCCCGCGGTGCCAGAACAGGATGGTCTCGTCGTCGCGCTCGCGGCCCGGACGGCGGCCGGCGACGATGTCGCACAGCTCGGCGTGCAGGTTGTGCTTGGTCAGCTTGCCGGCATCGACGTGCGGGCGCAGCGCGCCCAGCTTGCCGTCGCGGCACTGGCCCCAGTCGTCGACCACGATCTTGTCCATGCGGTCGGTGAGCGACAGCTCGACCGCGCTCATGGTGCCGTAGGGCACGACCAGCGCCCCCGGCTTCACCCACTCGGTCTTCAGCAGCGGCATCGGCTCCGGCAGGCGCGAGGCCTCGACCAGAATGTCCGCGCCCTCGAGGCAGGACTGCCAGTCCTCCGTCGCCGTCACCGGCTTGCCGAGATCCTCGCCCAGGCGGGCGGCGAAGAGCTCGCGGCTCTCCGGCCGCCGGCTGTGCACGCGGATCGCCTCGAAGTCGAACAGGTGATCCAGCAGGCGCACGTTCCAGTACGCCGTGCCGCGGGCGCCGATGTGGCCGAGCACGCGCGGCCGGCGCGGCCCGAGGTGACGCGCGCCGATCGCGGTCAGCGCGCCCGTGCGCATCTCGGTGATCGCCGTGGCGTCGAGTAGTGCGCGCGGCATGCCGGTGCGCGGATCGAACAGGTTCAGCAGCGCCATCTCCGAGGGCAGGCCCTGCCGGTAGTTGTCGACGTAGTCGCCGACGATCTTCACGCCCGCCAGTTCCAGCGGCGCGATGTAGCCGCGCAGGACGTTGAAGTGGCCGTTGAAGGCCGGGTCGGGCTGCAGGTGCACCCGTGGCTCGATGACCGTCTCGCCCGCCCCCTGGGCCCTGAGCCCGCCCTCGACGGCGTCCAGGATCTCGTCGTCGGTCAGGGCCAGCGCATCGATGTCGGGCCCGTTCAGGTAGGTGAAGCTGATCTCCGGCATGCGGCGCGAGCATACGGAAGCGGCGCGGCCGGCGCCAGCGCCAGGCCGCCTCGGGCCGCAACGAGGGGTGCGCATGCGCCCGGTCGGCGACCGTCCGGAGCGCACGATTGACAACCGGCCGCCCGGCGCCGGACTTGCAATCGGCACTGTTCTCGCCTTTACTGTTTGCGACCGCAGTGACCGGGTCGCCGGGTGCAGCGGGATCGGGGGTTTCCATCCCGCGCTTCGCGGAATGCACACGGCCAGTCAATCATCCGGGCCGGTATTCGGTGTTGCGGAAGCACGCAGCGGCGGGTTTCCGGGCACAGGATCCCTGCCCTGTTCCGGGGAAGTCGAGATGCCTCACGCATCGGCACTCGCGCACGCGATGGAGGTGGCGTCGAATGTTTGCGGCCGCCCTGCGCCCCCGACAACAAGCTCGCACAATCAGGACCCCCCGATCCCGTACACGCCGTCATGCCGACGTGAAGGCAAAGTCTGCCAGTGCGTCTGCTGACACGCATCGATCGCCAACCCGGAAACTGACCACCAGAAAATAACGGGGCCAAAACCATGAAATACAACGAACTCGAACGACTGTTTCTCGAGCGGCGGATCTCGAGGCGCCAGTTCCTTGCGGGCGCCGCGGCGCTCGGCGCGACCACCCTGGCTGCCGGCGTCATCGGCAAGCCCGCATTCGCCGCGCCGAAAAAGGGAGGTCGCCTCCGGGTGGCCATCGGCCACGGCTCCACGACCGATTCACTCGATCCGGCGACTTACGAGAACGACCACATCATCAGCACGAACTTCACGTTCAACAATCATCTCGGCGAGGTAATCGAGACCGGCGAGATCGGTCCCGAGCTCGCCGAGAATTGGGAGACCGATGACGCGAAAACGTGGGTAATCAACGTGCGCAAGGGCGTCGAGTTCCACAACGGCAAGGAGGTCACCGCGGACGACGTCATTGCCTCGTTCAACCATCATCGCGGCGAAACCAAGTCACCGGCACGCTCGCTGCTCGAGCAGGTTGACAGCATCGAGAAGGACGGAAAGTACAGGGTCGTTTTCAAACTCAATGCCGCCAATGCCGATTTCATGTACGTCGCGTCGGACTACCACATCGCCATCCAGCCCGACACGGGTGATGGCACGATCGACGCAACCGCCGGAATCGGCGCCGGCCCCTACGTGATCGAACACTGGGAGCCCGGCGAGCGCGCATTCCTCAAACGCCATCCGAATTACTGGAAGTCGGACCGCGCGCACTTCGACGAGGTCGAGATCCTGTCGATCATCGATGCCTCCGCGCGCACCAACGCGCTGATCACGGACGAGGTCGACCTGATCGACCGCGTCGACCTCAAGACCGTGAACCTGCTCAAGCAGCGGCCGAACGCCAAGGTGGAGGAAGTCGTCGGCTTCCGTCACTACACCTTCCCGATGCGTACGGACACGGCGCCGTTCGACGACAACAATATCCGCATGGCCCTGAAGCTGTCGCTGGACCGTGAACAGGTACTGAACTCGGTCCTGCGCGGCCACGGCCGGATCGGCAACGACAACCCGATCTCGCCCAGCAATCGCTTCCATGCCGATCTCGAACAGCGCACCTACGATCCCGAGAAGGCCAAGTGGCACCTGAAGAAGGCCGGGGCCGAGGGCCTGAAGGTCGACCTCAGCGCCGCCGACGCGGCCTTCCCGGGTGCCGTCGACGCCGCCGTGCTCTACAAGGAGCATGCCGCCCGCGCCGGCATCACCATCAATGTCGTGCGCGAGCCCGATGACGGCTACTGGTCCGACGTGTGGATGAACAAGCCCTGGTGCGCGTGTTACTGGAGCGGCCGCGCGACCGCGGACTGGATGTTCACCACGGCCTACGCGGCCGATGCCGACTGGAACGACACGTTCTGGAAGCACGACCGTTTCAACAAGCTGCTGAAGGAGGCGCGCGCCGAACTCGACCAGGAAAAGCGTGCCGAGATGTATGCCGAGATGCAGAGCATCGTCCGGGACGACGGCGGCGTGGTTGTGCCGATGTTCGCCAACTATGTGTTCGCGACCAGCAAATCGGTACGGCACGACGGTACACTCGCCGGGAACTGGAACCTCGACGGCATGAAGTTTGCCGAGCGTTGGTGGTTCGCGTGAACCGCGACCCGCGCACGACCCGGCGACAAGCGTAGCGATGGCACAGATTGCCAAGATGGTGGCCCAGCGCCTTGCGCTGGGCCTCCTCACCCTGTTCGTCGTCTCGCTGATCATCTTCCTGGCGGTGGAACTGCTGCCGGGAGATTTCACCCAGGCGGTGCTCGGCCAGTCGGCGACCCCGGAGACGGTGGCCGCGTTCCGCAAGGAACTCGGTCTCGACCAGCCGGCCTACCTGCGCTACTTCCACTGGCTCGGCGACATCGTGCAGCTCGACTTGGGCCGCTCGTTCGCCAACCAGCGGCCGATCACCGAACTGCTCGGGCCGCGTATCTACAACACGCTGTTCCTGGCCGCCTACGCGGCGGTGATCGCGGTGCCGATCGCGCTCACGTTCGGCATCCTGGCAGCCCTGTACCGCAACAGCATCTTCGATCGCTCCATCAACGTGGCGGCACTGACCGCGATCTCCTCGCCCGAGTTCCTCGCCGCCTACATCCTGATCCTGATCTTCGCGGTCGAGCTCGGATGGCTGCCGGCCATCGCACGCGTCAACCCGGACACGACCTTTTTCGAGCGGCTCTACATCCTGCTGCTGCCGGCCGTGACCCTGACGCTGGTCACGATGGCCCACATGATGCGCATGACGCGCGCGGCCATCATCAACCTGATGGCAAGTCCATATATTGAGATGGCCCGCCTCAAGGGCCTGCGCCGTGGCCGGATCATTCTCCGGCATGCCCTGCCGAATGCGCTGGCCCCGATCATCAACGTGATCGCGATCAACCTCGCCTACCTGATCGTCGGCGTGGTCGTGGTCGAGGTGGTGTTCACCTACCCGGGTCTGGGCGAGCTGCTCGTCGACTCTGTATCGAAACGCGACATGCCGGTGGTGCAGATCTCCTGCCTGGTGTTCGCGGTGACCTATATCGCCCTCAACCTGCTGGCGGACATCCTGTCCATCCTCAGCAACCCTCGCCTGCGGCATCCGCGCTGACGGGACGGGCTCATGAACAGTCGGCTGCACAATCTGAGGAAGGTCCTGCGCACGGCGCCACCGACCGCCTGGTTCGGCATGGGCGTGATCGCGATCATTCTGCTTTCCGGCCTGTTCGCGCCACTGGTTGCGCCCTACGGCGAGACCGAGGTCGTGGGCGCGCCGGGGCTGCCCATCGGCAGCGAGTTCCTGCTGGGCACCGACCAGATCGGGCGCGACGTGCTCACCCGCGTGATCTTCGGTGCCCGCAACACGGTCGGCATCGCCTTCCTGACCACGGCCCTGGCATTCACGCTCGGGACCGTCTTCGGACTGCTGGCCGCCGTCCTCGGCGGCTGGACCGACCAGGGGCTGTCGCGCATCGTCGACATCCTGATGGCCATCCCGCCGCTGATCTTTGCCCTGCTGATCCTGACGATCACCGGAACCTCGATCTTCAACATGGTCGTGGTGATCGCGGTGCTCGAGTCGACACGCGTGTTCCGCCTGACCCGCGCGGTCGGCATGAATGTCGGTGTGCTCGACTTCGTCGAGGTGGCGAAACTGCGCGGGGAGGGCCTGTGGTGGATCATCCGCCACGAGATCCTGCCCAACATCGCGGCACCGCTGGCCGCGGAATTCGGACTCCGCTTCTGTTTCGTGTTCCTGTTCATCAGTGCGCTCAGCTTCCTCGGCCTCGGCATCCAGCCGCCGACCGCGGACTGGGGCTCGATGGTGCGCGAGAGCGCAACGCTGATCTCCTTCGGGCTGCCCACGCCGCTGGTGCCCGCAGCCGCGATCGCGCTGCTGACCGTGTCGGTCAACTTCGTCGTCGACTGGTTCCTGCACCAGGCCAGCGGGCTCAAGGAATGAGCGGGGAGATCGGGCCATGAGTGCAAGCGCAAACCGGAGCGGCAATGGCAACTCCCGCAAGGGCGAGCTGCTGCTCGAGATGAAGGGCCTGCGGATCGAGGGCCGGGCCGAGGAACAATGGCTCGAGATCGTCCACGGCGTCGATCTCAAGCTGCACCGCGGCGAGGTCCTCGGGCTGATCGGCGAGTCGGGCGCGGGCAAGTCCACGATCGGCCTCGCCGCGCTCGGCTTCGCGCGCGACGGTTGCCGCCTCAGCGGCGGCGAGATCTGGTTTGACGGCATCGACCTGATGAAGGCGTCCGAGGAGAAGCGCCGCCGCCTGCGCGGCAGCCGCATCGCCTACGTCGCCCAGTCCGCCGCGGCCGCCTTCAACCCGGCGCACCGGCTGATCGACCAGTACGTCGAGGCACCCGTCTACCATGACCTGATGTCGGAGAGCGAAGCCGCCGCCGCGGCAAAGGATCTCTACGAGCGGCTGCATCTGCCCGAGCCGAAGACCATCGGCTTTCGCTATCCGCACCAGGTATCCGGCGGACAGCTGCAGCGAGCGATGGTGGCCATGGCGATGGCCGGCCGGCCGGACCTGATCGTGTTCGACGAACCGACAACTGCACTCGACGTGACCACCCAGATCGAGGTGATGGCGGCGATCAAGGACATCGTCGAGCAGTTCGACACCGCCGCCATCTATGTCACCCACGACCTTGCCGTAGTCGCGCAGATGGCCGACCGCATCATGGTCATGCGCAATGGCGATCTCGTCGAAGAGGGCTCGACGCGCGGCATGCTGGCCGAGCCGCAGGCGGAATACACGCGCGCGCTGCTGGCCGTGCGCCAGCTCCAGAAGGACGCCAGTGCGCCCGAGCCCGACGCGCGCCCGATCCTGCGGGTCGACCACGTGACCGCGGCCTACGGCGACGTCGAGGTGCTGTCCGACATCACCTTCGAGGTCCCGCGCAAGCGCACCGTGGCCGTGGTGGGCGAGTCGGGTTCGGGCAAGAGCACGGCCGCGCGCGTCATCACCGGGCTGCTGCCGCCGCGGGCCGGCCGCATCATCTACGACGGAAACGAATTGCCCGCCGACTATCGACACCGCTCGCGCGACCAGTTGCGGCGCACCCAGATGATCAACCAGATGCCGGATACGGCGCTGAATCCGAAACACCGGGTGCGCGACGTGATCGGCCGGCCGCTGGAATTCTACCTCGACTACGACGGCAAGGAGCGCGATGCGCGCATACGCGAACTGCTCGAGCAGATCGAGCTGGAGCCGGGGCAATTCATCGACCGCCTGACCACCGAGCTCTCCGGCGGCCAGAAGCAGCGCATCTGCATCGCGCGCGCGCTGGCGGCCGAGCCCGAGCTGATCATCTGCGACGAGGTCACCAGCGCCCTCGACCAGCTGGTCGGCGAAGGGATCCTGCGCCTGCTGATCCGGCTGCAGGAGGAGCTCGGTCTCAGCTACATGTTCATCACGCACGACCTGGCCACCGTGCGCGCGATCGCCGACGAGGTCGTCGTCATGAAGAATGGCCGGATCGTCGAGGCGGGCCCCAAGGACGACATCTTCACCCCGCCCCACGACGACTACACGGACCTGCTGCTGTCGTCGGTGCCCGAGATGGACCCGGACTGGCTGGACCGGTTGCTGGCCGAGCGCGGCGAGCAGCTGCGCGACCGCGGCATCTGAGGGGCGGCCCGGCGTTCAGCCCGCACCCGCCAGCTGCAGCGTCACCGCGCCGCCGGCCACCATTGCCGCCGCGACGACCCGCCGCGCCCCGAACGGCTCACCGAGCAGGCGCGTGCCGATCAGGGCCGCGATCAGCACCGAGGTCTCGCGCAATGCCGTGACATGGGCCATCGGCCCCAGTCCCATCGCCCAGACGGCGATGCCATAGGACAGCGACGCAATCACGCCGCCGCACAAGCCCGACAACCAGCTCGACCGCCACGCCGCACCGAGCGCGCCACGGCGCAGCCACAGGCCGAACGGCACCAGCGCCAGCCCCTGGAGCACGAACAGCCAGGCGATGTAGGTCAGCGGATCGCCCGCGCGGCGGACGCCCAGGCCGTCCGACAGGACGTAGCCGCCGATGGTCATGCCGGTGAGCAGGGCGAAGACCACGCCGTGCCCCTCCGTGCGCCGGTCGCGCCGGCGCCATGCCAGGCTGAGGATGCCGAGACACACCACCGCGACGCCGGCCGACTGCGCCACGGTGAGGGCCTCGCCGGCCAGTAGCCAGGCGCCGATCGCGACCAGCGCCGGCGCGCTGCCGCGCGCGATCGGGTACACCTGGCTCAGGTCGCCGTGGCGGTAGGCGGCGAGCAGGAACGCCGAGTAGAACAGGTGGATGAACACCGAGGCGGCGAGGAAGGGCCAGCTGGCGGGATCGGGCAGTCCCCGCAGCAGGCCGACCGGCAGCCAGGCCAGGCCCGCGCCGAGCATGATCAGGACGAAGGTCGCCGTGCGGTCGCCGCCCGTCTTGACCAGCGTGTTCCAGCCGGCATGCAGCGCGCCCGCCAGCAGTACCGCGGCCGCGACCCCGAACTCGAGCGTCACCCTGCCTGTCTCCCCACTGCGAATGGAACGCCGGCCCGCGACCGGTCCCCGGGCGGGCCGGGCGCGGGCGAACGCAACTCAAAGCATGAACCGGGGGCGCGACCGGCGCGCGCTCCCCCGCCCTCCGCGCCGGTACCCGGCGGCCGGGGCAGCCGCCCGCGCCGCAGCGGATGCCGACGCCGGCGCCCACGCCCGGGGATCCGATCCGGCGCCGTGCCGAACCGACGGTGACTCCGAGCCCGGGCGTGGCGGCGTCAGGAGCGCTGCGCGCCCGTCCGCGCGCCGAGCAGGCTCTGGTAGCCGCCCCGGTCGCGGGCGATCATCTGCTCGAAGCGCGCGCGCAGGTCGGCCGGGGCCGAGGCCGGTACCGAGGGCCGGGCCTCGAGCGCCTGCCACCAGTGCGTCACCCGCGGCCGCGCCTCGCCGAACAGGGCCATCTCCGGGTACAGTTCGTCGGCGAACTTCAGCCGCTGCAGCGCCGGCACGAACGCGGCGTCGACCAGCGACAGGTCCGCACCCAGGAAGTACGGCCCCTCGCCGAGTTCCCGCTCCAGCCGATCGAGTTTTTCGCGCACGCGCGCGAGCACGGGCGCCAACGCCTCCTCGTCCTCGGCTGCGGTCAGCTTGAAGCAGTCGCGCAGCAGCGCAGTGCTGAACTCGATCCAGGCGCGGGCGCGGGCCCGCGCGAGCGGCTCCTGCGGGAACATCGGCCGGCCGTCGGTGGCCTCCTCGAGGTACTCGTTGATCACCAGCGACTCGAACAGCACCACCCGCTCGCCCTCATCGGTGGTGACCTCCAGGGTCGGGACCTTGCCGGTCGGGGACAGTTCGAGGAACCAGCCCGGCTTGTTCGACAGGTCGATATACTCGAGGTCGAACTCGACGCCCTTCTCGCGCAGCATGACCTGGCTGCGCTGCACGAACGGGCACAGGTCGAAGCTGATCAGGCGGTAGTGGGGCATGTCTCGCTCCCATTGCTCGGTATCTGCCTGGCCTGCGGCCAACCACGCACATCAGGGCACGGGGGCGCGTCAGGGCGGGAAGGCCGCGGCCTCCGAAAGGTCGGGAATCGATCGTTGCCGCGTCCCCGGCGCGGGCGGATGCGCACGCAATCCGGGACCGGTCGCCCTCGTTTGCACACGCATCGCCGTCGAAAAAAGGCGCACCTGCCGCGAATTTCCCCGCGGCTCCCCTCGCTCTCGCCGGTGTTTTCGGCGCTTTTCGGTGTTCCCCGCGGCGGCCCGCACGCGCGGACTGGCGTCGTTGCCGCAGGGCTGACCGGCCTGCCGCCGATCACCCCCCGAGGAACAGCTTGCCCACCTCCGGATCGTCCAGCAGCTCGTCGCCGCTGCCGGCCAGGGCCAGCTGTCCCGACACCAGCACGTACCCGATGTCGGCGAACTCGAGTCCCTTCTTCGCATTCTGCTCGACCATGACGATGGTCTTGCCCTCGGTCTGCTGCAGGTCGCCGAGGATCTCGAACACCATCGAGATGAACCGCGGCTCGAGCCCGATCGATGGCTCGTCGACCAGCAGTATGTCCGGGTCCATGACCAGGGCGCGCGAGATCTCGAGCAACCGACGCTCGCCGCCCGAGAGCACGCGTGCCGGCCGGCTGCGCCGCTGGGCCAGGCGATCGTATTTCTCGAACACTTTCTCGGCCGCCGCCTTCGCCTCGGACGGTTTCGGCATCAGGTAACCGCCCATCAGCAGGTTCTCCTCGACCGTCATGTCGGGGAACACCGAGTTGTCCTGCAACACGTAGGCGATGCCGACGTCGCGCAGCTTGTCCTCCGGGCTCAGTTTCGTCACCTCTTTCCCGTCCACGGTGACGCTGCCGGAGTAGATATTGGTAAAGCCGAAGATCGAATGCAGGACAGTCGACTTGCCCGCCCCGTTCGGGCCCACCAGGCACAGGGACTGCCCCTTGCCAACGCGGAGCGAGAACTCGTGCAGGATCTCCATGCGGCCATAGCCCGCCCGCAGGTCGTCGATCGCCAGGAAGGTTTCGCCGGCGAGGCGGTCCAGGTCGGATTTCGGCGGTACCTCTGCCGAGATCGCCTGGGCCTGGCGCGCGACCTCGTCGACCGAGAGCGTGCCCGCCCCCGCCGCGACGTCCGACGGCTGGCCTTCGTCTTGCTGCCGGTCGTTACCGCTCATCACGAAGCCCCCAGATAGGCGTCGAGCACGCGCGGATCATTCTGCACCTGCTCGGGGGTGCCATCCGCCAGCAGCTCCCCATGGGCGAGGCAGTAGACGTGCTGCACCAGGTTCATGATCACGCGCATGTTGTGCTCGATCACGAACAGCGTGACGCCCAACTCTCGATTCGCTCGCATCAGGCGATCGATCAGGCCGTTGATGAGCGTCGGATTGATGCCGGCAGTCGGCTCGTCGAGCATCAGCATGCGTGGCTCGTTCATCAGCGCCATCGCGAACTCCAGCAGCTTCTGCTGGCCGAACGACAGTGCACCGGCACGCTCGCGGCGCTTCTCATACAGTCCCACGAACTCCAGCAGCTCGCCGGAACGCTCCGTGATCTCTCGAGTGTGTCCGCGGAACAGGTCGAGTACACCGGCCTTGCGGATGCCGGCGCTGATCACCATGTTTTCGGTGCAGGTCATGTCGGCGTAGATGTGCGTCTGTTGGAACGTGCGCAGCAGGCCGCAGCGGGCGACCTCCGGCACGCGGAGACGCGACAGCTCCCGGCCCTCGAAGCGGATCGAGCCTGCATCGATCGGGTGATAGCCGACGATCGACGAGAACAGTGTGGTCTTGCCCGAGCCGTTCGGCCCGATCAGGCCGACGATACTGCCCTCGGCGACCTCGAGGCTGATGTCGTTGTTGGCGACGACGCCGCCGAACGACTTGGTGACACCCTCGACCTCGAGCATGGCGCTCATCGGGTCTCTCCCGCGCCCTTGCCCATCAGGTGCGACTCGTCGGCGCCACGGCCGAAGCGCTCCGGGAATCGTTCGCGCAGGTAGCCGAGGATGCCGGTGGGGAAGAACACGACGATCAGCACGATCAGCAGGCCGAGCGCCACCATCTGCCAGCCGAGCAGATAGGTCCAGAACAGCTCCTTCATGACCTGGAAGATCACGGCACCGATGACCGGGCCCCAGAGCGTGCCCTTGCCGCCGAGGATGGCCATCAGCACCATCCAGACGCCGAAGGTCGCACCCGAGAAGGCGACGTCGATGGGATCGATGAAGGTCTTCAGATTGCCGAAGATCCCCCCGGCAATGCCGAGGAACAGGGCCGCGAATGCCCACGCGGTAACCTTGATCCGCGTCGTCCGCAGGCCCATTGCCTCGGCCTTCTCCTCACCGTCGCGGATGGCATTGATCGCGAGACCGAAGCGCGTCGTATAGAGCCAGCGGAAGAACAGGAAGGCGGCGACGGCGAGCAGGAACGCCAGGTAGTACAGCAGCACGTTGGTATCGCCGAGCGCGGGGGGCGACATCGGGGTGGTCATCCCCGAACCGGCGCCAATCCAGTCCCAGCCGGCGGCGAGCTCACCGGCCGCGATCCCCAGACCCAGCGTGCAGATGGCGAAGTAGTGACCACGGATCGAGAGGATGAACATCCCGAATACCACCGCGGACAGGACTGCAAGCAACGCCCCTACCGGGAGGCCGAGGAACAGCCCGGTCAGCCATTCGGCAGCCGTGAACTCGAAGTCGGCGCTGCCACCCCGCGCCGAGGTATATTCCGCGACCTCGTACGACACGCTCACCTGCGTGACGGCGCAGGCATACATCCCCAGGCCCAGGAAGAACACGTTGCCGAACGAGTTGTAGCCCATTTGCCCGCCGCAGACGTCCCAGCTCAGTGCGAACACGATGAACAGCCAGAGGCTGGCCATCTGCTGCAGATAGGCAGGAAAGAGATGGGGTCCGGCGATGCCGAACAGCAGGATCGCGCCGTACAGGATGAGACGCCTTGCGGTGAGATTCATCAGGTCGTTCTCTCTCTCGTTGCCCGCACCTCGCCACGCATCGTCGTGGCTATTCGAGGAATTGCCGCTTGCGCTTCAGGCGCTGGCTGCGCCAGACGAGCACGGCCACCAGCAACCCGAAAACGAACGCGAGCTGGAACTGCGTGCCCAGCACGAACCCCGCGTAGATCTCGGCGATGGCGAGTGTCATGCCGGCGATGATCACGCCCGGGAGATTGCCGAGACCGGCGACGACCACGATCATGAACGAGCGGACCGTGTACGGCAGGCCGAAATATGGATGGACCGTGTAGGCCATCGCAACCAGCGCGCCCGCCGAGCCGCAGATCGCGGCAGCGAGGGCAAAGGTCTGGGCGTACACGCGGTCCGTGTCGATGCCGAGCACCCGGGCCGCGCGGGCATCCTGGGCCGTCGCACGGATCGCCTGACCGAGACGCGAGAACTTCAGGAACCACGCCAGCAGCGCACCGACCACGATGGCCAGCACGAAAGCGACGACCTTGATCTCCGAGACCGTGATCTGGCTCCCGAACAGGTACTGGGTGCCCATGCCGGCGTCGGCGGTACGCACGTCGGGACCGAATACCTGGTTCATCAGCTGCTGCAGGATGATCGACAGGCCGAACGTGGCCAGGATCGAAATGAACATGTCACGGCCGATGATGCGGAACACCACCACGCGATAGAGCAGATACCCGACCAGGTACAGCAAAACCGCCGCTGCCGGAACGGCATAGATCGGGTGAATTCCGAGCTGGTGGAAATAGACGGCGACGAAGCCGCCGAGCATCACGAACTCGCCCGTCGAGACATTGATGATATTCATCACGCCCCAGACCAGCGCCAGTCCGTACGCGGCAAGCGCGAAGATCGCGCCGATCAGCAGGCCCTCGATGATCAACTGCAGGTTGAAGATCGGGGCCTGGACGAGGATGTCGATGTTGCTCATGGAATGTGATCTGCCCCGGGGTCGAATCGTGTCGGTCCGCGCTCAGGGACCGCCCGCCAGGGGCGGCACCGGGCAACCGGCTCAGGGGCGGCCTGCGGGCCGCAGCACGGCTGCGGCCCGCAGACTGCGTCGATCCTCAAGTCGGACTTACCGTTCCGACCACTTCGGCATCGGGTGGATCAGCTCGGCCGCGGCCCAGCGTGTGGGCGCCACGACCTTGTACTCGCCATCCTGGACCTGGTACAGCACCATCGGCTTGGCAATGTTCTTGCCCGTCTTGTCGAACTTGATGTTGCCGTAGAAGGTCTGCATGTCGGTCGCGGCCAGTGCGTCGCGCACCTTCTTCGGATCCAGCGAGCCCGCACGCTCGAAGGCGTCCGCGAATACCTGCACCGCGGCAGCCGATTCCGCGGCCTGATAGGGGGGCGCGTAGCCGTAGGTCTCCTCGAACAGCTTGGCGAAGTCGGATGCCGAGCCGAACAGGTCGTCCGAGTAGCTCAATGAGGGCGCCCACTGCGACGCGCACAGGGTGTACTCGGCGGCATCGCCGAATTTCTGGATGATCTGCGCGGAATCGCAGTGCGTCATCGCCAGCATCGGCACATTGACGCGCATGTCCTCCATCTGGCGGATCGCGGTCGCCGCACCCTTCGCATGGCCGGACACGACCAGCACATCGGGCTTCAGCGCCTTGACCTTGGTCAGCGTCGCCGACATGTCGTTCAGCTCACGCGGCAGCTCGTCGTCGATGACGATGTTCATGCCGTGCTTCTTCGCATCCTCGGTGACACCGGCACGGATGTCCTGCGAGAACGGGTCGTTCTCGAACGCCATCGCGACGTTGATCTCGGACGGCTTCTTGCCGAGGTTGTCCGAAGTCTCCGCTGCCAGCTGGATGGCACTGGCGAGGTACTGCTCGGAGGTCGAAAGGACCGCGAACAGGTACTCGTAACCCTGCGTGAACAGCGAGCGCGAGGCACCGTTCGCCTCGACCATCGGGATCTTGTGCTTTTCGGTGACCGGCGCGATCGCCTTGGTCATGCCGGACGAGTACGGCCCGAGCATGAACTTCACACCGTCCTGGCTGATCAGGCGCTCGGCCAGCTCGGTGCCACGCGCTGGCGTCGACTCGTCGTCGTAGTACTTGACGTCGAGCTTGTAGTTCTTGCCCCCGACATCGACACCGCCGTTCTTGTTGATCATTTCCACGGCCAGGTCATAGCCCTTCTGCGTATGCCCGCCGTTGGTGGAGTATTTCCCGCTCAGGGAAATGGCCGAACCAATCGTGATCGTGTCCTGGGCGAGGGCCGCGGTGGACGGGCCCAGCATCCCGATCGACAGCAACAGGGCCGATACCCCGACCCGGAACGTTCTTGCAAGCATTGCACACCTCCCGCTGTTGGGTTGCCGGCGCGATGCGCCGCAAGTCCCGCCGACAGCGATCCTGGCCGTCCAGGGCCGCAGCTGCCGGTCTCCCGTATCACGAGACGGACACAGCATAGTCCGGTGACCGCCCGCGCACAACGCGGGCCGCCGCGCACTCACCCGGCTCCGCGTGCAATGGCGAGGACCAGGCCCGCGGCCGCGAAGCCGCAGGCCGCGAGCAGCAGCCAGCCTGCGGGGTAGCCCGCCGTGTCGGCGAGATAACCGAATACGGGCGGCGCCAGCATGCCCCCGATGTTGATCGCGGTCTGCCCGCCGGCGGTGGCGGCCCCGACCTCCCCCGGCCCGACCAGTTCCGTCAGGCACGAGTAGTAGACCCCCGTGGCCCCCAGGGTCGTCAGCCCGATCCCCAGCAGCAGGGCGACCGCGGCGACCGGGTGTGGCCCCAGCGCAAGCGCGAGGCACAGCAGGCCGGCGCAGCCGGTGAGACCCGCCGTCGCGATGGCGGCGCCACGTCCCCGGCCCAGGTGGTCGGCCAGCATCCCGGCCCACAGCCGGCCCAGGCTGCCGGTCGTCTGCACCCCGGCCAGCACCACGCCGGCCGCGGCAGCCGACAGGCCGGCGGCCTCATTGGCATAGAGCAGCGAATAGCCGACCGTGGTGAACACGCCGGCGCCGAGGAACCCGCCCGCGAGCACCAGCCGCCCGTAGGCCCGGTTGCCGCGCAGGCGGGCCAGATCCGGCATGGCCCAGCGCCCGTGGCCGTCGCTGCCACGGTAGCTGACCCGGAAGTAGAGGGCATAGAGCAGGCCCAGCGCGGCGATCGCGCCGAAGCCCCAGCGCCACAGCACGAGCGCGGCCACAGCGGCGATGATGATCGCGGCCAGGGCAGAGCCGAGGGTGACGCCGATCTGCTTCAGCCCCATGGCGAGGCCCGCGCGGCCGGGCGGTGCAGTGTTGACGATGCCCCGGTTGGAGGCCGGCATGGCGGTCGCATAGAAGGCACCGAGCAGGAACACGGCCGCCAGCAGCAAACCGTAGTTGGGCGCCAGCCCGACCAGGGCCGCCGTTGCCGACAGCCCGAGCAGGCCGCCCAGCATCACGCGGCGCTCGCCGAAGCCGTCGACCGCTGCCCCGCTCGGGAACAGGTTCACGGTGTAGCCGACCATCGCGACCGTCACCAGCACGCCCACGAGCGTGCGCGAGATCTCGAACGCGTCGCGGAAATAGGCGGTCGCCGCGAACACGCTGTAGAAGCACAGCGAGGCCGCCACCTGCCACCCGGCCACGGCGGCCACCGGGCCCCAGCGGCGCGCGCTCACGGGCGCGGCGACCCGGCCGGCACGGCGACGGTCGGCCCGCCTGCTTCGCTACCGCATCTGGCGATCATCATGGGATCGTGTCGCGCCGAATTCCGGAGGTCGCCGGGGAGCCGGCCGCCGCGCCGGTGCGGCCGCCGCATCATGGTGCCCGCGCGCGGCCGGCGATGCCAGCACCCGCGCCCGCGCGGACCGGGTCCGCAGCGGCTGCAGGGCCACGCGCGAGGTTCAACGATTTTCGCGGAAATTCGGGCCTTCGGGCAGGAGATGCGCGCCGTTCGACGCCAATCGGGCGAATCGACCGCCGGTCCCGCCGGCTCAGCCGCCGCAGGCGCGGCTCAGGTATTCCTCGGTCAGCAGCTCCCGCACGCGCTGGAAGCGGGCCAGCCGGTCGACCGCCAGGCCGCCGCCACCCCCGAACATCTCGCGCCGACGCCGCCCGAGGTAGCGGGCGAGGTAGTCCTCGCAATCGGGGCAGTACTCCAGCCGCTCGTGGGCGTCCGCGCGCAGCAGGACCTGGGCCGCCAGCTCGGTCGCGGGCAGGCGGTCCTGCAGGCAGTAGACGTTGAGCAGCTGGAGCAGGAGCAGCCGTGCCTCCTGCAGCTCCTCCAGCCAGGCCTCCTCGGACAGGTGCAGCCCGGCCTCGACGATGCCGTCGAGCCAGCGGAGCAGCTCGGGCTCCTCGATGAACCGGTACCGACTGCGGCTGCGCCGACTGAGTTCGCGCAGGCGCTGCGCCATCGCCCGGCGCCGCTCGGCCGACAGGCCGCGGCCGAACAACCGGGCCGGGAAGCGCCGCCGTGACAACTGCGCACGCAGCGAATCGGCCAGCTCGGCGAGTTCACGGAAGCGCCGGGCCTCGAGTTCGCACTCGGCGCGGCGGGCGCGCATGTCGTCGCGAATCAGCCCGGCCTCGAAGCGGTGGAACTCGTCGAGCGCGCGCTCGATGCGGGCGGTGTGCGCGGGCAGGCGGGCGGCAGTCTCAGCCATCCGGGTACCCAGCGCCTCGCTGCCCTCGGGGTCGCTGGCGCAGGCCCCGGCCAGGCGTTCCAGCCCGGCCAGCAGTTGCACCTCCCGGGCCGCCAGCATGCTGGCCAGCTCGCGTGCCTGCTGCAGTTCCTGGGCGCTGTCGTCGAGCCAGTCGACGCAGCCGAAGGCCCGGCTGTGACGCGACAGCCGCTCCACCAGCTGCTCCAGCAGGGCCACCGGCTCGTCGGCCGCGACCGGATCCGCGGCCGGCACCGCCGTGGCCGCCGGGGCCCCGCCCCGGCCGAACCAGGCCGGCGCCTCCGTCCCGGCCAGGGGCCGAAACTGCGGTACGGGTCGGGAACGCGGCTGCTCGCGCGGCAGCATCTCCCGCAGGCGCAGCAGCAGCCCTTCATCGAGGGGGGTGGTCGCAACCATCTCGTCCACTCCAGTCGCCGGCTGCCCGGGCGGCGGCCCATGGCCGCGGACCGGGCCCTGCAACGGGTCTTCCGGGACTGGTAATAGATGCAAGTCGCATACCACGGCGCCGTGAACCGGCCCGCGAAACCGGTCAGCATTCGCCTCGAGGGTGCCGCCGGGGCGACCGGCAGCGAGTCAGACGCGGCCGGGTTCGGGGACCGTCCCGTTCGGCACAGCAGCGGCGGAGGCCGGGAGCGGAGCGATCCGGCCGCGTCAGGCGCGCCGCCACTTGCGCGGCAGCTCGGCGTCCGCCTCCGCCGGGGCGTCCTCCTCCCCGGGCGCGGCATCGGTCGCCGCTGTCGGCGGCTCGGTACCGGGCCGCGGGTCGGCAAACGCCTCGTGGGTCGGCCACAGGCTTCGCCCCATGCGCCGAACCTCGTCCCAGTCGGGGTCGTCATCCGCGGCGATGGCGCGGTAGTCGTCGAACGCCTCCAGGAACTCGTTGCGCGCCTCGGCCTGGAACAGGGCCTCGAGCAGGCACGCGTGGTAGGCCGGCTCGTCGCCGCGCTGGGCGATCGCCTCGCGCAGCACCGCCTCGGCATCGCGCGCCCAGCCCGCCTTCAGGTAGACGCGGGCCAGCGACAGGTTGAAGTCCCCGTCGGCCCCGGCGTCGCCCTCGGCCTCCGCCGGGCCCGGCGCCGACTGGCCGGCCCCGGCATCGTCCCCGGCCCCGGTGTCGAGTCTCGGCAGCGGGGCGGCAGGGTCGTCCGGGTCACCGCCGGGCACGTCCGCGGCGGCCCCCGGAAACGGCACCGGCTCGGACCCGGCACGTGGCTCGGGCCCTGCGGCGGGCGCCTCCACGGCGTCGGGGGAGTCCCCGCCCGCGGTCGCCTCGTCGTCCAGGTCCAGCTCCGGCCACTCCTCCTCGTCGGGCTCGCCGGTCGCCGCGCCCCGCGGCTCGGCCTCGGGATCGAGCGGCAGCTCGAACTCCGGTTCGCCGTCGGCCTCGTCGCCGAACGCTTCCGGCTGCCGCTCCGGGCGCGCGCCCTCGTCGGCGTTCGCCGCCGGCGGCTCGTCGCCCGACGGCAGGGCCGTCGCGGACACCGGCTCCCCTGCCGCGTCCGCGCCGGTCTCCCGCGCGGGTGCGTCCGCCGACTCGAGGTCCTCGAGTTCGGCCGGCTCGAGTGCGTCGGCGAGATCGTCGAGTTCGGCCGGGTCGGAGGCCGCGGCGAACTCGTCGAGTTCGTCCGACGCCGGATCATGCTCGAAGTCATCCAGTTCGAGCTCCGCATCCACGGCCTCGTCCGCGGCCGGCGTCGCGCCGGCGCTCGCCGCGTCCCCGAACGCCGGGTCCCCGGGCAGCAGCTCGCGGCCCATCTGCAACACCGAGGTCCAGGCCGGATCGTCGTCCGCGGCCACGGCGCGGTAGCGGTCGAATTCCTCGCGGAACGTCTCCGCCGCGCCCTGGTGATGCAGCGCCGCCAGGATGCCGGCCCGGTAGGCCGGGCCGTCGCCCCGCTGCTCGATGGCATCGCGCAGCACCCCCTCCGCGTCGCGGGCCCAGCCGGCCTCGAGACACAGATCGGCCAGCGACTGATAGGAATCGGGCTCTTCCGCGGTCACCCCCTCGGGGTCGATCCAGTCGGTCGCCCGGGTACCGCGGCCGGCTTCCGGCGCCGGTTCCGGTTCGGGCTCCGGGACGTCGGCCGGCTCGGGGCCCGTCTCGAACTCGGGCTCGGCGTCGGCGAGCGCGGCGTCGTCGCCGTCGGTCTCGGACTGCGGCGCCGGCTCGGCCGCTGCCACGACCGGCCGCTCCTCCGCGTCCGGGCCCTGCTCGCCGGCGACCGGCGCCGGCCACTCCCGGTCGTCCCGCGCGTCCGGCGCGGGCGCTGCCATCGCCGTGGCCGCCCCGGGCGCCTCCGAACTGCCGGCCCGGCGCCCGCGTGCGAAGCCGAACAGGCCGCCGAGGCCGGCGGCCAGAAGGGCAATCAGCCCGGTCACCCAGAGTGGCGTGCCCCCGACCGGCGCCGGTTCCGCCCGCGACTCGCGCAGCGTCACCAGTTCCCCGCGCACACTGGCCAGCGCCGCGCGCAACTGCTCGATCCCCTCGGCCTGGTCGGTCAGCCCGCCATCGACGCGTGCGCGCAGCCCGGCGATCGTGGCCTCCAGCCCGGCAATGTCGGTGCGCACCTGCTCCAGCCGCGGGCCGGGTGCCGGCGCGCGGTCCACGTCCCCGGCCGCCGTCATGCCGCCACCCGCGGAGGTCGCGGACGTGTTCGTGGCGGCCGCGTCGGCCGTGGCGACCGCGTCGGCCGTCGCCGCGGTCGCGGGGGTCGACTCGCTCGGCGGGCTGGCCGCCCCCGCCCGCTCGCCGTCCGGCGCCGCCGCGCTGGCGGTGGTCGCCGTGCCGCCGCCGGCGCTCGACTCCGTGTCCGGCGAGGTCGCGGTCGCGGCGCCCCCGTTGTCGGCGAGGTACTGGCGGTAGATCCCGACCGCCCGCGCCTGCGGGATCGCCGCGATCTCCGCGGCCGTGGGCACGTCGAGCCAGACGCCCGCGCGCAACTGGCCGAGGTCGCCGTCGCGGAAGGCGCCGGGATTGGCGCGGCGCAGTGCAACCATGGTCTGGTAGATGCTCACCCCCGGCGGTTGCACGCGCTCTGCCACCCGCCAGGCGGAGCTGCCGCGCGGCACCGGGCCGTAGCGATCCGGAGTGGCCGCCGGCGCCGTGACCGTGGCCGCCGGGGACGCCATCGCCGCTGCACCGCCCGTCGCCTCCAGCGAGGCGCCCTGCGCCGGTGTATCGGCGGCGACCGCTGTCGCCGGTTGCGCCGTTCCCGAATCCCCCGCGAACGAAGGCGGATCGAGCAGGACGGTGTAGGCGCGCACGAGGCGCCCGTCGGGCAGGTCGACCGCGACCAGGAAGCTCAGGAACGGCTCGACGATCACGTCCGGCGAGCGCACGCGGATGACGTGGCCGTCACCGGAGGCTGCGGGCTCCAGTTCGAAGCGCAATGCGGTCAGGGCATGTGGGCGCTCGAGCTCGGCCGCGCGGAAGCGCTCCGCCGACGCCAGCCCGACCTCGATCGCGTCGGAGGGGTACTGGCCGGCGTTGTAGAGCGGGATGCGCGCGTCGAGCCGCTCGTTGAGGCCGGAGTCCAGTTCGATCCGGCCGAGGCCGGCCGCGGCGGCCGGCCCGGCGGCGAGACTCAGCGCCAGCGTCAGCGCCACGGCGACCGGGCTCCTGCGTGCCCCGCCGGGCATTGGGGCGGCGGCCGGCGGCCCGGCGGCCGGCGCGTGAAACCGTGCCCGGCCACGGCCTTTGTCCGGGTAGGCGCTGGAATCCATTGGTCAGTCCCCCTCGCTCGCCTCGGCAGGGCAAGCCCGGGCGCGCGGCCGCACGGCCGCGCTGCCGGGCCCGGGGACGGCCGCGGCCGCCCCCGCTCGCGATGCCCCGGGATCGGAAGAGTTGTCGCCGCCTGCGCGGCCGGGTGCACCGCCCCTCGCTGGTCAAAAAATGAGCAACATCTGTGCCCGAATTGTCAATATATACCCATCGCGGTAGCGCCGCCACGCGACCGCGCGGCGCCGTGGCGAGCCCGCGACCGGTTCCGGCAGGCGGCGGTAGCGGGCATTCTGGTACCGTATCGCCAAGCACGGAGCGAACCGGTCCATGAGCGCGCAACACCCCTACCACACCGACGATACGGCCTTCGCCGTGCGCGCCCCGGAACTGATCGAGCGATTGCGCGCCGCCCTGCCCGAGCACGCACTGGTGATCGAGGAGGCAGAGCGCCGGGCCTACGAGAGTGATGGTCTGTCGGCCTTTCGGCAGCTGCCGCTGGTGGTCGCCATCCCCGAGAGCGAGGACCAGGTCCAGGCGG
This sequence comes from Halofilum sp. (in: g-proteobacteria), assembly GCA_033721835.1. GTDB lineage: Bacteria > Pseudomonadota > Gammaproteobacteria > XJ16 > Halofilaceae > Halofilum. The sequence continues at coordinate 5,080 of JAWWAE010000002.1, read as the reverse complement.
TACTGGCGATCGCCCACGAGCTCGGTGTGCCGGTGGTGGCGCGGGGTTCCGGCACCAGCCTGTCCGGCGGCGCCCTCCCCCACCCGCAGGGCGTGCTGCTGTCGATGGCCCGCTTCAACCGAATCCTGGAACTGGACCCGGAGCGGCGGCTGGCCCGGGTCCAGCCCGGCGTGCGCAACCTCGCCATCAGCGAGGCGGCCGCACCGCACGGGCTCTACTACGCCCCCGACCCCTCGTCCCAGATCGCCTGCTCGATCGGCGGCAACATCGCGGAGAACGCCGGCGGCGTGCACTGCCTGAAATACGGCCTCACCGTGCACAACGTGCTCGAGGTGAAGCTCGCCACCATCGAGGGCGAGATCGTGACCGTGGGCTCGCGGGCGCTCGATGCACCCGGTTACGACCTGCTGGCGCTGGTCCATGGCTCGGAGGGCATGCTCGGCGTGATCCTCGAGGCGACGGTGCGACTGCTGCCGGAACCCCTGACGAAGCAGGTATTGCTGGCCTCCTTCGACAGCGCCGGCACCGCCGGCGACGCGGTCGCCGCCCTGATCGCCGCGGGCATCGTGCCCGCCGGGCTGGAGATGATGGATGGGCCGGCCATCCAGGCGGCCGAGGATTTCGTCCACGCCGGCTACCCGGTCGACGCCGCGGCGATCCTGATCTGCGAGCTCGACGGCGGCGCCGAGGAGGTGCGCGCCGACACGCAGCGGGTGGAGGCCCTGCTGCGCGAGCACGGCGCGCGCGAGGTGCGCATCGCGCGTGACGCCGAAGAGGGGGCGCGCTTCTGGGCCGGACGCAAGGCGGCATTTCCCGCCGCCGGCCGCATCGCGCCCGACTACTACTGCATGGACGGCACCATCCCGCGGCGGCACCTCGGCGAGGTGCTGACCCGGATCGCGGACATGGGCCGCGAGCACGGGCTCGGCGTGGTCAACGTGTTCCATGCCGGCGACGGCAACCTGCACCCGCTGATCCTGTACGACGGCAACCGGCCGGGCGAGCTGGAGCAGGCCGAGGCCTTCGGCGCGCGCATCCTCGAGCTCTGTGTCGAGAAGGGCGGGACCATCACCGGCGAGCATGGCGTCGGCGTGGAAAAGATCGACCAGATGTGCATCCAGTTCGGCGACGCCGAGCGCGCGACCTTCTTCGCCGTCAAGCACGTGTTCGACCCGCCCGGCCTGCTGAACCCCGGCAAGGCCATCCCCACCCTCAACCGCTGCGCGGAGTTCGGCGCGATGCACGTCCACCAGGGGCAACTGTCGCATCCCGAGCTCGAGCGCTTCTGACCCGGCCGTGACCAGCGACGCCGATCACAGCCGGGAGCTCGCCGAGCGCGTCCGGGCCGCGGCCGCGGCCGGCACCCCGCTGGCGCTGCGCGGCGGCGGCACCAAGGACTTCTATGGCCATCCGGTCGCGGGCGAACCGCTGGACATTCGCCCGCACCGCGGCGTGCTCAGCTACGAACCCACCGAGCTGATGCTGACCGCCCGTGCCGGCACACCGCTGGAGGAACTGGAGACGCTGCTCGCGGACAACGGGCAGATGCTCGCCTTCGAGCCGCCGCGTGTCGCGCCCGGCGGCACGCTGGGGGGTGCCATTGCGGCCGGGCTGTCCGGTCCCCGCCGCCCGTTCACCGGGGCCGTGCGCGATCACGTGCTCGGTGTCCGGATCGTCGATGGCAACGGCGCCATCGAGCGGTTCGGCGGCGAGGTCATCAAGAACGTCGCCGGCTATGACCTCTCGCGGCTGACGGTGGGCGCGCTGGGCACGCTCGGCGCGGTGCTCGACGTCTCGCTCAAGGTGCTGCCGCGGCCGGAGGCCGAGCGCAGTCTCTGCCTCGAGTTGGCGCCCGGGGAGCTGTTCGCGCGGGTCGAGCGCGCGCTGCGCGACGGCGCACCGGTGACGGGCGCGGCCCACGACGGCGAACGGGCCTGGCTGCGCCTGTCCGGGGCCGCGTCGGCGGTGGACGCGGGGGCGCGCACGCTCGGTGGCGATACCCCGCTGGACGACAGCTTCTGGGGCCGGCTGCGCGATCACGCCCTGACCTTCCTGGCCGACGAGGCCGGGCCGCTGTGGCGCATCTCGCTACCGCCGGGCTCTGCGCCGCCCGAGCTCCCCGGACCCGCCATGGTCGACTGGGCCGGGCAGCTGTTCTGGCTGCGCACCGAGGCCACCGCCGCGCAGGTCCGGGCCGCCGCGGCCGCGGCCGGCGGCCATGCGACCCTGTTCCGCGGCGGCGATGGCACCACGCCGGTGTTCACGCCGCTCGAACCGGTGGTCGCGCGCCTGCACCGGCGACTCAAGCGGGCGCTCGATCCGGCCGGCGTGCTCAACCGCGGCCGCCTCTACCCGGACTTCTGACGACCACCGAGGGCCCGCATGCAGACGAATCTCGCACCGTTCATCCGCGACACCGACGCCGGGCGCGAGGCCGACTCGATCCTGCGCAAGTGCACCCACTGCGGATTCTGCCTCGCCACCTGCCCGACCTATCGGCTGCTCGGTGACGAACTCGACAGCCCCCGCGGCCGCATCTACCAGGTCAAGCAGCTGCTGGAGGGCGCCGAGCCCACGCGGACGATGCAGTTGCACCTGGATCGCTGTCTCACCTGCCGGGCCTGCGAGACGACCTGTCCCTCGGGCGTGCAGTACGGGCGCCTGGCGGATATCGGCCGCCAGCTGCTGGCCGAGCGGGTACCACGCCCGCGCCGCGAGCGGTTGTTGCAGCGGCTGTTGCGGGCGGTACTGCCGCACCGGCCGCTGTTCGGCCCCCTGCTCGGGCTGGGCCGTGCCGTCCGGCCCCTGCTGCCGGGCATGCTGCGCCGGCACGTGCCGTCGGCCCGGCGGGCGCCCTGGCCGGCCGCCCCCGCCCGGGCCCGGCGCCGGGTGGTGCTGTTCGAGGGCTGCGTGCAGCCCGCACTGGTGCCGGCGATCAACGCCCACACCGCGCGCGTGCTCGCGGAGCTCGGCATCGAGGCGGTACGCGTGCCCGGAACGGGCTGCTGCGGCGCCATCGACCAGCACCTCGGCCACGCCGAAAAGGCGCGCGCGCGCATGCGCCACAATCTCGACGCCTGGACCGCGGCGCTGGAAGCCGGCGCCGACGCCATCGTCGTCAACGCCAGCGGCTGCGGGGCGCAGCTCGCCGAGTATGAGCACGCACTGGCCGCCGATCCGAAATACGGCCGGCGGGCGCGGCAGGCAACGGAGCTGGCCGTCGATCCGGTGCAGCTGCTGGAGCCCTACGCCGATCGCCTGCAGCCGGCCGCCGGCGTGCCGACCCGGATCGCGTTTCACGCCCCCTGCACGCTGCAGCACGGGCTCGGCCTCGGGGGTCGCGTCGAGCGGCTGCTGCAGGGAATCGGCTTCGAGCTGACGCCGGTCGCCGACGCCCACATCTGCTGCGGCTCGGCGGGCACCTACTCCGTGCTGCAGCCGGAACTGGCTCACCGGCTGCGCGACGACAAGGTGCGCAACCTCGAGGGCGGCGGACCGGAACTGATCGCGACCGCGAACATCGGCTGCCTCACGCACATCCAGACCGGCACCGGGCTGCCGGTGCGGCACTGGCTGGAGCTGGTGCGCGGGGCCGACGCCGGCTAGCGAGCAACGGTCCCCGCTCGGACCCGCATGGCCGGACCCGACCGCCGGCGGATTCGGCTAGGTGCCGACCGACGTCTGGACCGAACCCCCGCGCAGCCGCGAGAGCCACTGGAACACGTAGCCACGCGGCAGCTCCCGACCCGTGGCCAGGAAGTGCAGCGTGTACGGGTTGTTCACCGTCGCCCGCAGCAGGCGCTCGCTGCCCTCGGTGCCACAGAACACGATCTCGTCGTCCTTGAACACCTGCTCCGAGTCGGACGGGAACATCAGCGAGCCGCCGTCGCGGCCGACCATCAGCGGCACGCAGGTCAGCGACTCGTCCGCGTGGTCCGGATGCTTGGTCAGGTCGCCCAGTGTGAGTTCGCCACCTGCATCGAGAAACTCCGTCACTGCGACCGCCTCGTCGCCGCAAAGGATCACCCGCCACAGGTGCGGAGACTGGTCACCGATCACCGACTTCAGACTGCGGATCACCTGTTCCGTCGCGGACTGGTCGCGTTCGCGCAGGTGATCGATCAGGACCTGTATGAGTGGCGAGATCAGCAGCTTCAACACCCGACGCGCGGTCGTCAGGCTCGCCTGCAATGTCAGGTCGGCCTTTGCCGCGTCGAATGCGATCTGGTTCTCGTGGGCGTTCTGACGCGTGATCGAGAAAGCCCGCGGATTCAATGCCTGGGTATCGAGCAGGATGCTGAGGTTGTCGGAGTCGCTGTCGGTGCAGGCAACCACTCCGGCGACGGTCTCGATACCCGCTTCCTTGAGCGTTCTCGGATCGGCATGTTCGCGGATCACGCGCGACGAATCGACATCCTCGTTCGCCTCCGGGTCGATGATGGTCGTGTCGATCCCCGCCTCGATCATGTACTTGTGCAGCCAGCGACCCATGCGGCCGTAGCCGCAAAGGATCCACTCTCCGCGCGGCACCTCCAGCGGTTCTCCGAGCTCGATCTGCCGGGCCCGCACGAGCCAGCTGTTCAGGTTGTGCAGCGGTGGATTCGAGATCGCCATGCTCAGCAGCTGCGCGAAGATCTCGAATGGATCGACGACCCGCACCTTGTCCAGCGACTGCAGGTGTTCCTTGTGTCGCTCCGACGTCGAGCGGCAGATGACCTCGACATCCGGGTTCAGGAACTTTGCAACCACCGCCACCTTCAGAACGACGTCGTCGTCGTGGATCAGGATGACCACTGCCTTGCACTCGGGCTTTTGCACGCCCGCATCCACCAGGTACTTCGGCACGCTGGCATCGGCACACAGGCCCGGCATCGGCACCGTGTAGTCACGAAGAGACAGCGCCTTGATGCGCTCGGGGTCCTTGTCGAGCACTACTGCGCCCAGGTGGTGATCGCTCAGACCGCGCGCCAGCAGACTGCCGGTGTCGCCGAAACCGCAGATGATGTAGTAGGGCTGTGCCACCCGCTTGACGATGCGGGCGAATCCGCGCTCGTTGACCGCGTGGATGAAATGGGGATTC
>JAWWAE010000001.1:0-61867 GCA_033721835.1 Halofilum sp. (in: g-proteobacteria) | reverse complement strand
CCGTCGAGGACGGTGAACCTGTTGGCCGGCGCCGGCTGCTCGCCGGTCGGGCAGAAGGCGTCGTCGACCTGACAGACGTCGGCCGGGCACAGCTCGAAGCCCTGGCTGGTGTCGACGCTGACCGCGTAATGGAAGCGGCCGCCGATGAACTCGCAGCGGGTGATGACCGGCTCCGGCGGGCGGATGTACTGCTGCACCAGCCAGGTGCCATCGAGCGGGGCCTCGGTCGCGGGGTCGTCGAGAACGGCGGCGAGCTGCTCGCGGTCCTCGACCCGCTGCACGCCGGCGCCGGTGCCCCCACGGTTCGGCTTCAGGATGAACGGCGCCTCGCCGAGCTCATCGGCGGCGCGCAGCACGGCCTCGCGGCCGACCGCACCCAGCGTGCGCGGGATGCGGATGCCGGCCGCCTCGAGGGCGGCGTACTGGCCCAGCTTGTTGATCTCCAGCGACAGCGCGCGGCTGTCGTTGACCACCCGTCGGCCATACGCCTCGAGCCAGGCCAGCACCTGGCGGGTCAGCTCCGGCGCGTAGCGGTGGCCGCGGGTATGCGCGGACGCGCTCATGCGGTTGTAGAACACGCCCTCGGGTGGGATCGCGCGAGGGTCGACGTGGCCCTGGTCCAGGTGCCAGGACGCGTACGCCAGCCCGCCCGCCTCCAGGGCCTCGAACAGGGGTCGGGCCCAGGCATCGTTCTCGTGCAACACATGAATCTTCGACATGGCGCTCACCTGCGGTACGGGCGGTTCAAGGCGGGGCGACCAAATGGCCGTCGCCGTCGCCTCCATGCAACGTACAGTCGGCTGGCCGGCAGGAAAAAGTCCGAATCGTCATAAAGTTATTCTCCCAAGGGGAAAGAGACCGCGGTCGTGCGAGCGGATCGGCGTGCGATAATGGCGCCGCCGACGTTCAGGGACAGGCCGATGGCAGCCGAAGGAATCGTCCACGCGATCTTCCTCATCTTCACCGGGGCGGCGGTGATCGCCACGGTGGTGCTGTATGCGCGCCAGGCGTTGCCGGTCGCCTACATCATCCTCGGGCTGCTGTTCGGGCCCTGGGGCTTCGGCCTGACCACAGACCCGGAGGTCATCCGCGGCATGGCCGAGGTCGGGATCATCTTCCTGCTGTTCCTGCTGGGCCTGAACCTGGAGCCGCAGGAGCTGCGGCGGCTGCTGCGCGAGGTGACCGAGGTCACGATCGTGACCTGCGTGGCGTTCTGGCTGCTCGGTGCCGGCATCGCCTGGCTGTTCGGGTTCGGCGCACTGGAAGTCGCGCTGATCGGCGCGGCGATGATGTTCTCCAGCACCATCATCGGCCTCAAGCTGCTGCCGACCTCGGCGCTGCATCACCAGCGCATGGGCGAGATCATCGTCTCCATCCTGCTGCTGCAGGACGTCATCGCCATCATCGTGCTGCTGTTCATCCAGGGCTGGGGCGGCGGCCAGAATCCGATCACCGAGCTGCTGTTCAGCCTGGCGGCGGCGCCGCTGCTGGTGCTGTTCGCGTTCGGCTTCTCGCGCTACGTGATCACGCGCCTGTTCTTCAAGTTCGACCAGATCCAGGAGTACATCTTCCTGCTGGCGATCGGCTGGTGCCTCGCGATCGCGGTGCTCGGCGAGCAGGTGGGGCTGTCGCTCGAGATCGGCGCCTTCATCGCCGGCGTCACCCTGGCGACGAACCCGGTCGCCCGCTTCATCGCCGAGAGCCTCAAGCCGCTGCGCGACTTCTTCCTGATCATGTTCTTCTTTGCCCTCGGCGCGGGCTTCGATGTCACGGTGCTGCCGGAGGTGTTCCTGCCGGCGACGGCGCTGGCGGTGGCGGCCTTGCTGCTGAAACCGATCGTGTTCGACAAGATCCTCGAGCGCGAGAAGGAGGCAGCGGATCTCGCGCGGCAGATCGGGGTGCGGCTGGGGCAGATCTCCGAGTTCTCGCTGCTGATCGCGATCGTCGGGCTGGAGACCGAGGTGCTGTCGGCCAGGGCCTCATACACCATCCAGGCGGCGACGATCCTGACGTTCATCGGGTCGTCGTACTGGATCGTGCTGCGCTATCCGACGCCGGTGGCGGTCTCGGACGCGCTGCGCAGGGATTGATTGCAGCGGAGCCGCGCACAGGCGGCTGGTCCGCCGCGAGATTGCTGTGCTGATCCGGGTTGCCGTACGCGTTTGCCCGGCGTGAACGCCGGGCAAAAGCGCACCTACATCGTGCTGCGCTATCCGACGCCCGTGGCGGTTTCGGATGCGTTGCGGCGGGACTAGAAAAGCGCCCAGCGCCCAGGAACATTCAACACGCGGTTGTCCTACGCCGGTGCGTCATCTCCGTGATGAAGCGCCCTGGATCGCTTCGTCGCGTTGCTCCTCGCGATGACGGTACCAGGGCGTAAAAGTGGCCCCTGCGAATCCTCGACGTCATGGGTGTCCCGGCCTGCGGCAGGAACTGGGCGCTGGGCGCTTGCCCCTCTCTTACGTCTCGATCGGCACGATGTCCTCGCGCTTCTTCGGGACGCGCTGACATTCACGGAAGATGCGCGCGGTGCAGCGCTCGCAGATGTCGCGCTCGAGGCGCTCGAAGATGCCCTCGATGGCCTCGGCCTTCTCGACGAAGATGTTCTCGTTGCCGAACTCCTCGGCGTAGCCGCTGCGCTCGAGGAAGTCGCGTACCTCCATGCGCAGCGCGCAGAGGTAGAAGTCACCGCCGGCCGCACGCCGCCGGCGGGCCTCTTCGACCAGCATCTGGGCACCGGCGCTGTCGATGTAATTGATGCTGCTGCACACCAGCAGCAGGTGCTTCTGCGGCTGCGGCCCCTCGCTCATGCGCGCCAGCGTCTCACCGACGGTCTGCACCGAGCCGAAGAACAGCGGGCCGTCGACGCGCGCGATCTTGAGCTGCGGGCACTCGGTCAGCTGCTTGCGCTGCAGGTTCATGAAGCGGCGCGTGGAGTGGCTCGGGTCCGGCGCCAGGCTGAACACGGACGGGTGCGCCGCGCGGTTGAGGAACAGCAGCAGCGACAGCAGCACGCCGGCGAGGATGGCGAAGGCGAGGTCGACCATCAGCGTGGCACCGAAGGTCACCACCAGGACCACGGTGTCCTGGCGGCTGGCACGGATGATCTCGCGGATGTGCTTCTGGTCGACCAGGTTCCAGGCGACGACGAGGATCATGCCGCCCATGGCCGCCTGCGGCAGGTAGGCACCGAGCGGTGCCACGCCGAGCAGGATCGCGATCAGGAAGACGGCGGAGAAGATGGCCGACATCGGCGTCTTCGCCCCCGCCTCGTAGTTGATGCCCGAGCGCGTGAACGAGCCGGAGCTGGCATAGCAGGAACTGAACGCGCCGACGATGTTGGAGAGGCCCTGGCCGACGAACTCCTGGTTGCCGTCGATGCGCTGCTGCGAGCGCAGGGCGATCGCCCGCCCGATCGAGACCGCCTCGATCAGTCCGAGCAACGCCAGCGCCAGCGCCTCCGGCGCGAGCCGGCGGATGGTGCCCAGGTCGAGCGGCGGCAGGCTGAGCGACGGCAGCGACGACGGCAGCGAGCCGACCACGGGGATCGAGACGCCAGTGAAGGTGAAGCCGAGACCGGCCAGCGTGCCGGCCAGCATGGCGATCAGCAGCCACGGCCAGTTGGGCCGCGCGCGGCGCAGGACGAGCGCGGTCCCGAAGCTGACCGCGGCGACAATCACCGTGACCAGCCGGATCTCGTCGACATGGGTCAGGGCATACAGCCAGCTCTCCGTGAAGTGCTTGCCGCGTGGCATGTCGAGCCCGAGCACGGTGCGCAGCTGGCTGGTCACGACCAGGATCGCCGCGCCAGCGGTGAAGCCTGTAATGACCGCCGGCGAGACGAAGTTGACCAGCGCCCCGAGCCGGGCGAGCCCGAAGGCGAGCTGGTAGAGCCCGGCCAGCAACGTCAGCGTGAGCGCCAGGGCGACGAACTCGGAGGTGCCCGGCTGGGCAATCGGCGACAGGGTGGCGAAGACCGTGATCGAGAGTGCCAGCGTCGGTCCGGAGATCAGGTGCCAGGAGGAGCCGAACAGCGCCGCGATCACCGCCGGCACGATGGCGGTGTAGAGGCCGTACTGCGGCGGCAGGCCGGCGATCAGGGCAAAGGCGACGCCCTGGGGCAGCACCACGAAGGCATTGGTCAGGCCGGCGAAGGCGTCGGCCCGGACCGTGCGCCCGTCGACCCGCGGCGACCAGCGCAGGAACGGGAGCATGCGGCGCAGTGTCGGACTGGCCGCTTTCACTCGGACGCTCCAGCGGAGCGATGTCTGGGGCGCGACGGGATCCTGGTCACGCGGGCATTATGCCGTGGATTCGGCAAATGCGCAGAATCAGTGGTTTACGGCGGGTCTCTCGAAGCACCGCAGGGCCGGTGGGCGCGGGTCGGGAGGCCCGGCCCGCGACCCGACCGGCCGGCGTCAGCCGCTGAACTGCCTGCGGATCGCCTCGATCGCCGGCGTGCCATCGGCGCTCTCGACCCCCTCGACCCACTGGCCGACCAGGTCGAGGTTGCTGCGGATCCACTCCGTCGCCACCTGCTCGGCCGGCAGCTCCTGGCGGCCGAAGCCGTCGATCCAGCGGCTCTGCGCGTCCGGTGGCACGTCGAACTGGCGCAGGAACTTCGCCGGCTGTGGATGCCTCTCCGGCCAGCCGTCGGCGACGATCGTGTAGACGGTCGTCTTCATGCCGGCGAGCCGACCCTCGGGATCGGCCTCGAGGAAGCGGATATCGAAGCGGATGTCCATCCAGTGCGGCCGCCAGCCATGGAACACGATGTCCTCGTTCTTCCTGGTCGAACGCCGCACCTGCGACAGCATGCCGGCGACGCTGCTCGGCACCACCTTCCAGTCACCGAGGCCCATGTAGTCCTCGGCGACGGCGTCCTGGAAGGCGCGCGTCATCGCCGCACCCGCGCCGATCGCGTAGATCCTGCGATCGAACTGCTCGCCGTGCTCGACCAGGTCCTCGACGCTGTGGATGCCGCTGTCCCAGGTGTAGGCCGGCACCGCCAGGCCCTGGATGGCGCCTTCGAGATTTGCGGCGTACTGCACTGCCGAGCCCTCGTCGAGCAGCGGCCGCAGCATGTCCTTGTGCGCCGGCATCCAGGCGCCGAGCGAGACATCGACGTCGTCGGTGCGGATGCCCTGGTAGACGAACTGTGGACTCAGCTCCTGCAGCGTCGTCTCGTAGCCCATGGTCTCCAGCAGCTGGATGGCGACCTCGGTCTTGACGGTGACGCCGGGCCAGGCCTGGATGGCGAAACGGATCGGTTCGGCGGCCGTGGCGCGCAGGGGTACCAGCATCAGCAGCGCGCTTGTAATGGCGGCCAGGACGATCCCGGCGCGCAATCTGTGGCCATGCATGTTCATTGAGTTCCTCCCTTCGTGCGAAGAGTGTTGCGGGCGGGACGCTCGGCGGCTCAGGCCGCCTGCCGTCCCAGCACCCGCAGCCGCGACCGGATCGGGTCGCGGTCGAGATAGGCGCCCTGCAGGCGCCGGAAACCGGTGTTCGGGTCGAATGCCTCCCGCCCGTGCAGCACGCGCAGGTTGTCGAAGGCGATCATCTGTCCCGGCTCGAGCCGCAGGCGCAGCAGGTAGCGCGGATCGCGCAGCAGTTGCCAGAAGCGCCGGTAGGCGCGGTAGAAGGGCGCGACCTGCGCGGCCGGGATGCGCAGCGAATCGCGGATCCAGTTGTTGAAGCGGATCTCGGTCAGGTTGCCGTCGGCGTCGCGGCCGATCACGGGGGCGCGGCAGCCGATGTCGGTGGTCTCGTCCTGGAAGCGGAAGTCGACCCGTTGCGTGGCCAGCACCTCGAACGCCTCCGGGTCCTCGCGGCGCAACGCCTCGGCCACCGCGAAGCCGTCGGTCAGCAGCGAGTCGCCGCCCTGTGCCTCGTTGGCAAGGCAGTAGAGCAACTGGAAGTCGGGCGCGCGCTGCCAGTTCGGCAGGTCGACGTGCGGCTCGAGCGGGCCCGCGGTGAAGGCCGCGTTGTTCGGGTCCGGTTTCGACACGACATCGAAATGGCGGCCGAAATTGGTCTCGCGCGGCCAGCCGATGCGCTCCGCCACCCGCAGCACCTCCTGATCGGCCAGCGGACCGTCGCGCAGCAGCACCAGCCCGTGGCTGTCGAGCGCGTGCAGCCAGTCGACCGCGCCGGCGTCGCTGTCCATGAACTCGGCGTGCCGCACGCTGGGCACGTGGCCGGCGAGCGACGCGTCCCAGAAGGTCCTGGCGCCGCCGTCGAGCGCGTCGATCGCCTCCGGCGTCGCCCGCTGGCGCAGCCAGCCCGGATCGAACAGACTCTCGTGCGCGCCGAACTCGCCCATCGGCGGCCACGACAGCCGCAGCGCCCCGGCCGACGTCACCTCCGCGTGCGGTGCCGGCAGCGTCTCCGGGAGGTCGATCAGCCGGAACAGCCGCTCGCGCGTCTGCGGGTGACGGCATTCGCCACAGGCACAGTGATCGCGCAGCCACAGCAGGTGGAAGCGGCCGCTGGCGCCGTCGTCCCAGGTCACGGTCAGTTCGTCGCCCGCGAGTTCGGCGTGCGCGAGCAGCGAGGTACCGGCGTAGTTCGACAGCTCGCCCATGTCGACGATCGGTCGGATCGGTGCGTTCATGTTCGGCTCCGTCTCGGTTCGATAGTGGTCCGGTTCGTGGCCGGCACGGGTCGCGGCAACGTTCAGCCCGTCCTGCGGGTCCGCTCCGACGGCGGCCCTTCGGCCCGCGCCTGCTCCTCGAGCCGTGCCCGGGCCTCGCGCTCGGCCAGCACCTCGCCGTTGCGGATGTACTGGTCGGAGGCGTCGAAGCGCGGCTGGTAGTCCCAGGGCTGCTGCAGGCCCTTGCTGAGCGCGGCGAAGATGAAACGGCGGCGCTTCTGCGTCTCGAGCACCCGGGTCCGCAGTGCATCGGGGTCCCAGCGCTCGCGCACGAGGGCGGCGAGCTGCTGCTCGGTCTCCCGCAGCTCGGGGCGGCCGGCCAGATTCTCGACTTCGTCGGGATCGGCCTCGAGGTCGAACAGCTCCGGCGGATCGGCGGCCTCGCCGGCCTCGCCGTCGCTGTAGACGTACTTGTAGCGGCCGCGGCGCACCATCAGGCAGGGGCCGGCGGCGCCCTCGCCCAGGTACTCCGAGTACACGGTGTCCGGCCAGTCGTCCGTGCGGCCGTCGAGCAGCGGTGCCACGCTGCGCCCGTCGAGATGCGGCGCGACCACGGGGTCGGGTTCCGCGCCGGAGGCGAAGTCGACCAGCGTCGGGAACAGGTCGACCAGCGACATGTTCTGCCGGACGCGGTTGCCGCCGGCGAGGTCGGGATGGCGCACGATGAACGGCACTGCGGCCGACCACTCGTGCATGCTCATCTTGTACCACATGCCCCGCTCGCCGAGCATGTCGCCGTGGTCGGCCGAGAAGATCACGATCGTGTTGTCGGCCTGGCCGGTCGCCTCGAGCGCGTCGAGCAGTTCGCCGAGCTTGTCGTCGACGTAGCTGATCATGCCGTAGTAGGCGTGGCGCGAGCGTCGGATGTCCTCGTCGGTGATCTCTTCTCGGTGCATGCCGTAGTGGTAGTAGAGGCGCGCGCTGTGGGCGGCGCGCTCCTCGACCGGGATGTGCGGCACGCGCGGCATGTCGATCTCGTCGGCGCGGTAGCGGTCGTAGTACTGGCGCGTCGTCAGGTACGGATCGTGCGGATGGGTCAGCGAGGCGGCGATGAAGAACGGACGATCGTCGCGGGGGTCGCGCTTGACGTCGTAGATGTGGCGCGCGGCGCGGAACGTGACCTCGTCGTCGTAGTCGATCGGCATGCTGCGGGCAACCACGCCCGAGCGGGTGACGCTCTCCATGGTGTGGAAGAACTCGAGCTGCTCGTCCGGCTGTTCCCAGTCCGGCGTCCAGCCGAAGTCCACCGGGTAGAAATCGGTGGTCAGGCGCTCCTCGAAGCCGTGCAGCTGGTCGGGCCCGACCAGGTGCATCTTGCCCGCGAGGCAGGTGCGGTAGTCGAGTGCCCGCAGGTAGTGGGCGAAGGTCGGCACCGAGGCCGGGAACTCGGAGGCGTTGTCGAACGCGTCGAGCTCCGACGGCAGGCGGCCGGAGAGCATCGACACGCGCGACGTCGAACACAGCGGCGAGTTGCAGTAGGCGTTCTCGAACACCGTCCCGGCTGCGGCCAGGCGGTCGAGGTTCGGGGTGCGGACCACCGGGTGACCGTAGGCCGGCAACACCGGCGAGCCGAGCTGGTCCGCCATTACGAACAGGATATTCGGTGCTTTTCGTGCCATGGGTGCCTACTCCGCGCGCGCAAATGCCGTAGCTTGAACCTCCCGAGTGTCGGCTCCGCGCGGGCGCGGCACAAACGACGAAATTTCCGTGTTAGCCTTAGTTCAGTTAATGCGGGCCGCGGAGGCCCCATGCTGCGTCCCCTGCCGCCGCCGAACTGGCTGCGGACCTTCGAGGCCGCGGCGCGCCACATGAGCTTCACGCGGGCCGCCGAGGAGCTGCATGTCACGCAATCCGCAGTCAGCCAGCAGGTTCGGCTGCTCGAGGACCGCCTCGGCCAGCCGTTGTTCCACCGCCTGCCACAGAGCCTGCAGCTCACCGAGGCCGGCAAGGCCTACCTGCCGACCGTGCTCGACGCCTTCGAGCGGCTGACCCACGGCACGCAGGAACTGTTCGGCTATACCCGCACCGACCTGGTCACCATCCGCGCGACGCCCGGCTTCGGCGAATTCTGGCTGGCGCCGCGCCTGCACGATTTCTTCGAACACCACCCGGACCTCGACCTGCGCGTGCTGTCGACGGTGTGGAGCGCCGATTTCGTCGAGTCCGGTGTCGACCTGGAGGTCCGCTACGGGATGGGCGAGTGGACCGAGCTGGAGACGCACCGGATCGCGCGCGAATACCTGCTGCCGGTGTGCTCGCCGGGGCTGGCCCGGCGGCTCGATTCGGACCCGGCACGGCTGGCCGAGGTGCGCCTGCTGCACACCGATGGCTTCCGCAACGGCTGGCCCGAGTGGCTGCAACGCGCGGGGCTCGACGACCGGGTCGACGGCGGGCGCGGCTCGCACTTCGACACCGCGATCCTGCCGCTGAAGCTGGCCCAGGAAGGGGCGGGCGTGGCGCTCGGGCGCTGGTCGCTGGTCGGGCAGCCGCTCGACCAAGGCTGGCTGGTCGCGCCATTCGACCCGCCGATGCCGATCGACGAGGCCTTCCATGCGACCTGGCCGGGCGAACACGAGCTGCGCCCCGAGGCGGCTCGGTTCCGGGACTGGCTGGTAACCCAGGCCACGGACCCGCCCGCGGCCTGATCGAGGCGGCGTCGCGGGTTCCACGATCCACGCCGTTCATCGCTGGTTCGCGACCATGGGTCGCTCCTGCATTCCAATGAGGGACCGCAGGAGCGACCCATGGTCGGGAACCAATCGGGCAACCGGCGGAGCCCGGATGCAGCGAGACGGACCAACCCGCCGGGAGCGAATCGACGCTGCGCGCAGCGCAGGGCCGAAGGGTAAGGCCGGGCACGGAGCGAGCAAGCCGGGACCCGAATTTCGGCTGCGCCTCCATCCGGGCTCCGGCAGCGTGCAACGGCGGTCCACCCGGGCCCGGTTGCCCCCGCGGGCCGGCTCCCGGACAATCTTGCGCTCGGCCGCGCGCCAACAGCCCCGAAGAACAGGATCGATGTCACCCCGCGAGCAATATCGCCAGGCGGTCGACAGCGGCAAACTGCTGCCGGATCCCGCCCAGGAACAGGCCATCGAGGCCTTCGAGGATCTGCACCAGCGGCTGGTCCGCGATGGCGAGCGTCGCAGCGGGGTCCGTGCGCGGGTGGCCGCCACCCTCGGGCGGCGGCCGCCGCCGGTGTGCGGCCTCTATGCCTGGGGCGGCGTCGGCACCGGCAAGACCCACCTGTTCGACCTGTTCCACGACAGCCTGCCGTTCCACGACAAGCTGCGGCTGCACTTCCACCGCTTCATGTTCCTCGTCCATGAGCAGCTGCGCGAGCTGGGCGAGATCGAGAACCCGCTGGAGCGAGTGGCCGATCACTTCGCCGGTCGCGCGCGGGTGCTGTGCCTCGACGAGATGCACGTCAATGACATCACCGACGCCATGCTGATGTACGGGCTGCTGCGCGGGCTGTTCGATCGCGGCGTGACACTCGTGACCACCTCCAACGTGCCGCCGAAGGGCCTGTACAAGGACGGACTGCAGCGCGAGCAGTTCCTGCCTGCGATCGACCTGATGCAGCGGCATACCGAAGTGATCAAGATCGATGGCGGCACCGACTGGCGGCTGCGCAACCTCGGCGATGCGACGGCCTGGCACGTCCCCCACAGCCGCGAGGCCGACATGGCGCTGGTGGATACATTCGAGCGGGCAGTGGCAATCGCCCACCGCAAGCGCGACTGGATCGTCGTCAACGGCCGGCGCATCAATGTCGTGTACTGGTCGGACGGCGTCGCCTGGTTCGACTTCCTGTCGCTGTGCCGCAGCCACCGTTCGTCGAAGGACTACCTGGAGATCGCGCGCTTCTTTCACACGGTACTGGTGCGGCGCATCCCGCGCATGGGAGCCCACGACGACGACGCGGCCCGCCGCTTCATCAATCTGATCGATACCTTCTATGACCGCAACGTGCGCCTGTACGCCTCGGCCGATGCGCAGCCGGAGGACCTGTACCACGGCGAGCGCCTGACCTTCGAGTTCCAGCGCACCGCCAGCCGCCTGCGCGAGATGCAGACCCGCGAGTACCACCACCGCCCGCACCAGGCGTGACGCTCATACAAGAAAATGAACCGCGAATGGACGCGAATGAACGCGAATGGGCGCGTCAGTGCGTGCGGCGCCTCAGGGCTTCGCTGGCGGTGGCGTCGAGCGCAGTGGGCTCGAGAGGGATCCCGTCATTGCGAGGAGCGGAGCGACGAAGCAATCCAGAATCGTGAATGCCGCTGACCCTGGATTGCTTCGCTGCGCTCGCAATGACGGGTAGGTGCGCTTTCGCCGCAGGCGAACGCGTACGTGTTGTTGCAACGGTGGCGTACGTGTTTGCTTCGCAAAAGCGCACCTACATCATCCTGGCGACCCCGTCGTTTGATTCGCGTTCATTCGCGTCCATTCGCGGTTCCATCATCCCCAGAAAAAGAAAAACCCCGCCGGAGCGGGGTTTCCCGAACTGCTGGTGGTCGAGTGACCTCAGGTCTTGCGGACGTTGGCGGCCGCCAGGCCCTTCTGGGTGGTCTGGGTCTCGAACTCGACGGTCTGGCCCTCGGCCAGGCTCTTGAAGCCGTCACCCTCGATGGCGGAATAGTGGACGAACACGTCCTTGCCGCCGTCGGAGGGGGTGATGAAGCCGAAGCCCTTCGAATCGTCGAACCACTTGACAGTACCAGTACTCATTAAGCTACTCCTCGATACTTATTATCGATCAGATCGGATGTTGCAGGTCGTTCTGAGACACGATCGGGAGTAACTGCGTGTGTGGTGCGGTACTACCCAATGGACGATCAGAAAGCCACTGCGGCGCCGATGATGCACAACTCGGCGGGCGAATGCCAATCCTTTTTTCGCGCCCCGGGGCCCAGGGAGCCGCCGGTGGGCGGGGCCCCGGCCCCTCTCCGGGGCCGCCGGCGCGGCCCCGGCCCGACGACCGGCTGGACGTGCCGGCGATATCGCGGATAATGCGCCGCCCCTGACCGCGGACCGCCCGCATGATCGAACAGCTGCGCAACGTCGCCATCATCGCCCACGTCGACCACGGCAAGACCACCCTGGTCGACCGCCTGCTGCAGCAGTCCGGCACCCTGGACGCCCGCGGGCCCGCGCCGGAGCGGGTCATGGACAGCAACGACCTCGAGCGCGAGCGCGGGATCACCATCCTGTCGAAGAACACGGCCCTGCGCTGGCGCGAGTACCGGATCAACATCGTCGACACCCCCGGCCACGCCGATTTCGGCGGCGAGGTCGAGCGGGTGCTGTCGATGGTCGACTCGGTGCTGCTGCTGGTGGACGCGGTCGACGGGCCGATGCCGCAGACCCGGTTCGTGACCGCCAAGGCCTTCGCGCTGGGGCTGAAGCCGATCGTGGTGGTGAACAAGATCGACCGGCCCGGTGCGCGACCGAACCGGGTGATCGACGATACCTTCGACCTGTTCGACCGGCTCGGCGCGACCGAGGAGCAGCTCGATTTCCCGGTCATCTACACCTCGGCCCTGCACGGCTACGCCGGGCTCGACCCGTCGGTGCGCTCGGGCGACATGGAGCCGCTGTTCCGCACCATTGTCGAGCAGGTCCCGCCGCCGCCGGTGGACGGCGACGGGCCGTTCCGGATGCAGGTAACCACGCTCGACTACTCGAGCTACCTGGGCCAGATCGGCATCGGCCGGGTCCAGCGCGGGCGGATCCGGGCCGGCTCGGCGGTCGCGATCGTCGACCGACACGGCCACCGCCGCAACGGCCGCATCCTCAGGGTGCTCGGGTTCAGCGGCCTCGAGCGGGTCGAGGTCGACGCGGCCGAGGCCGGGGACATCGTGGCGCTGACCGGCATGGACGGGCTCGACATCTCGGACACCATCTGCGACCCGGCCGCGCCCGAGGCGCTGCCCGCCCTGACCGTCGACGAGCCCACCGTGACCATGACCTTCGAGGTCAACAAGTCGCCCTTCGCCGGTCGCGAGGGGCGCTTCCTCACCAGCCGCCAGATCCGCGAGCGGCTCGATCGCGAGCTGAAGTCGAACGTGGCCCTGCGCGTGGAGCCGACCGACGACCCGGACCGCTTCCGGGTCTCGGGGCGCGGGCTGCTGCACCTGTCGGTGCTGATCGAGAACATGCGCCGCGAGGGCTACGAGCTGTCAGTGTCGCGCCCCGAGGTGATCGTGCGCGAGGTCGACGGCGAGAAGCGCGAACCCTACGAGCAGCTCATCGTCGACGTCGAGAGCGAACACCAGGGCGCGGTGATCGACTCGCTCAACCAGCGCCGCGGGCAGATGCGCAACCTGGAGCCCGGCGCCGACGGCCGCACCCGCATCGAGTACCTGATCCCGGCGCGCGGCCTGATCGGCTTCCAGAGCGAGTTCATGAGCCTGACCTCGGGCACCGGCATCGCGACCCACGTGTTCGACCACTACGGGCCGCTCGGCGCGAGCGAGGTCGGCCAGCGCCGCAATGGCGTGCTGATCGCGATCGGCGCCGGCAAGGCACTGGGCTACGCGCTGTTCAACCTGCAGGAGCGTGGACGACTCATGATCGACCCCGGCACCGAGGTCTACGAGGGCATGGTCATCGGCATCCACTCGCGCGACAACGACCTGACCGTGAATCCGCTGAAGGGAAAGCAGCTGACCAATATCCGCGCGGCGGGCAGCGATGAGAACATCGTGCTGACGCCGCCGGTAAGGCTGGATCTCGAGCAGGCGCTGGAGTTCATCAACGACGACGAGCTGGTCGAGATCACCCCGAAATCGATCCGCGTGCGCAAGCGCTGGCTGAAGGAACACGAGCGCAAGCGCGCCAGCCGGGCGAGCGGGTGATGGAAGAACCACGAATGAACACGAATAAACACGAATAGGAATTCGTAGGTGCGCTTTCGCCGCAGGCGAACGCGTACATTCCGTTGCAACGCGGGCGTACGCGTTTGCTTCGCAAAAGCGCACCTACGTCATCCTTGCAAGCCCGTCGTTATATTCGTGTGCATTCGTGTCCATTCGTGGTTCTTCAATACCTGCCGGCGGCGACCCGCTCCAAACACTACTCTGACTCGGCCGGGCCGCTGACGCGGTCCGATTCGCGTCCATTCGCGGTTCAGGCAACTACGCAAGTGGCTTGAGCCAGAACTCCAGCGGCTTGTGGGTCTCGGCCTCTTCGCCGATGTCCTGCCAGGGGAATTGGGCGATGATGTCCGGGCGCGGCTCGAAGCCGTAGCGGCGCCAGGTGGCGTCGTGGGGGACGTAGTCCGATGGCCGTGCGGGATGGTGGGCCGGCCGCTGGACGCTGCAGAACGCGGCCCAGTCATAATCGCCGAATGACCGCGCATGCTGCTCGCGGGCCTTGAAGAAGCGCCGGTAGAGGCCCTGTCCCCGGTATTCGGGCAGCAGAATCGACTCGCCGAAATAGAACACCCCCTCCACCTCGATGCCGGCTTCGCGGACGGGCTGCTGCAGGGCCTCGTCGTCATCTGCCAGTGGCAGCGCGGTAGTGGCGCCCACCGGCCGCTGATCGTCGTAGACCACCATGGCAAAGGCGCGTGGCGACTGCACGTAGGCGTCCAGGTACTCGAGCTCGTAGTCGAGGTCGCCCGCGTACAGATAGGGCCAGTCCCGGAATACCGCCATGCGCAGCTCGGCCAGGGTCTCGACGCAGTCGGCGATCCCGATGCCGAAATACTCGCGCAGCTTCAGGTGCTCAGACATGGTCTCCGCCGGTCTGCGGCTCGCGTGCACGCAGGACCACCACCGTGCCCGCCATGCGGTCGTGCAGGCCGCGCCGCTGCTCGTCCCAGACAATGGGCGCCAGCGCGATCAGGCTCAACGCGCCGGCCAGCGGCATCAACGCGGGCGCGAGCGCGCCGATGGCGCCGGTGAGCCACCATGGCCACGAGCGCAGGGCGGAGGCGACGAACATCATCGTGCGGCCATCGGGGTGAATTGCCCGCAGGCCGAGCAGGTACTTGCCGGGCGTGGCCTGCAACGAGGAGCCTTCCGACAGCATGCGATAGAACATTGCCAGTGCCGAACCCAGCACGAACAGGCCCATGGCCATGCCTGGCCAGTCGGCGGCCGGCTGCTGCAACGCGACCAGTGCGACCACCGCACCAAGAATGGCCAGGTCGACCGCCGCGGCGGCGAAGCGCCGGGCGATGCCGGCGTACTGCAGGTTGTCCGCCATCGGCGCAGCTTGCCGCCCCGGCCCGCCTCCGGCAACCCCCGGCATGCAGTATTGAAAGCCGCGGCCTTGACCCTGATCAACATCAACAGTCGGCGAAGCCATGGACGCGCATCCGCCGACGAATGCACGGCGCTGCAATGACGGTGCAGGCGCCTGTCGAGGCGCAAGCGCATTGACTCCCGTCACCGGGAGCGCAGCCAGGCAATCCGGTATCCAGGCAAGTGCGTGGCCGATTGCCGCGTCGCCGCGCTCCCCGGCATGACGGACCGTTCTCCCTTCCATTCGCGGCTCCCGCCGATGCGGTACGATGGCAGCGTATCTTCCTGACACGGCCCGGACGCGCGTTCGGTTCCGCGGCAATCCCATGAACGACCCGGTGGCCATCGACAACGTGACCGCGCCCGGCGGAGGCCGGATCGGGCTGGTGCACTGCCCGGGCACCGGCGGGCTCGGCATGCTCCCGGGGGACGATTCCGCGGCGCTCGTGCAGGACCTGGCGGTGCTGCGGAGCTGGGGCGCGCGCGCGCTGGTGACGCTGCTGCAACCCTACGAGATCACGCTGCTCGGCATGGAGCACCTGGAACAGAAAACGCTCGCGGCCGGTCTGCAGTGGTGGCACCTGCCCATCACCGACGGCTGCGCGCCGGGGCGCGGTTTCGAGAGCGGCTGGGCGACCGCCGGACCGGCGCTGCACGCCATCCTGGACGCGGGCGACCGGCTGGTCGTCCATTGCCGCGCCGGGCTCGGGCGCAGCGGCACGATCGCGGCCCTGCTGCTGATCGAGCGCGGCGTCGAGGCCCAGCAGGCGGTCACCGCGGTACGTCGGGCACGGCCCGGCGCGATCGAGAATCCGGAGCAGATGCAGTGGATTCGAAGCGTGGCCGCGCGTTGAAAAGCCTTCCCCGCACCCGCATGCTCAGCCGCATTGCACGAGCCGTGAGCCGATGAACGACTACTTCCGCCATCCGAACCGGACGGGCGCCTTCCCGCCCGTGATCCAGGCGCTGCTGATCGGCAATGGAGTCGTGTACCTGCTGCAGATGCTCGGCGGCTTCGGCCTGGAGATCGATTTCGCGCTCTGGCCACTTGGCACCCCCGAGTACATCGACACCGGCTTCGGCCGTCAGCAGGTGCCGCAGTTCCACCTGTGGCAACTGGTGACCTACTCGTTCCTCCACGGCGGCCTGTTCCACCTGCTGCTGAACATGTTCGTGCTGTGGATGTTCGGCACCCAGATGGAATACATCTGGGGCTCGCGCCGGTTTCTCGCCTATTACCTGATCTGTGTGGTCGGCGCCGGGCTGACCCAACTGCTGGTGACCTCGCTGGGGAGCGGACCGCTCTACCCGACGGTCGGCGCGTCCGGCGGCGTGTTCGGGATCCTGCTCGCGTTCGGCATGCGCTTCCCGAACCAGTACATCCTGCTGCTGATCCCGCCGATCCCGATGAAGGCCAAGTACTTCGTGCTGTTCCTGGTCGGTCTGTCGCTGTTCCTCGGGGTGACCGGCAGCCAGGCCGGCATTGCCCATTTCGCACATCTCGGCGGCATGGCCACGGGGCTGCTGGTGATCCTCTACTGGGCCGGGGTCCTGCCCTGGAAACCGCGGGTGAGGTACTGGTGACATGAACGATCCGATGGACGCGCTGCGGCCCGACCTGTTCGCCTCGCACACGCTGTTCGTCACCGGCGGCGGCAGCGGCATCAACCTCGGCCTCGCCGAGACCTTCGCCCGCCTCGGTGCGGCCGTGGGCCTCTGCGGGCGGGATCCCGAACGCCTGCAGCAGGCCGGCGAGCGGCTGTTGGCCGCCGGCGCCCGCGCGGTCGCCAGCAAGCCCGCCGACGTGCGCGACGCCGACGCGGTCGCCGCGGCGATCGAGCACAGCCGCGACGAGCTCGGCCCGATGCACACGCTGGTCTGCGGTGCCGCCGGCAACTTTCCCGCCCGCGCCGAGGAGCTGTCGGCCAACGGCTTCCGCGCCGTGGTCGACATCGACCTGAACGGCAGCTTCAACGCTGCGCGGGCGGCGTTCGAGCAGCTGTGCGAGACGCGCGGCTCGATCGTGATGATCTCGGCCCACCAGGCAGTGGCGCCCTACGCCGGCCAGGCCCATGTCGGCGCGGCCAAGGCCGGCGTCGAGCAGCTGGTGCGGCAGCTGGCGCTGGAGTGGGGCCGCCACGGTATCCGCGCGAACGCGATCGCGCCCGGCCCGGTCGAGGACACCGAGGGCGTGCGGCGCCTGCTCCCCGGCGACACGGCCGAGCGCGCGAGGCGCCTGGTGCCGCTCGGCCGCCTCGGCCGGACCGACGACATCGGCCTCGCGGCGGCGTTCCTCGCCTCGCCGCTGGCGGCCCACGTCACCGGTGCCGTGCTGCCGGTCGACGGCGGCGGCGGGCTCGCCGGCTCCGGGCCGTGGAACGCGCTGGTCGCCGATCTGCTCGGCTGACAGCGCCCGTCGCGGCGGGCACCGGCAGCTGCCCCACCGGCTTGACGGCCCGTGAACGGCGACGGACGATGGCCCTGCAACCCGGAGAAACGGCCATGAGCGACCACGTCTACAAGCACATCGAACTGACCGGATCGTCGACCAAGAGCATCGAGGATGCGGTCGAGAACGCCATCGCGCGGGCCTCGAAGACGATCCACAACATGCGCTGGTTCCAGGTCCGCGACACCCGCGGCCATGTCGACAACGGCAAGGTGTCCCACTGGCAGGTGACGGTCGAGGTCGGCTTCACGCTCGACGGGTGAGGCCTCGCCCGGGTATTGACCCGGAAACCGGTTGCCGCGGTCCGGCCGCCCGTTCGATCCTGCCGGCGCCGTTCGTTTTCTCTCGCAAAGGCGCCAAGGCGCAAAGAGCGCCAGGGCAATGAGCGTTCTACCGGCCTGATACGGCGATGCGAGCAGTCCGGGAGCGTGCTTCGGCATCCAGCGTAGCGACGAAATCTCTCGCAGAGGCGCGGAGAACGCAGAGGAATTGATTGGTCATTGATTTCCTCGCGTATTCCCCGCGTTCTCTGCGCCTCTGCGAGATTCCTTCGTTCGGCCTACCCGCGTAGACACTCGATCGGCCTGCTCGCGTTCATCGATCCGTCGGATCGATCGCGTTTCCCTGGCGTGCTTTGCGCCTTTGCGAGAGACCTTTCCAAACCCCCGGGGCAGGAACCGCCCGCTCAGCGGGCCGCGCGCAGGCGCGCCGACTGGTCGCGGCCGTGCGGGCGGTCGAGGTCGAGCTCGGGACCCTTGGGCACGATCCGGGTCGGGTTCACGGTTCCGTGACTGTAGTAGTAGTGGTGCTGGATGTGCGTGAAGTTCACGGTCTCGCGCACGCCCGGCCACTGGTACAGCTCGCGCAGGTAGCCGGACAGGTGCGGGTAGTCGGCGATCCGGCGCAGGTTGCACTTGAAGTGGCCAAAGTACACCGCGTCGAACCGCACCAGCGTAGTGAACAGGCGCCAGTCGGCCTCGGTGATCCGGTCGCCACAGAGATAGCGCCGCTCCGCCAGCAGGTCGTCGAGCCGGTCGAGCTCGGCGAACAGGGCGTCGAACGCCTCCTCGTAGGCCTCCTGGGTGGTGGCGAAACCGGTCTTGTACACGCCATTGTTCACATGGTGATAGATCGGCTCGTTGATCCGCTCGATCTCGGCCCGCAGGTCCTCGGGACAGAAGTCCTCGTCGTTGCCCGCGACGCCGACGAAGGCGGAGTTGAACATGCGAATGATGTCTGCCGACTCGTTCGAGACGATGGTGCCGCGCTCGCGGTCCCACAGCAGTGGGACCGTCACGCGCCCGGTGTAGTGCGGGTCGACCTGCGTGTAGAGCTGGTGGTGACAGTGCACGCCGTTGATCGGGTCGCCGGTGCCCTCGAAGCGGTGGAGGTCGTCGCTGATGTCGGCGGCGTACTCCCAACCGTTCTCCAGCATGTGCGGATGCGTCACCGAGACCCCGATGGTGTCCTCCAGGCCCTTGAGGCGGCGCAGGATCAGCGCCCGATGGGCCCAGGGGCAGGCGAGCGAGACGTACAGGTGATAGCGACCCGCCTGCGCGGGAAAGCCGCCCTCGCCCGTCGGGCCGGGTGAACCGTCCGGCGTGATCCAGTTGCGAAACTGTGCGCTCTCGCGCACGAAGCGCCCGCCATGCTTCTTCGTGTCATACCAGCGGTCGTGCCAGACGCCCTCGATCAGCATGCCCATGGCGACTGCCTCCCAATCTGCTTTCGGCAAGTTTGAATGATGGGTGCAGGATGCCGCAGGCGCCCGGGAAAATGGGCGGAATCTGGCGATGGGATTGTTCAAATCCTTCGAACAGTGGCTGCAGCCGGCGCGTAACGCCGGCCTTGCCCGGCCCGCCGCCGGCGGTGATTGCGGGCCTGCTCGGAATTCAATCGGCGAGTGCGTCGCCGGGCAGGCCCTCCGGGGCGCCGAAACCCGCGGCCCGCAGGGCCGCCGGCGGATCGACGCACGGGTGGTACCCGAACTCGCGCCGCATCGGGTAGCCGCGCCGCAGCGCGTCGAAGGCCGCGGGGCGCTCGGGGCCCGGGCACCGGAGCAGGCCGCGCAGGGCCGCGTCGTCGCGGCGCGGGTCGTAGGCACCGAGGATGGTCGCGAGCGGGTCGCTCGCCGGCGCCAGGGCCGGCGCGGGCGGCAGCTCGGCGCGCCAGTCCCAGTCGCTCGTGACACCGAAGAAGGCAGCCGCCGCGGCCGCCACCATCGCCGTGCCGCGCAGGCGCCCCTCGAGGCTGTAGCCGGCGATGTGGGGTGTGCCGAGCGCGGTCCGCGCCAACAACCCCGCGTCGATCGCCGGCTCACCGGCCCAGGTGTCGAGCACCGCATGCAGGTCCGGACCGTCATCGAGGCGCGAGGCGAGCGCGTCCTCGTCGACCACGCCGCCGCGCGCGGAGTTGAGCAGGACCGCGCCCGCCGGCATGGCCGCCAGCGCGGTGGCGTCGACCAGGCCGCGGGTCGGGTGCGCGCCGGCGTCGGTCAGCGGCACGTGCAGCGTCACGACATCGCTCGCGAGCGCGGTGGCGGGATCCACGAAGCCTGCGCTGCCCTCGGCCGCGGCCCGCGGCGGATCGCAGGGCCGGACCCGGTAGCCGAGCGCGCGCAGCCTTGCGGCCACCCGGAGGCCGACGTTGCCGACGCCGATCACGCCGGCGCTGCCGTGGCCGAAGCAGTGGCGGCCCTCGGCGGCCAGCGCGGCCAGCACCGCCACCACCCAGTCGGCGACCGCGGCCGCGTTGCAGCCCGGCGCACTGGCAAAGCCAATGCCCTGAGCGGCCAGCCAGTCCGTGTCGACGTGATCGATGCCGATGGTGGCGGAGCCCACGAATCGCACCGGCGAGCCGGCCAGCAGTTCGGGGCCCACGGGCGTGACCGAGCGCACGAACAGCGCGTCGGCGGCGGCGACGTCGGCCGGCCCGATCGCCCGGCCCGGCCGGCGGACGACCTCGCCCAGCGGGGCCAGCGCCGCTTCGGCCGCGGCGAGGTTCTCGTCCACGACCAGGCGCATGCTCACTCGACGGCGCGGGTGTGGATCTCGAGCTGGCCGGTCAGCGTGCGGTGCACCGGGCAACGGTCGGCGATCTCCAGCAGGCGGGTGCGCTGGGCGGGCGTCAGCTCGCCGGTGACCGCGATCCGGCGCTCGATCCGGTCGATCCGGCCCTCCCGATACCAGCAGTCGGCGCAGTCCTCGGCATGGACCTGGTCGTGCCGCAGCGTGACTGCCACCCGCTCCAGCGACAGCCCCTTGTGGCGCGCGTACATCCGCAGCGTCATCGAGGTGCAGGCGCCGAGCGCCGCCAGCAGGTAGACGTAGGGCGAGGGGCCGGTATCGGCGCCACCGACCGCGGGCGGCTCGTCCGCCGGCAGCCGGTGACCTCCGGCAAGGACGTCGTTGCCGAACGGGCCGCGGCCGTTCTCGCGCACGATGACCTCGCGCGGAGCCGGTCCCGCCTCCTCGGCCTCCGCATCCACCCGCGGCAGGTAGCGCGACACCCACGCCGACAGCACGGTCGCCACGTAGGCGCCATCGGCCGGATCGGCCAGCAGGTGATCGGCCGAGTCGAGCGAGACGAAGCTCTTCGGGTGCCGCGCCGCCTCGAACAGCCGCCGGGCGTGCTCGATCGGGACCACGGCGTCGAGCGGGCCGTGGAACACCAGCAGCGCGCGCCGCAGGTCGCGCACGCGGCCGAGCAGGTCCCAGCGCTCGATGTCGTCGAGGAACTCGCGCCCGATCGAGAGCTCGCGGCCGCCGACACTGACGCTGGCCCGGCCCTCGGTCTCGATCGCGTCGACCGCGTCGCCGAACTGGCGGCGGACATGCGCCGGGTCGCTCGGCGCGGCGATGGTGGCGACGGCCGCCACCTCCGGGATCTCGCCGGCGGCCGCCAGCACCGCGGCGCCCCCGAGGCTGTGTCCGACCAGTACCCGCGGCGCGCCGTGGTGGCGACGCAGCCAGTCGGCGCCGGCCACCAGGTCGGCGACGTTGGAGGAAAAGGTGGTCGCGGCGAACTCGCCTTCGGAGGCGCCGAGCCCGGTGAAGTCGAAGCGCAGCACGGCCAGCCCGCAGCCGGCGAGTGCGCGGCTGATATCGCGCGCGGCCCGGATGTCCTTGCCGCAACTGAAGCAGTGCGCGAACAGCGCCCAGCCACGCACGGGACCGCTCGCCGGCCGCTCGAGCCGGGCCGACAACGCGTGGCCCTCGCCGCCGGGAAACTCGACGCTCTCGGTAACGATCTCGGTCATGGTCGGGGGTCCTTGTGCCGCTGTTTCAGAGTCGACAAGAGAACCACAGATGAACACGGATGAACACAGATGCCGCCACCCGCGATGGGATGGCGTGTCAGCGCTGCGCTGGTGCGTCCTTCCGGCGGCGAGGCAAGTCCCGGCACCACGCATGAACACGACCTGAACACGAATGCAGGAACCCGCAGGCGCACTTTGGCCGCAGCCGAACGCGTACCTGCAAGAACCACAGAATGAACACGAATTGGACACATATCGGGATTCCACCGTCGGCGGGCTGATTACCCGCAACGACGAATCATCTCGTGTTCATCTCGTGTCCATTTTGTGGTCCCTCTCTTCTCGCCGCTCCGCCTTTCCGCGCGGCGTTGCATCGGGTCGGGGGGCGCGGCATCATCCGGGGCCCTGCCGCGGGTACGTCGCAGCTGGTGCGGAAGGGAATCGACGGCCGGCGCGCGCACCGTGGCCGGCCCCGCCACCGGAGGGATTCGCCATGGCGCTCGACAGCAGCAAGTGGTTCACGGAGATCTGCGCAGAGTCCGGTTCCGCGTTCTCGCTCGAACTCGGTCCGGAAGGGCACCTGCATCACGAGGAGTCCGAATACCAGACGATCGACGTCTACGGCACCACCTGGTTCGGCCGGGTCATGGTGATCGACGGCTTCCTGATGCTGTCCGAGCGCGACAACTTCCTCTATCACGAGATGCTGGCGCACCCGGTGCTGTTCTCGCACCCGGATCCGAAACGGGTGCTGATCGTCGGCGGCGGTGACTGCGGCACCCTGCGCGAGGTGCTCAAGCACGCGTGCGTCGAGCAGGTGACCCAGGTCGACATCGACGAGCGCGTGACGCGCGTGGCGGAGGAATACTTTCCCGCCCTGTGCGAGGCCAACGAGGATCCGCGCGCCCGGCTGGAGTTCGCCGACGCGATCGACTGGGTGCGCGAGACCGAGGCCGGGGCACTCGACGTGATCATCGTCGACTCGACCGACCCGATCGGTCCGGGCGAGGGCCTGTTCGGCGAGGCCTTCTACCGTGACTGCCATCGCGCGCTGGCGACAGGCGGCCTGCTCGTGCAGCAGAGCGAGTCGCCGCTGGCGCACATGGACAGCATCCTGCGACCGATGCGGGAGGCGATGCAGGCGGCGGGCTTCGCCGCGCCGGCAGTGCTGCACTTCCCGCAGCCGGTGTACCCGACCGGCTGGTGGACCGCGACCCTGGCCGGGCGCGACGCCGGCCCCGGCCTTGCGCGCGCGGCCGACGCCGAGGCCCCGGGCTTCGACACCGAGTATTACACCGCCGCGGTTCACCGTGCGGCGCTGACGCAGCCGGCGTTCGTGCGCCGGGCGCTCGGCATCGATGACTAGCCGCGCGGCCGTTGAGATCCGCGACCACAGCGGGACGGGCGCCACGGGAGCGGCTGCAGCCGCGACCGCCCCGGGCAGAGACTTGCCGGGCACGAGCACGAGCGAGCTGGCCCCCATCCCGCTCGTTGCGGGCACGCTGCGCGGCGACGGCGATCCGCTCTCGACACGCCTCCCGGGCGGGCCCGTCCGCCGATAATGGATCCGCGCATCTTCCTGCTGCCGCTGGGCGCATTCGCGGTCGGCACCGGCAACATCGTGTTCGTCGGCGTGCTCGAGCCGCTGGCGAACGACCTCGGGGTGTCGATCGCGACCGCCGGCCAGCTCGCCACCGCCTTCGCCATCGCCTATGCACTGAGCGCGCCGCTGCTGGTCAGCCTGACCGCGCGCTTGCCACGACGGCCCCTGCTGGCCCTCGCGCTGCTGGTCTTCACCGTCGCCAACGCCGGCATGGCGCTGGCACCGGACTTCGCCGCGCTGGTCCCGCTGCGGGTGCTGGCGGCACTGGCCACGGCGCTGTACATGCCGATCGCGATGGGTACCGCGGTCACGCTGGCGGGGCCGGGCTACCAGGGCCGGGCGATGGCCGTTGTACTGTTCGGGCTTACCGCCGCCTTCCTGGGCGGCATCCCGCTCGGCACCTGGCTCGGCAGCACCGCCGGCTGGCGCGCCTCGTTCGGCTTCGCCGCCATCCTCGGCCTGGTCAGCCTCGCCGTGATCGCGCCCGCGCTGCCGCGGCTGCCGGGCACCTCCAGCCGCGGCCTGCGCGGCATCGCGGTGGTGCTGCGGCCGGCGGTCGCGGGCAACCTGGCGATCACGACGCTGGCCTTCGTCGCGGTCTTCTGCACCAATGCCTACATCGGGCCGATCGTCACCCGCGCCAACGGCTTCGGCGGGGCCGGCATCGCCATGATGCAGGTCGTGCTCGGCCTCGGCGGCGTGCTCGGCGTGCCGCTCGGCGGCTGGCTGGCCGACCGGGGCGCCTCGCTCGGGCTGGTCGCCACGATGCTGGCCGCGATCCTGCTGGCGCAGCCGGTCTACTCCCTGTTCATGCTGGTCCCGGGGTGGAGCGCGACCGCGGCCTCGGTCGTGTTCGTCGGGGCCGCCATGATGATCGCCAGCGGGGCGCTGTTCGCGCTCGGCCCGGTACAGCAGCATCGGCTGATCGGGATCGCGCCGGACGAGCGCGACATCGTGCTGTCGCTGAACGCCTCGGCGCTGTTCCTCGGTCAGGGAATCGGCGCCGCGCTCGGCGGCCTCAGCGCCCACCACTGGTCGCTCGCAGCCAACGGCCTGGTCGGCGGCGCGGTGGCACTGGCGACCATCGCCGGCATCGCCCTCGTGGCCGCGCGCGGGCGCTCCGCGAGTACGAGAACCGCGAATGAACGCGAATCAACGCGAATAGAGGAACCGTAGGTGCGCTTTCGCCGCAGGCGAACGCGTACGTTGCGTTGCGAGGCGGGCGTACGCGTTTGCTTCGCAAAAGCGCAGCTACGTCATCCTTGCGACCGCCTGGATTTATTCGTGTCCATTCGTGTGCATTCGTGGTTCCCGGACAAACCGCTCCGCTACGAACACCCGCCAGCGCAGCTCTGACGCGCCTGCACGCGCCGGGCGGCAGCGATCTGTGTTCATCTGTGGTCCCCGAGAACTCCGCAGTATTGCCCTTTGCGGGCAGGCTGCTAGAGTGGAGTCAATGCATCCGGAAGGAAGCCGATGAGCCGCAATCCCCTCGAAGACCTCGCCAACCGCCTCGGCCAACTGCTGCCCGAGGGGGCGCACGAGATGCGTGCCGATTTCGAGCGCAACGCGAAGGCGACCCTGCAGTCGGCCCTGAGCCGCATGGACCTGGTCACGCGAGAGGAGTTCGACGCCCAGTCGGCGGTGCTCGGGCGCACCCGCGAGCAGGTGGAGTCGCTGTCGCGGCGCATCGCGGCCCTGGAACGCAAGGCGGGCATCACCCCGCCCGAGGACGAGTCCCCGGCCGATCCGGACTGAGCCCGCCGTCACGTCAATGAACCGATCGAGCGGAGAACGATGCCCAGCATGAACCCATTCAACAGGAGCGAGTCCGTGTCGAAGGTCCTGGTCCTGGTTTTCCTCGCGGTTCCGCTGGTCGCCATCAATCCCGTGGCATGGGCAAATGGTGGACAGGACGACCACGCCCACGACGAGCAGGCGGAACACGGTCATGGCTCGGACACCAAGGCCATGATCGACCAGATGCGCGAGATGCACGAGGGGCACGACCACGAACACGATTTCCAGGCCATGGAATCGCTGTCGCCCAGCGAGATCGACGCGATCGTCCACGAGATGGTCGAGATCGGGCTGGCCGTGCCGCCGATGGACCCGCACCGCGGACGCGAGCTGTTCGTCAGCAAGGGCTGCGTCGTGTGCCACCGGGTGAACGGGGTCGGTGGACGGATCGGGCCGTCACTGAACGCGGCCGACATGCCGGTGCCGATGAACGCCTTCGAGTTCGCGGCGCGCATGTGGCGTGGGGCAGACGCGATGATCGAGATGCAGCAGCGGCTGTTCGGCGACCAGATCGAGTTGAGCGGCCAGGAGCTCGCCGACCTCGTCGCCTTCGCCCACGACGAACGCGAGCAGAAAAAGCTGGAGGCCGCCCAGGTCCCGTCCGAGTATCGGGAGATGATCCAGTAGGCCCGGCACGACCGGGCCGGATCGTGGCCCGACCGCGATCGACCCGGGCGATCGGGCACGGCTGACAGCGGCGGCCACTGCGCACGGCGCGCGGGCCGCGAAACTCACAGCGGGTCGACACCCGGCCCTGCCGGGGACCCGGAATGGCCCCTGCGGACGCGAGAGGGAACTCGCCGTGACACTCGCCATCGTCCACACGCGTGCCCTGCACGGCATCGATGCGCCGCCGGTCGACGCCGAGGTGCATCTCGCCGGCGGGCTGCCGTCACTGTCGATCGTCGGCCTGCCCGAGACGGCGGTGAAGGAGAGCAAGGACCGCGTGCGCGCGGCCCTGCAGAACGCCGGGTTCGACTATCCCCGACGGCGCATCACGGTGAACCTCACACCGGCCGACCTGCCCAAGGAGGGCGGCCGCTACGACCTGCCGATCGCGCTCGGCATCCTCGCCGCCTCGGGCCAGCTCCCATCACCCGTATTGGCCGGACACGAATTCATCGGCGAGCTGACGCTCGGCGGCGCGCTGCGGCCGGTGCTGGGCGCGCTGCCGGCCGCGATCGGCGCCGGCCGCGCCGGCCGCGCCCTGACCGTCCCGCTGGCCAACGCCGACGAGGCGGCGCTGGCCGATCGCGCGCCCGTGTACCCGGCCGGGCACCTGCTCGATGTCTGCGCGCGGTTGCGCGGCACGGCCGAATGCAGGCCGCACGCAGCACCGGCACCCGCTGCCGACGCGACACTGCCGGACCTGGCCGACGTGCGCGGCCAGCAGCGGGCGCGGCGCGCGCTCGAGATCGCCGCGGCCGGCGGCCACAACCTGTTGTTCGTCGGCCCGCCCGGCACCGGCAAGTCGATGCTGGCGGCCCGGCTGCCCGGCATCCTGCCACCGATGAGCGCCAGCGAGGCGCTGGAGGCGGCGGCGGTCGCCTCGGTCGGCGCGCGTGGTTTCGAGCCCGCGAACTGGGGCCGGCGCCCGTTCCGTACGCCGCACCACACCGCCTCCGGCGTGGCGCTGGTAGGCGGCGGCAGCCACCCGCGGCCGGGCGAGGTCTCGCTGGCGCATCACGGGGTACTGTTCCTGGACGAGCTGGCGGAATTCGACCGGAAGGTGCTCGAGGTCCTGCGCGAGCCGCTGGAGAACGGCCGCATCACCATCTCGCGCGCGGCGCGCAGCGCCGACTTCCCGGCCCGTTTCCAGCTGGTCGCGGCGATGAATCCCTGCCCCTGCGGCCAGCTCGGCGACCCGGCCAGTGTCTGCCGCTGCACGCCCGAGGCCGTGCGTCGCTACCGGGGCCGCCTGTCGGGCCCGTTCCTGGATCGCATCGACCTGCACGTGGAGGTCCCGCGCCTGCCGGCCACGCGCCTGCGCGGCCCCGACCCCGCGGCGGAGGGCAGCGCCACCGTGCGGGGCCGCGTCTGCGCCGCCCGCGAGCGCGCGCTGCAGCGCCACGGCCGCGCCAACGGCGCGGTGCCCGGGCCGGAGATGGAGCGCGACGCCGGCGCCACGCCGGCCGCCCTGGCCCAGCTCGATGCGGCCATCGAGGGACTCGGCCTGTCGGCCCGCGCCTGGCATCGCAGCCTGCGGCTGGCGCGCACCATCGCCGACCTCGCCGGCGAGGAGCGGGTCGAGGCGCCCCACGTCGCCGAGGCGGTGGCCCTGCGGGTGCTCGACCGAGCGCATGGCGCGACCGACGTGCACGCGGCCCTCTGATACACTCGCGCGTCGCCGGTACCGGCCCCCGGTGCCCGCTCCCCGTTGCAGATCTCCCGAGGTCCCGGTGGATTATTTCCGCTTCATCGCGGGAAACCGGCGCTTTCTCGCGTTTGGCTTCCTGACCACCTTCTTCTCCGGCTTCGGCCAGACGTTCTTCGTCGGGGTCTTCGGCGCGCCGCTGCGGGTGGAGTTCGGGCTCGATCACGGCGGGTTCGGCACGCTCTACTCGCTGGGTACGCTCGCCAGCGCCTGCTGCCTGCTGTGGCTGGGGCGGTTGATCGACCGGGTCGACCTGCGCCACTACACCGCCGCCGGCTGCCTGGCCTACATCGCCGCCTGCCTGTGGCTCGCATCCGCCCCCGCGCAGCCGGCCCTCCTGTTCGTCGGCCTGCTGCTGCTGCGCCTGACCGGGCAGGGGCTGTTCAGCCACATCGGCGTCACCAGCATGGGCCGCTACTTCGGGCCCGGCCGCGGGCGGGCCCTGAGCATCGCCAACCTCGGCTTCCCGGCGGCCTCGTTCCTGCTGCCGATGACCGGCGTCGCGCTGATCGAGGCCGTCGGCTGGCGCACGACCTGGGGGGCGATCGCCGCCACGCTGGCCCTGCTCGTGCTGCCGCTGCTGCTGTGGCTGCTACGCGGCCACGGCGACCGCCACCGCGGCTGGGTCGCCGGGCTGGAACAGGCACGGATCGCGGCCGACCCGGCCGAGCGCGACTGGTTGCTGCGCGAGGTCCTGCGCGACCCCCGCTTTTACCGCCTGCTGCCGGCCGTGCTGACGCCGCCGTTCGTGTTCACCGGCGTGTTCATCCACCAGGCGCAGCTGGTGGCCGAGAAGGGCTGGACCATGGAGTGGTTCGCCTTCGGCTTCATGCTGCACTCGCTGCTCGCCATGGGCACGACGCTGGTGTTCGGCTGGCTGGTGGATCGCCGCGGCGCGCGGCGACTGATCGGGTTCTACCTGCTGCCGCTCGCGCTGGGGCTCGTCACGCTCGCCACCGGGGATCACGACACGATCGCGCTGCTGTTCATGCTCCTGGCCGGCGTGACCGGTGGCGCCGCCCTGACGATCGTCGGCGCGCTGTGGCCGGAGCTCTACGGCACGACGCACCTCGGCGCGATCCGCTCGCTGGTGTGGGCGCTGGTGGTCTTCACCACCGCCGTATCGCCGGCGATGATCGGCGCGCTGCTGGATGCGGGGATCCGCTTCGCCACGCTGGCGGGCGCATGCGGCGGCTTCGCGCTGCTGGCCTCGGCCCTCGCCGCGACCTCGCCGGCGCGCCGGCCGGCCGACCAGACGCCGTAACGTGACGCGCCGGCACAGGGCCGGCGCGCTGGGCATGCCAATCGTGCCGGGCCGCGTCAGGGCGAAACGCCGCTCTCCTCGAGGATGTAGCGCACGGCCTTGTCCAGCTGTTCCTCACTGATGTTGGCGCCACCCTTGGCGGGCATGGCGTTGTAGCCGTTGAGCGCGTTCTGGTAGAGCGGGTCGTAGCCGCCGCGGGCATCGAGGCGGCTGCTCCAGGCCGCGGTGTCACCGACCACCGGCGCCCCGGCCACGCCGTTGTTGTGGCAGGCAGAGCAGACGGCGTTGTAGATGCCCTCTGCGGTCTCGGGCATGCCGCTTCCCGCTGCCGCGCCACCGCCACCGCCATCGGTGTCGGCCTCGGCCAACATCGGGCCGCCCATGTTCACGTCGCCGATCGGCGCGACCCGTTGGGCCACCGCCTCGGCCGCGTTCAGGCCCGGCGGGGTGTAGCCACCCGTGTCCACCGTGGCGGCGATGATCTTGGCGATCACCACGAAGAAGACCGCCATGCCGGCGAGCAGGCCGATCACCAGCGGGAACATTTCCTTGAACGCGACGTCTTCTGCTTCGGACATGCCCGACTCCCCGGTGATCGACGACACAGGACCTGGCTGAGCGCGGCCCGCGGCCGGATTATACAGTCACCCGCTCGTCCCGCGAAACGGAGCCGCGGCGGCCAGGCAAACACAACGCAGCGAAACTTGGACGCGCATTCCCCGCCCGAGTATCATCCACGCCCCACGCAGCGCCCGTAGCTCAGCTGGATAGAGCGTCGGCCTCCGGAGCCGAAGGTCACAGGTTCGACCCGATCGCCGGGAGCGATCGGGCGCGAGCGCAGCGAGCCCGGAGGGCGAGGCCCAGGGACGGGCCGAGCAATCCTGTCGGGCAGCACGACGCCAGTCGTGCCGGTCGAGCGAACGCAGCGCGGCAAAGCTTGGACGCGCATTCCCCGCCCGAGTATCATCCACGCCCCACGCAGCGCCCGTAGCTCAGCTGGATAGAGCGTCGGCCTCCGGAGCCGAAGGTCACAGGTTCGAATCCTGTCGGGCGCGCCATACAAACGAACAGGGCCACCCTCGCGGTGGCCCTGTTCGTTTGTGGGGCGAGCTCGGCGGCTCCGTTTCGGCTCTGTGGTTCGACCAATCCGCCGGGAGCGAATTGGCACGAGCGAAGCGAGCCCGAAGGGCGCGGGCCAGGGATGGCCCGCGTAATCCTGTCGGGCACCAGCCCGCAGCCCGCGCTCCCAATTGCTTCGCTCGGTACCCGCATACCGCCCACGCCGGCTATTGCCGGAACGTGATCACGGATGCACGGGCGGATGCCGGCCGTATCTTTATCAGGTTTCGTTGCGACCTCCTCTCAGGCAATAACCGGCCTACGTTCGCAAATCGGCAGGACTGCCGATTTGGCCACCGAGCGCAGCGAGGTGCCCGCAGGGCGAGGGCCATGGATGGCCCGAGGCAATCCTGTCGGGCACAAGCCGGCAATTGCCCAGCCAGTGGTTGGTCTCCCGCCTGCCGACCGCCCACGCCGGCTATTGCCGGTACGCACTCGCGCGTGCACGGACCATCGCCGGCTCGAAAGGAATCGGTAGCCCCCGGCTCGAACGGAATCGGTAGCGCGGCAACGGCAATCTCCGCAAGAGCCGGCCTACGTCTGGCTTCACGCCCGCATGACGCCCGGTACGAGTCCGATCCGGCCAGGAGCGCAATCCGACCGGATCGCCACCCCCCCGCTGGCACAACCCGAACCGCACCGCTATGCTGGCAGGCAGTCAATCACCCGGTGGGACCGTACTTGCGTCTGCTGCGCATCCTGCGCCTCGACGATTCCGACGAACAGGTCTACTTCCCCGCGGCCGCCGCGGGCGAACCTGCCGTGCCCGGCACGTTCATGTTCACCTTTTCCGACACCGACCCGGCGCGGCTGGGCGGCAGCGATTACGAGGCCTTCCGCCGCGGCTTCCTCGGCCTGGACAGCCTCGGCTGGGGCACCCTGGTGACCATCGCGAAGGCGACCGAGACCGAGCGCCAGTACGTGCTCGAGCGGCTGGCGCACGTGTTCGTCGAGCGCTTCGGCGCGCCGAATCACTGGGCGGCCATGGAGCAGGCGCACGAGGAACTGGAGTTCGTCGATCGCCTCTGCCGGCGGCCGCTGAACACGATCCTGTCGCTCGAGCGCGGCCTCGATGGCGACGAGGTGTCGGAGCAGTTCAGCACCCATTCGCAACAGGCGGACTGGGAGGGCAGCCACCCGGTCGTGCGCATCGTGCCGGAGGGCGAGGATCGATGAATGCCGAGCGCACCGGGCGCGGCCGCCCGCTGGAGGTGTGGGACGTGCGCGTCCTGATGCGACGGGCCGAGATCGAGCGTGGCCGCTGGAGCTACCCGCAGTGGGAGGCGCTGGCGGTGCTGCCCGACCCGGAGCCGCCGGCGGAGCCGAGCCGGCGCACCGTGCACGAGGCCGAGGACCACATCGACTTCGAATGGCGCGGCCTGTCGGTACCGCTGTTCCGGGACGCGGCCGAGAGCTACTGGTACAACCTGGTCGGCAAGGAACCCTCGCTGTTCGTGATCTGCCGGCCGGGCACCGACCTCGACCTCGAGCCGTTCGCGGTGAGCGCGAACTACGACGAGGCCGGCGCCTACATGGAGACCGACGACACGGTGTTCAAGACGCCACTGCCACCGGCGTTCGGGCCCCGGCTCGAGCAATTCGTGATGAACCACTACCGGCCCGAGCCGCCGCGCAAGCGCCGGCGGCGCAACTGGGCCGCGGAGGCCGCGGATGACGGACCGCCGCCGAACAAGGACCGACGACGAGACGGCTGACCACGGGGAGTCGTTCGTCAGCCGCTGGTCCCGCCGCAAGCACCAGGCACGGGAGTCGGCGACAGGCAAGCAACCCCCGACGGAACCGCCGGCGGCGGAACCGCCCGCCGAGCCGGCGGAGGGCGGGCCGACCGATGCCGACCTGCCGCCGCCGGAATCGCTCGACAGCGACAGCGACTACAGCGGTTACCTGTCGGAGCGGGTCTCCGAGGAACTGCGCCGGGCCGCGCTGCGCAAGCTGTTCCGGCTGCCGCAGTTCAACGTGCGCGACGGGCTCGACGACTACGACGAGGACTATCGCAGTTTCAGTGCGCTGGGCGACACGGTGACCGCCGACATGCGCCATCACCAGGAGCGGCTGCGCGAGAAGGAGCGCGAGCGCCTGCGGGCGCAGGCGGCGGGCGAGGAGGCCGGCGACGCCGAGCCCGCGGCGGCGCGGGCCGACGAGCCGCCTGCGGCAGAGGACGAGGAGACGGCGAGCGGGGAAGAACCCGAACGGCCCGACGAGGACAGCGATCATGTCTGATGCACACGCCACCCTGCCGGCCGCCACCGCCGACGGCGCTGCCCGGCGGGCGGCACTGGAGGCGCCGGCCACGGCCGGCGGCGGCACCACCGTCGACTACCGGTCGCAGGGCCGACTGCTGTTGCTGGGACCGGAAGCGGCGGTGCTGGACGCGGTCGCCCGCGTGCCCGCGGACCTCGACGCCTACGTGCTGCTGACCGACGACGCCGGCCCGAGCCTGGCCCACCCCGATGTCGGGCAGCTGGGCGGACGCGTCCGGCGCGGCCAGCCGCGGGCACTGGCGGGACATCTCGGCGAATTCCGGCTCGCGGTCGCGGATGGCGACGGCGAGCGTGATCTCGCCGTTGCCTTCGGGCTCGAGCCGGAGCAGGCGTTCGACCTGGTGCTCGACCTCGGCGACCCCCCGCTGCTGCAACGCCAGCTGGATCCGCCCGGCTATTTCCGCCCCGGCCCGTCCGGGGACGCGGACGCGGCGCTCAGGGCCGCCGCGGCGCTGGTCGGCGAATTCGAGAAGCCGCGCTACTTCAGCTACGACCCGGATATCTGCGTCCACGGGGCGCGCGGCCAGCGCGGCTGCACCCGCTGCCTCGACGCCTGCGCGACCGAGGCGATCCGCTCGGTCGGCGAGCGGATCGAGGTCGACCCGTACCTGTGCCAGGGCTGCGGCAGCTGCGCCACGACCTGCCCGACCGGTGCGATCGCCTATGCCTGGCCGCCCGTCGAACAGTTGCTGGAGCGGGTGCGGGAGATGCTGGGCCGATACCGCGAGGCCGGCGGCAGCGATCCGCTGGTGCTGTTCCACGATGGCGAGGCCGGGGCCGCCGCGCTGGCCGAGTGGAGTCCCGACCTGCCGGAATCGGTGCTGCCCGTCACGGTCGAGGACGCGGGCTCGGTCGGGCTGGACACCTGGCTGACGACGCTCGCCTACGGCGCCGGCCGCGCGGTCACGCTGCTGCCGGACACCATGCCCGCCAGCGAGCGCGACACCACCCTGGAACAGGTCGCGCTCGGCAACGCCATGCTGCGCGGGCTCGATCTGCCCGCCGACCGCATCGCCACCATCGCGCCCGGCGGTCGGCTGGATGCGATCGCCGAGACCCCGCCGCCGCTGGCCGCGGAGCCGGCCCGCTTCACCGCGCTGGGCAACAAGCGCGAGGTGGTGCGCAAGGCCCTGCTGCACCTGCACGCCGCCGCCGGCGCACCGACCCAGGTCACGCCACTGCCGGCAGGGGCGCCTTACGGCGACGTCGAGGTCGACGGCGATGCCTGCACCCTGTGCATGGCCTGCGTCAGCGTCTGCCCGACCCAGGCCCTGAACGGCGGTGGCGAGCAGCCGCTGCTGAGCTTCCGCGAGGACCGCTGCGTGCAGTGCGGGCTGTGCGAGCGCACCTGCCCCGAGGACGCGATCACGCTCGCCCCACGCCTCAATTTCGGCGCCCTCGCCGAGCCGCAGGCGGAGACCCGCCATCAGGAAGAGCCGCACCACTGCCCGGGCTGCGGCAAGCCGTTCGGCACCCGCAAGCTGATCGAGCGCATGCAGCGTCGGCTGGGCGAGCACTGGATGTTCGGCGACGCCGAGGCCCGCCGCCGGCTCGAGCTGTGCGAGGACTGCCGCGTCGAGGCGGTGCTGCGCGACGAGGGCTCGATCGATCCCTACCGGGGAAAATGAAAACCTGTTGCAACCTGCATCAACTTCGCCATCCGGCTGATCCGAGACCAGATTCGGCAGAAGAAACAGACTCCAACCTGCTGTTTTGAAGACAATGACGGGCGCGGATTCCACCCCCCGCCGACCCCCATGGATTGCACCCGAGGCCAGATGGGTCTATACATGGACCGAGTCCAGCTCCCGTCCAACTCGAGGTACAGGGTGCCCGTCGACACGGAAAGCGCCGCCGAGGCGGCCACGATCGAGTCCCAGGTACCGGCCTTCCGCACCCGCGGCTGGCTGCTGCTGGGACACTTGTTTCGGCGCCCGCCGGACGCGGGCCTGCTCGCACGGATCGCCGACGACGCCGGCCTCGCCTCCGGCGACGGCGACCTCGCTGCCGCCTGGTCGGCCCTGGCCACGGCCGCCGCGCAGGCCGACGTCGAGGCGCTCGACGACGAGTTCCATGACCTGTTCATCGGCCTCGGCCGTGGCGAACTCGTCCCCTACGCCTCCTGGTACCGTACCGGCTTCCTCATGGACCGCCCGCTCGTCGCGCTGCGGCGCGATCTCGGCCTGCTCGGCTTCGAGCGGCAGCCGGACGTGTGCGAGCCGGAGGACCATGCGGGCGCGCTGGCCGATGTGATGGCGTTGCTCGCCGATCCGGCCGAGGGCCAGGACGATTCCACCCAGCGGCTGTTCTTCCGCGAACACGTCGACAGCTGGATGCCCAGTTTCTTCAATGACCTGCAGACGGCGAAGGGCGCCGACTTCTACCGCGAGGTGGGCCGGTTCGGGGCCGCGTTCCTGGAGTTCGAGCGCGCCTGGCTGCAGGCGGACGACACGATCGCGTCGGCGCAAGCCGGCGGGACCGGGCAAAGCAGGAGACCATCCCAATGAAACCCAAGCACTCCGAGATCGACGGTGCCCGCCGCGGCTTCTTCCGCACGGCGGCCGGCATGGGGGTCGCCGCCGGTGCCGGCGCGCTGATTCTCCGTGGCGGCACGGCGCACGCGCAGGGCGCGACCAAGGCGCCACCCGCAAGCGTGGGTTACCGCGAGACCGACCACATCCGCAAGTACTACGAAACGGCGCGCGGTTGACCCGTGCCGAGTGAGTGACGAGCCATGAAACTGATCCGCAAGCGAACGAGCAACGAAACCGGCCGCATCGAGGGGCCGCTGCCCGGGCTGCCCGGCGGCATGGACCGGCGCGAGTTCCTGCGCCGTTCAGGCATCACGCTGGGTGGGGCGGCACTGGCCACCGGGCTCTCGCCGGGCATGATGCGCCGGGCCGAGGCGGCCGAGACCACACGCAAGGCCGATGTCGCGACCGAGGTCCGACGCTCCGTCTGTACCCACTGTTCCGTCGGCTGCGGCGTGATCGCCGAGGTCCAGAACGGGGTCTGGACGGGCCAGGAGCCGGACTTCGAGTCACCCCTGAACCTGGGCGCCCACTGCGCCAA
Organism: Halofilum sp. (in: g-proteobacteria); assembly: GCA_033721835.1. GTDB lineage: Bacteria > Pseudomonadota > Gammaproteobacteria > XJ16 > Halofilaceae > Halofilum. The sequence continues at coordinate 26,739 of JAWWAE010000001.1, read as the reverse complement.
GGGCGCGTCGGTGCGCGAGCACGGCCACGGCGAGAAGCGGGTGAAATACCCGATGAAGCTGGTCGACGGCAAGTGGAAGCGCCTGTCCTGGGACGAGGCCGTCAACGAGATCGGCGACAAGCTGCTCGAGATCCGCGAGAAGTCCGGCCCCGACAGCGTGTTCTGGTGCGGCTCCTCCAAGGCGAGCAACGAGGGCTCCTACCTGCAGCGCAAGTTCGCCGCCTTCTGGGGCACGAACAACATCGACCACCAGGCCCGCATCTGCCACTCCACCACGGTGGCAGGTGTCGCGAACACCTGGGGCTACGGGGCGATGACGAACTCGTACAACGACATGCACAACAGCAAGTCGATGATCTTCGTCGGCTCCAACGCCGCCGAGGCCCACCCGGTCGCGATGCAGCACATCCTGCGCGCGAAGGAGAACGGCTCGAAGATGATCGTGGTCGACCCGCGCTTCACGCGCACGGCCGCCCACGCCGACCAGTACATCCGGATCCGCCCCGGCAGCGACGTGGGGTTCATCTGGGGCCTGCTGTGGCACATCTTCGAGAACGGCTGGGAGGACACCGAGTACATCAACCAGCGGGTGTTCGGGCTCGACGAGATCCGACCCGAGGTCGCCAACTGGGATCCGGACACCGTCGAGGACGTGGTCGGCGTGCCGCGTGACCAGATGTACGAGGCCGCGAAGACTCTGGCCGAGAACCGGCCCGGCACGATCGTCTGGTGCATGGGCGGCACCCAGCACCACATCGGCAACAACAACACCCGCGCCTACTGCGTGCTGCAGCTGGCGCTGGGCAACATCGGCAAGGAAGGCGGTGGCGCCAACATCTTCCGCGGCCACGACAACGTTCAGGGCGCGACCGACGTCGGTCCGAACTGCCACACCCTGCCCGGCTACTACGGCCTGTCCGAGGGCGCCTGGAAGCACTGGGCAAGGGCCTGGGGCGTGAGCTACGAGTACATCCGCTCGCGCTTCGATACCGAGCAGCAGTACGACGCCGGCGGCGGCAAGATGGCCTACACCATGAATATCCCGGGCATGCCGGTCTCGCGCTGGATCGACGGCATCCTCGAGGACAAGGCCAACCTGTCGCAGCGCGACAACTTCCACGCGATCTTCTTCCAGGGCCATGCGGTCAACAGCCAGACGCGCGGTCCGGAGATGAAGAAGGCGCTGGAGAAGGTCGATCTGGTGGTCGTGTCGGATCCGTATCCGACCCACCTCGCGGTGATGAGCGAGCGCAAGAACGACACCTACCTGCTGCCGACCTGCACCCAGTTCGAGCAGGCCGGCTCGGTGACGGCGTCGAACCGGTCGCTGCAGTGGCGCGAGAAGGTGATCGATCCGCTGTTCGAGTCGAAGACCGACGCCGAGATCCTGTACCTGTTCGCGAAGAAGTTCGGCTTCGCCGACGAGATGTTCAAGAACATCGCGATCGAGGACGGGATGCCGAGCCCGGAGGACACGCTGCGCGAGATCAACCGCAGCACCTGGACCATCGGCTACACCGGCCAGAGCCCGGAGCGGCTGAAGCTGCACGCCCAGCATCGCGGCACCTTCAACACGACGTCGCTGCGGGCCGAGGGCGGCCCGGCCGACGGCGACTTCTATGGTCTGCCATGGCCGTGCTGGGGCAATCCCGAGCTGAAGCATCCCGGGACACCGGTGCTGTACAACCCCTCGCGACCGGTCTCGCAGGGCGGCCTGACGTTCCGCGCCCGCTTCGGCGTGGAGCACGAGGGACGCAACCTGCTGGCCGAGGGCTCCTGGAGCGAGAACTCGGACCTGAAGGAAGGCTATCCGGAGTTCACCTTCGGCATGCTGCGCAAGCTCGGCTGGCACAGGGAGCTGAGCAATGCGGAAATGCGGACGATCGCGTCCGTGGCCGGGGTGGACGACGAGTCGAACTTCGAGGAGATGAGCTTCGCGCCGGGCAGCGCGGGCGCCAAGCTCGATTCGGTCAACTGGAAGACCGACCTCTCGGGCGGCATCCAGCGGGTTGCGATCGCCCACGAGTGCGCGCCGTTCGGCAATGCCAAGGCCCGCTGCTTCGTGTGGCAGTTCCCGGACCCGGTGCCGATCCACCGCGAGCCGCTGTACACGCAGCGCTACGACCTGGTCGCGAAATACCCGACCTACGAGGACCGCAAGGCCTTCTGGCGGCTGCCGACGCGCTACGCGTCGATCCAGAAGGACGACTACTCGGGCGAGTACCCGCTGGCCTTCATCAGCGGCCGCCTCACCGAGTACGAGGGCGGCGGCGAGGAGACCCGCTCGAACGCCTGGCTCGCCGAGCTGCAGCAGGACATGTTCGTCGAGATCAACCCTGCAGATGCCAACGACCGTGGAATCAAGAACGGCCAGCGCGTCTGGCTCGAGGGCGCCGAGGGCGGCCGCATCAACGTGGTCGCCATGGTCACCCCGCGGGTCGGCCGCAGCGTGGTCTGGACCCCGTTCCACTTCGGTGGCTGGTTCCAGGGCAAGGACCTGGTCGATCGCTATCCCGAGGGGACCGCGCCCATCGTGCGCGGCGAGGCCTGCAACACCGCGACCACGTACGGGTACGACTCGGTGACGCAGATGCAGGAAACCAAGGCCACACTCTGCCAGATCACCCCGGCCTGAGTGACCGGGACCGGGGAGGAGAATCACCATGGCAAGAATGAAGTTTCTGTGCGACGCGGAGCGCTGCATCGAGTGCAACGCGTGCGTAACGGCGTGCAAGAACGAGAACGAGGTCCCGTGGGGCGTCAATCGGCGGCGTGTCATCACGCTGAATGATGGCCAGCCCGGCGAGAAGTCGATCTCGGTCGCCTGCATGCATTGCACCGACGCCCCGTGCGCCGCGGTCTGTCCGGTGGACTGCTTCTACACCACCGACGACGGCATCGTGCTGCACGACAAGGACCTGTGCATCGGTTGCGGCTACTGCTTCTACGCCTGCCCGTTCGGGGCACCGCAGTTCCCCGAGCAGGCGGCGTTCGGCGTCCGCGGCAAGATGGACAAGTGCACGTTCTGCGCCGGCGGCCCGCTGGAGGACAACTCCAATGCCGAGTACGAGAAGTACGGCGCCAACCGGGTCGCCGAGGGCAAGCTGCCCGCGTGCGCCGAGATGTGCTCGACCAAGGCGTTGCTGGCGGGCGACGGTGACCTCGTCGCCGACATCTATCTCTCACGGGTCATGAAGCGCTCCGGCCGGCCGGATACCTGGGGCTGGCAGAAGGCCTACGGCGAAGGCGTCTGAGTGCCACTGACTAGGGAGACGGCAATGAGGTGGAAGGCACTCGCGGTCGCGGCGATCGCGACGGTGACGCTGGCGGGCTGCTACGAGACCGCCACGCCCCGGCAGTACGAGCCGGGCGTGTACAAGGGCAGCGAGGACCCGTTGCGTGACAAGCTGCAGACCTCCGATCTGCAGTCGGCCCTGGAGGAACGCTTCCGGACCGCCGCGGAGGATCGATGATGGTCATGCGCCGGAGACACGTCACGAGAGGATTGATCGCGCTGGCCCTGGCCGGGCTGCTCGCGGGTTGCGAGCCGATCTCCGAGCCCTGGGTCAAGGGCGACCGGCTCGAGGCGGAGAGGACGCGCACCGACGAGCAGGCCCGCGAACTCAAGCAGCGCCTGCGGACGTACGGTGGGGCCTATCAATAACAGTACCAGCCGGGTACCGGCGCCACGCGGCGCCGGGTACCTGCAGGCGGGGAGGCGGTAATGGCCATGAGCAAGGCCAGTCAAAAGAGCCGGCGGGCGCATGCAAGGGTGCTCGGCTGGAGCCTGGCGGTCATCCTGATCGGTGCGATGGTCGCGCCGCTCAGTGGCTACCTATACGTCGCGGTCGCGCCCGCGGCGTACGCGCAGCAGACCGCGGACAACTGGGAGCAGGAGAATCCGCGTGCCGACACCTGGGGCTCGGCACGCCGGGCCAACGAGGGCTATACGTCTGCCTCAGGTCCGTACGTGGTCAACGAGCTGATCATCAACGGCGGCGAGAACTGGCGCAACCTGCGCAACGGCCCGGTCGCGAGCATCATGCCCTGGTTCATGGCGGCCTCCCTGCTGGTCCTCGGAGCACTGTACCTGATCGTCGGCCCGCACGAATTGAAGGGTCCACTGTCCGGGCGCAAGGTCAAGCGCTGGGCCGGCTGGGAACGGGCGATGCACTGGTTCGTCGCCGTCACCTTCATCATCCTCGCCATCACCGGCCTGAGCCTGCTGTTCGGCCGCGCCGTGCTGATCCCGCTGCTGGGCTACCAGGGCTTCTCGGTCTGGGCGGAGGTATCCAAGTGGCTGCACAACGTTGTGGGGCCATTCTTCACGGTCGGCGTGCTGCTCATGCTGCTGACCTGGGTGCGCAACAACATCTTCACCAAGACCGACCTCGAGTGGTTCAAGAAGGGCGGCGGCATATTCACCGGCAAGCACGTTTCGGCCGGCAAGCTCAACGGCGGCGAGAAGGCCTGGTACTGGTTCGTGATCATCATCGGCCTCGGCGTGGTCTGCACCACCGGCCTGATCCTCGATTTCCCGAACTTCGGTCAGAGCCGCGAGACCATGCAGATCGCGAACCTGCTGCACGCCGTGCTGGCAATCCTCTGGATCGCGATCTCCTTCGGTCACATCTACCTCGGCGTGATCGGCGCCAAGGGCGCGCTCGAGGGCATGACCACCGGCTACGTCAGCGAGGAGTGGGCGCGGGAGCACCATGACGAGTGGCTCGACGAGATCCGCGCCAGCGGCCAGGGGGATGCGCCGGAGCCCGACCGCAGCCCGGCCGGTGGCCCGGCCCACGGACCCGCCGCTCCGGAACGCTAGACGCCCGCACCGGGCGCGATGAAACGGCGCGGCGAGAGCCGCGCCGTTTTTCTTTCCGGGCCATCGACGAGACTCAGGACTGGACGAACACGAACTCGCGTTCGTGGCGGTCCTGCGCGAAGCGGTGCAGCTCGAGGCAGAGCTCGATCAGGCCCGGCTCGAAATCGAAGCTGTAGGCATCGGCAAGGACCTTGAGCTCGCGGATCTCGCCCGCGCTCAGGGCGATACACTCACGGCCCTCCGGGTCGGGCACGAGGCGTCCGAGCTGGAACAGCTCCGGGATGTCCTCGAGCCCGTAGTCACCGCCCGCGTGCTCGTGAATGACGCGCGCCCCGCAATCCGGCTGCCGGCAGTGGACCATTGCCGCGGCGCTCACGGCGAGGCCTCCGGCAGCCCGAAGAAGCGCTCCAGCGTCACCCGGTGCGCGCTGGCGTTCGCGCGCACGGACAGCCCACCGTCTTCGTCCAGTGCCTCGGCGATACCTGCCACGTGGTTACCGTCGCCGAGGTCCAGGTGGATCGCACCGCCGAGAGCGAGCCGGCCGCGCCAGCTCTTCAGCAGCGGCTCGAAACCGGCCTCGTCCCAGGTCCCGATCGCCGACACCAGCTCGCGGGCCACGGCCTGCAGCAGCGCCGCGTGGTCGACCGCGCCGGCCGCCCCGTCCGACTGCAGGGCCGCGGCGTCGAAGCCGAGCGATTCCGGAGTCGCCTCCGTGTTGACTGCCCACGACACGACCAGCCAATCGATGCAGTCAGCATCGCCCTCGCCGTCGAGCCAGACCCCGGCGACCTTGCCGCCGTCGAGCAGCACGTCGTTGGGCCAGCGGTAGTGCAGCTCCGTCATCGGCTCGACTACGGTGGAGAGGGCACGACCGAGCGCAATTGCCGCCACCGGACCCAGTTGCGCGCAGTCGCGCGCCGGCAGGCCGGGCCGCAGCACCAGCGCGGCGTGCAATCCGGGTGCCTGGCCGACGATCCAGGCGCGCCCGGCCCGCGCCCGCGGGTCGTCGACGTGGTGCACCCATACCAGGGTCCCCTCCTCGGCACCGTCCCGCGCGCGGCGGACGGCCTCGTCACGCGCGCCCGCCGCCCGCTCGAGGACGACCAGCTCCAGCCCCGCCGGCAGCTCGATCCGCCCGCTCATCGCTCCCGTCCCAGCCTGTGGTCGATGCACTCGTCCCCGTACTCGACCTGCAGCGTGACATGATCGACGCCGAAGCGCTCCTTCAGCAGCTGCTTCACCGCCGCGACCAGGCGATCGTGCTCGACCTCGCCGGTGGCCCGCACGTGCAGGCTCATCATCGGCCGCTCCGGCGCCAGCGACCAGGCGTGCACGTGGTGGGCCTCGTCCACGCCCTCGACCTGACGCGGGATCAGGCGCGCCACCTCCTCCGGGTCGATGTGGGCGGGGGCCCCCTCGACCAGGACGTGGGTCGAGTGCCGCAGCAGCGACCAGGCCCCGCGGAGCACAATCGCGCCGACCAGCAGCGACAGCAGCGGGTCGACCGGGGTCCAGCCGGTGAGCAGGATCACGATCGCGGCCGCCAGCGCCGCGACCGAGCCCAGCAGGTCGCCGAGCACGTGCAGCGCCGCACCGCGCATGTTCAGGTTGTCGCGACTGCCGCCGTGCAGGATGGCGAACGCCACCACGTTCACCAGCAGGCCGAGGACCGCGATCGCGGCCATCGTGCCACCCAGCACCGGCGCCGGCTCGAGCAGGCGCTGCACCGCCTCGAACGCGATCCAGGCGACGACCGCGACCAGGACGATGCCGTTGAGGAAGGCGGCCAGCACCGGAAACCGGTGATAGCCGAAGGTGCGGCGGTCGTCCGCGGGCCGATCGGTGAGGCGAAAGGCGACCCAGGCCAGCCCGAGCGAGACCGTGTCGGTCAGCATGTGGGCGGCATCGGCCAGCAGCGCCAGGGAGCCGGCGACGAGCCCGCCGACGACCTCGACCAGCATGAAGCCGCCCGTCAGCAGCATCGCGAGCAGTACCCGCCGGCGGTCCGTGCCGAAGCCGTGCCCATGGGAATGGCCGGAATGATGGTGCACTGCGGTCGCGCTCTCGGTGGCCCGCCCACGCTCCGGCCACCATGGTGCCGGCGGCGGTCGTGGGCGACGGGGTGACGAAGGATCCCGTACACGTTGAAGGATTCGCGCGGAAATTTCCACGCGCGGAGGCCGTCACGACGAGGCGCATGGCAGCGTGATCCACGGGCCGGTCACCGTGATTGCAGGGATCCCGCCGCTGCAGTGCTACGCCGGCAGGTAGTCGCGGCCGTAGCTCTCCGAGACGACCCCGGCCTCGATCAGCGCGTCGATCGCGGCGTCCGGGTAACCGAGCTCGCGCAGCACCGCACGGGTCGAGGTGCCGTACTTCTCTGCCGGCCTGAGGGCGTGGATCCGGCCACGGGCCGGGCGAATGGCATACGGATCGAGCTGGGTGACGCGGTGCCCGCTCGGATGGTCGTCGTGCACCGAAAATGAATAGCTGCCGCGGTCGATGCCGGTGCCGCCATCGGCGGCCCGGCTGGCCTCGGCCCGGATGGTCTCCAGCGTCTCGCAGACCGCGGCGCCGATCCCCACCCGTTGCAGGCGCTCGACCCAGTCCGCGGCCCGGTGCAGCGGAAACACCTGCGCCAGGAACTCGGCCCGTTCGGTCCGCTCGAGCGCGGAGAAGCCGCGCATCTCCGGGATCCGCTCGAAGCGCTCGAGGTCGTCCTCGTAGGCGTGCAGCAGGATGAACTGGTCCGAGGCGTGGTAGAAGCGGATCAGCTCGTTGAAGCCGTTGGCTTCGCGGCCGGACGGCTCGTCGAACGGGCCACGGCCCTCGTAGTCGAGACAGAAGGGCAGCTGCGCCAGCCCGCTGAGCGCCGACAGGGAGGTCCGCGCACGCCCGGCGACGCCGGTCCGGTGCCGCTGGTAGAGCGCGGCGGCTACGCCGAGCGCGGCGCCGAAGCCACACATGACGTCGATGGTACCGACATGGGCGTGCTCCTCGGGCGTGTCCATACCGCCGCCGAAGCGCAGCATGATTCCGGTTGCCGCCTGCACCAGGTCGTCGTAACCGAGGTAGTCGCTGCGCGGGCCCTTGTTCACGCCGCCGAAGCAATCGAGCTGGCAGAAGATCGCATCGGGGTTCATCGCCCGCAGGCCCTCGGCGTCGAGCCCCATCTTTTGCACCTGCCGGTCGGTCGCGTTCCAGACCACGACGTCGACCGACTTGACCAGTTGTTCGAGGATCTCCCGCCCCTCGGGTTTGGTGATGTCGGTCAACAGCGAGCGCTTGGAGCGCAGGTGCGTCAACCCGTAGACCACCATGTTCCAGCAGTCGTAGAGCGGGTGCGCGGGGTCGAGCTTGATTACCTCGGCGCCGAAACGCGCGAGATAGGTCACCGAGTGCGGGCCCGCGATGACGTTGCACAGGTCGAGGATGCGGACCCCCTCCAGCCAGCCGGCGGCCGAATCCGGCGTCGCCACGGCAGGGATTTCCCGCTCGATCGCGGCCAGGGCCGCGAGCGCTTCGTCGAACTCCACCCGGCGCCGCGGCCGCGGTGCCAGCATCTCCCGGCCGCTCTCCTCCAGCCAAACCATCGGCCCCGGTTGGGTCATCGGCCCGTACTCGGGGTCGTCGACCTCGACCAGCAGCCCGGCGGCACGGGCGTGCGGGTCCTCGAGCCACTCCTCAAGCCAGCGGTGCGGTGCGCCGGGGAACCGGCCGTTACCGAACACCTTCTCCCAGTGGCTCGAGGTCCGCGTGAGCATCACGTCCCTGATGCGGGCAGCGATGTGGTCGGCCCAGCCCTTGGGCAGCGGGTAGACCCCGAGCGAGACGTCGTGCTCCCACTCGTCGGTCGGCCGGTAGGTGTCCTCCTCCTCGGTCAACCCCTCGGCAACCAGATCGTCGTAGATCCCGAGCGCCTGCAGGCAGCGGCGCACGTGGCCCTTGTGGCTGGGGCAGACGATGTAGAACATGCGCCCGTCCTTGCACTTGTAGCTGCGGTAGAACGGGTCGAGCAGCTCCTGCAGCTCGTCGTAGCCCATGTCCATCCGCTGGCCCAGCGTGCGACGATGCTCGATCTCCCGCTCGCGCTGGGTCTTGTAGCGCTCGGGCATACCGTCGACGTGGATCGAGTTGTAGCAGAGCCCCTCCATCAGGGCGCAGGCCATCGGCACCTCGATCTCGTCGCCGAGCCCCGTCTGCTCGCGGGCCTGCAGGGCCAGCACCACCGCCGAGGCCGCCAGCATGGCGCCGTAGGCGGAGGTGAGCGGCAGCGGCGAGAACGAGGGGTTGATCCCCATCAGCACCCGGTTGAGGCCCATGTCGGTGAACATCCCGGAGGCCGCCGCGACGACGCTCTCGAACGCGCGCCAGTCGCGCCGCAGGGCATCGTTCGAGGCGAAGCCCGGGATCGACAGGGTGATCAGCCCCGGGCGCTGCTCGCGCAAGGCGGCGAAATCGATGCCAAGCCGCTTCATCACCCCGTGGCGGAAGCTCTCGATGACGATGTCGGCCTCGGCGATCAGCGCGTGGGCCCTCGCGAGGCCCTGTTCCGTCTTCAGGTCGATGTTCACGCACAGCTTGTTGCGATTGAGCGTGGCGTTGGCGGCCTCGTGCCACAGCGGCCCGGCGGGCGGGTCGACGTGTACCACGGTCGCGCCGAGATCGGCCAGCACCATGGCGACCGCAGGCCCGGCCATGTACTGGCCGAAATCGACCACCCTGACGTCCTTCAGGGGCAGCTGGGAATCCGTGCTCACGGCGATCTGTTCCTCCGGGCGGGTCGATGGGGACTGCGCTCGGACACGGCCCGCAGTCGCCGGTCTCCATTATCGCGATCAACCCGGCCGGCGTCGCGGGGGCGAGCGCGCGTCAGCGGACCACCAGGGTGCCGTTCATCGCACCGTAGTGGCCGGGGAAGGAGCAGAAGAAAGTGTAGTCGCCGCCGGGCTCGAGCGCCGTCACGTCGAACGTGACGCGGGTGCGCTCGCCGCCGCCGACGAGGTCGGTGGCGGCCAGGATGCGGTCGTCGCCCGGCGGCAGGTAGCCGTTGTCGAGGCCCGCCCGCATGCCGTCCTGAGCCAGGACGCGGAACACGGCACTGCGGCTCAGGACCCAGTTGTGGCCCATCTGCCGCACCGGCAGTGTGCCGACATGGTGCAGCGTCAGCTCGACCCGCTCACAGGCGGCGGGCACGACCAGTCGCGACTTGCTGAACTGCAGCCGATCGTTGGCCTCGATCTCCAGGCTGCAGGTCTTCGCCGCCGCCGGCGCGGAAATCGCGGTCAGCGCGGTCAGCAGGAGGGTGGCCAATCGATGCATCAAGGCGGCGATTCCCGGGCCCGGTTGCGCCCCGATCATGCCACGGACGACGGCGCCGGCGCCGGTCATCGACCCCCGGTCCGGTCCTCGCCGGGGGGCGCGGCCGGGTCGTCCGGGTCGTCCATCAGTGGCAGCAGCTTCGGGCTCTCGAGATCGTCGAACTGATCGTGGTTGACCGCCCAGAAGAAGGCCGCCGCCGCGCCCGCGACCAGCGCAATGGACAGCGGGATCATCAGCAGCAGGACGTTCATGCCGGGGCCGGCCCGGGCGCGGGGAGCGGCTCACGGCCCGGCGGCCGACGCCGGCCGATGCGCAGTGCATTGAGCACTACACCGAGCGAGCTCAACGACATGCCGAGCGCCGCCAGCCAGGGCGGCACCAGGCCGAGGGCGGCCAGCGGGATCGCGGCCAGGTTGTAGCCCAGCGCCCAGCGGCGATTCTGCTGCACGGTCGCGAGCGTCTCGCGAGCGAGTTCGCGGGTGGTGGACAGCAGCTCCAGCCGCTCCCCCGCGAGCACGATGTCGCTCGCGGCGCGCGCCAGATCGGTGCCGCCCGCCATCGCCACCCCGATGTCGGCCCCGGCCAGCACCGGGGCGTCGTTGACGCCGTCGCCGACCGCGACCGTCCGCGCCCCCGCCGCCCGCACCTCGCGCAGGCGGGCCAGCTTGTCCGCGGGCAGCAACCCGCCCTGCCAGCGCTCGACCCCGAGCCGCGCGGCGACCCGGCGCACCCGTGCCGGCGCATCCCCGCTGGCGATCTCGACCGTCAGGCCATCGGCGACCAGCGCCCGGACCGTGGCCGCCGCGTCCGCTCGCAGCTTTTCCTCGAGCACGAACTCGGCGATCAGGCCGGACTCGTCGGCCAGCACCACGCCGTCGCCGACCCCCGCGGTCTGCTCCGCGCGCAGCGCGAATGCGGGGCGGCCGAGCCGCAGCCGGCGGCCGTCGACGCAGGCCTCGATCCCGAGGCCCGCGTGGCTGCGGATCTCGCGGGCCCGCGGCGGCTCCAGGTCGCCCGCCGCCGCGGCGATCGCGAGCGACGCCGGGTGGCGGCTCTCGCGCGCGAGCGCGGCCGCCATGCGCAGGGCGGAATACGCCGCCCGGTCCGGCTCCGCCGGCGGGCGCCGGCCGAGCTGCCGCATGCGATCGGCATCGAACTCGCGTGTCGGGCCGGCGCCGAACACCCGCATCGCCGAGCAGCGGACGCCATCGGTCAGCGTCCCGGTCTTGTCGAACACCACGTGCGTGGCTCCCGCGAGCGCCTCGATCGCGTCGGGGCGAACCACCAGCACCCCGCGCGCGGCGAGCACGGCCAGCGTGCGAGTGATCGCGGCCGGCACGGCCAGGGCAAAGGCACAGGGGCAGGAGACCACCAGCACCGCGACCACCGCCGGGAACATGCGTGCCGGGTCGGCGAGGCCCCAGGCGAGCGCCGTCGCCGCCGCCAGTCCCAGCACCAGCGCGACGAACGAGGCCACGACCCGCTCGCTGGCCCGCGCCAGCCGCGGTCGTTCGGCCTGGGCGCGGCCGACCAGCGCCACGATGCCCGCCAGCGTCGTCGCCGCGCCGGTGCGCATGACCCGCAGCTCCGCCGGCCCCTCGACCAGGAGGCTGCCGGCCAGCAGCTCGTCGCCGCGACCGCGGTGGCAGGCCACGGACTCGCCGCTCAGCATCGACTCGTCCACCCGGCAGGCCGCGGATTCCAGCCGACCGTCGGCCGGCACGGTCGCGCCGCTGTCGACGCGGACGAGATCGCCGGCCCGCAGAGCGGCGACCGGCACCTGCTCAAGCGTGCCATCCGCGCGCCGGCGATCCGCGGTGGGCGGGGTCAGGCGCGCCAGCGCGTCGGTGAGGTCCAGCGCCCGGTGGCGTCCGCGCAGCTCCAGGTAGCGCCCCGCCAGCAGGAAGAAGACGAACATGCTGACGGAATCGAAATAGACCTCGCCGCCGCCGTCGAGGGCCACCGCCAGGCTGGCGCCGTAGACCAGGGCGATGGCGAGCGCCACCGGGACGTCCATGCCGAGCCGACGGGCGCGCAACGACCGCAGTGCACCGGCGAAGAACGGCCGCCCGGAATAGAGCACGACCGGCGTAGCGACCGCGAACCCGAGCCAGCGGAACAGGTCCCGGGTGGTGGTATCCATCGGATCGACCGCGCCGACATAGAGCACGACGGCGAACATCATCGCCTGGGCCGCACCGAAGCCGGCCACCAGCAGCCGCTTGAGCGCATCGCGGCCCTCGTCGCGCCGGGCGTCGTCCAGGGCGCAGGCATCCAGCGGCAGTGGCCGGAAACCGGCCCGGGTGACGGCGGCCAGCAGGGCGGACAGGCGGGTACACCGGTCGTCCCAGACCACTCGCGCGCGGCGCGACGCCGGGTTGATCTGCACCCGGCCGACACCCGGCAGGCCGGTGAGCGCGCGCTCGAGGGCGAGGACGCAGGCGGAACAGCGCAGGCCGCCGATGGAGAGCACCACCTCGGCGCGGCCGTCGTCGCGCCGCAGCAGGACGTGCCGCTGCAGCTCCGCGTCGTCCCACAGCGCGGGTTCCGGCGCGCCGGGGCCGGGCGAGGTGGCGGCGAGGCCGGCGGCACTCACGGCCGCGTCCCGTGCTCACCGACTGGCGGCAGCTGGAAGCGTGAACCCGGTGCCACCTCCCCGAGCGCGGCCTCCGGCTGCCGCAGGGCAATGCCGATCGTGAGCCCGCAGCCGAGCACGGCGGCCAGCAGCGCCACCGCCGCCAGCCACAGGACCGGGACCCGGTACCATGGCATGGGCTCGCGGGTGCGGTCGGTCATTCGCCCCGCATGCCCCCGTCACCGGCGCCCGCGGCGCGGACCCAGGCCATCAGGATCCGGATCTCCTCATCGGCGAGGCGCCCCTCCCAGCCCGGCATCACGCCCTGGCGACCGTCGCGCACCCCGGCCATGATGGTCTCCAGCCGGCCACCGTAGAGCCAGCTGTCATCGGTCAGGTTCGGCGCTCCCAGCTGCGTATTGCCGGTCCCGTCGGCGCCGTGACAGGAGACGCACAGGGTCTGGAACCGCTCGCGGCCGGCTGCGACCAGGTCCTCGCGTGGCCAGTCGCGGCCGTTGAGCTCGTAGACGTAGGCCGCCACCTCGCGTACGCCGCGCTCGCCCAGGGCCTCCCCGAATGCCGGCATCACCCCCTTGCGTCCGGCGACGAGGCTGGTCCGGAGCGCCTCGTCGCTGTCGCCGTACAGCCAGGCGTCGTCGGTCAGGTCCGGGGCCCCGATGGTCTGGTTGCCCTCGCCATTGACCCCGTGGCAGGCGGCGCAGTTGTCGCCGAACAGGGCGTCGCCGGCGCGCACGACCTGCGGGTCCGCGGCCAGCGCGGCCAGCGGCTGCGTGCGCACCCGGCGCAGGAGGTCCGCCCTGCGTTCGGCATTGGCGGCCCGCGCCCGCTCGACCTGCTCGACCGAGTCCCAGCCCAGCGTGCCCGGGAACCCCCCGAGACCCGGGTAGCGCACCAGGTACACCACCGCGAACACCAGGAATGCCGCCGACATCAGGACCCACCAGCGGGGCAGCCGGCGTACGCCCTCGCGGATCGCGCCATGGGCCCAGACGTGGCCCGTGGTGCCGTCGGCGTCGACGGGGATGCGCACCCGGATGGCATAGATGAAGAGGAACGTGACCAGCACGCCGTTCAGCAGCACGAAGAACACGACCCAGCCAGTCCAGAACCCGCTCATCGCCGCTCGCTCCCGTCGGCCTGCCCCGATTCGTCGTTCCAGTCGTCGTCCACGTCCGGCCGCTCGTCCCGCTCCAGCGGCAGTCGCGCCATGCGTTCGAAGACGCGCTTGTGGCGAGGACGCCAGGCCCAGATCCAGACACCGATGAACAGCGCCAGCAGGACCAGCGAGATGACGCCGACGATGTGCCCCCAGTATTCGATCATCGGGCCGTCCCGGCGGTGTCCGGCGCCGCCGCCATCGTGTCCGCCGCGGCGTTCGTCCGCCCGAGGCCCTGCAGGTAGGCCACCAGCGCGTCCAGCTCGGTCCGGCCCGCCAGCGCCTCCGGCGCGGCGGCGATCTGCGCATCCGTGTACGGGTCGCCGAGGAAGCGCAGGACCTTCATGCGCGCGACGATGTCGTCGGCGTCGATCGGCGCATCCTCCAGCCAGGGATAGGCGGGCATGTTCGAGTCCGGCACCAGCGCCTGCGGGTCGAGCAGGTGCGCGCGCTGCCAGGCGTCCGAATACTTGCCGCCGACCCGGGCCAGATCCGGCCCGGTACGCTTGCTGCCCCACTGGAATGGGCGGTCGTATACCGATTCGCCGGCCAGCGAGAAGTCGCCGTAGCGCTGCACCTCGGCGCGCAGCCGCCGGATCTGCTGCGAGTGGCAGCCGTAGCACCCCTCGCGCACGTAGATGTCGCGGCCGGCGAGTTCGAGCGGCGGATAGGGCTCGACGCCGCGCGCCGGCTCGACGGTGTTGGCCTGGTAGAACAGCGGCACGATCTCGGCCAGCCCGCCGAAGGTCAGGGCCACGGCGAGCAGCACGCCGAACAGGCCGAGGTGCTTCTCGATCGCCTCGAAGTAGCGATAGGTGGATTTCATGACAGTCCCTCAGGCCCGCTGGGGCGCGCGCGGCGGCGGCGTCTGGTCGGCGACCGGCTCCGGCACCGGCACCGGGATGGGCGAGATCAGGTGCGCCCGGGCCGCGGCGGCCGTGTGCCAGAGGTTCCAGGCCATCACCACCATGCCGCCCATCACCAGCAGGCCGCCGATGAAGCGCAGGATGTAGAACGGGTGAATGGCCCGCAGGCTGTCCATGAAGCTGTAGAGCAGGCTGCCGTCGTCGCCGGTCGCGAACCACATCTGGCCGGCGGTGATGCCGGCCGCCCACATTGCCACCACGTACAGCAACAGGCCGCCGGTGTGCATCCAGAAATGCAGGTCCATGGCGCGCACCGAGTGCATCGGGCGGCCGAGCGCACGCGGGGCCATGGCATACAACGAGCCGATGGTGATCATCGCGACCCAGCCGATGGCACCCGAGTGCACGTGGGCCACGGTCCAGTCGGAGTAGTGGCTGAGCGCGTTGGCGCTCTTGATCGCCAGCATCGAGCCCTCGAGCGTCGAGGCGGCGTAGAACACCAGTGAGACGACCATGAACTTGGCGGCCGGGTCGGTGCGCAGCAGGTGCCACGAGCCATTGAAGGTGAACAGGCCATTGGCCGCCGAGCCCCAGCTCGGCATCAGCAGCACCAGCGAGAACACCATGCCGACCGACTGCACCCAGTCGGGGAGCGAGGTGTAGACGAGGTGGTGCGCGCCGGCCCACATGTAGACGGAGATCAGGGCCCAGAAGTTGACGATGGAGAAGCGGTAGCTCCAGAGGGGCTGCCGGGCCTGGCGCGGCACGAAGTAGTACATCATGCCGAGGAAGCCCGCGGTCAGGAAGAACGCGACCGCGTTGTGGCCATACCACCACTGCACCATCGCATCCACCGCGCCGGAATAGACCGGGTAGGACTTGGTCAGCGACACCGGAATCGCGATGTTGTTGACCACGTGCAGCAGTGCAACGGCGACGATGAACGCCGCGTAGTACCAGTTGGCCACGTAGATGTGCTGGATTCGGCGCCGCGCCAGGGTGGCGAAGAACACGATCGCGAACGAGATCCAGACCACCGCGATCAGGATGTCGATTGGCCACTCCGGCTCCGCATATTCCTTGCTCTGGGTGATGCCGAACGGGATCGTCGCCAGCGCCAGCAGGACCGCGGCCTGCCAACCCCAGAAGGTGAACGTGGCCAGCCGCCCGAGCGCCAGCCGCACGTGGCAGGTGCGCTGCACCACGTAGTAACAGGTCCCCATCAGCGCCGAGCCGCCGAAGGCGAAGATGATCGCAAAGGTGTGGTTCGGCCGGATGCGGCTGAAGGTCAGCCACGAAACGCCGAAGTTGAGCTCGGGCCAGGCCATCTGCGCGGCGGCGAGCACTCCGAGCGCGGTGCCGACGATCGCCCAGACGGCCGCCGCCAGCAGGAACAGGCGCACGACCTGGTCGTTGTAGGTCTCGCCCTGGGACATTGGCGCAACTCCGGGATTGGACCGGCGGATCGTAGGCCGCCGGAGCGGGGCGGGACTTGACCTGGATCAATTCCGGCCCCGATGGCGGGGCGGGGGCGCCGGCAAGCGCCGGACCCGCGACGGTTGGATGCGGCCCCCCCGTTGTGGCCTAATTTGCCGACACCCGTGCGGAAAGGACCCTCCCGTGGGATCGGGATCGGATCAACGCGTCGTCAGCCTCCAGCGCCTGCGCCGCTCGTGCCTCGACTGTTCTCTGCGCATGCTGTGCCTGCCTGCGGGCGTGGCCCGCTCGGATGTCGAGGAACTCGATCGCGTCGTCCGCGCGCGGGTGCCGCTCGACCGGGGCGAGGCCCTGTTCCGCGCCGGCGAGCCCTTCGGTCACATCTACGTCGTCCGCACGGGCACCATCCGCACCACCCTCCCCGAGCAGGACGGCAGCGAGCAGGTGATCGGCTTTCACCTCCCCGGCGAGCTGGTCGGGCTCGAGGCGATCCGCGACCAGTACCATCGCTGCGACGCGGTCGCGCTCGAGCGCACCAGCCTGTGCATGCTGCGCTTCGATCAGCTCGAGGAGCTGGCGCCGCGGATACCGGGCCTGCAGCGGCAGCTGTACCGGCTGATCAGCCGCGAGCTGGTCGAGGACCAGCAGCACCTGGTGGCCCTGGGCCGGCGCACGGCGCGCGAGCGGGTGGCGCTGTTCGTCCACAGCCTGAGCGAGCGGCTCGAGGCCGCCGGTTACGACGGGACCGAGCTGCGGCTGGCGATGTCGCGCGACGAGATCGCCAACTACCTGGGGCTGGCGCTGGAGACCGTCAGCCGCGAGCTGGCCAGACTGGGCGAGGACGGCCTGCTGGCGGTCGACCGCCGGCGCGTGCGCGTGCTGGACCGTCCGGCACTCGCCGGTGTGGCCGGGCGGCCACCATCGCCGGCAACGGGCGGCTCGCGCAGCCAGACCTCGGGCTCCTGAATCCCGGGCGGCATCGCCCGACCGCGACCGCGGCACCCCTGCGCGCGGCGCCCACCACCTCCGGGTTTGATCCCGATCAACTTCGCCCGGGCTGCCGCGGCCCAGAATGGCGGCGATCGAACGCGGGCACGGCCCGAGGGGGAAGACAATGATCAAGAAGATCCTGGTGCCGGTGGACGGCTCCGAGCACTCCGACCGGGCGGTGGAGCTGGGCTCGGACCTGGCGTCGAAATACGGCGCCCCGCTGGTGCTGCTGCAGGTCCTGTTGTCCGGCCATGTGCCGAACGACATCCGCAAGCTGTCGGACAAGGCGGGCGAGGAACGCCCGGCACTGACGATGGGCGCGGCCCACGTCGAGGCCTACCTGCCGGACGAGGTGCGCGAGGACATTGCCGACAAGCTGCTCGAGCGGGCCAGGGCCACGGCCGAAAAGCACGGAGCGAAGCAGGTCGAGACCGTGAAGGACTCGGGCAATGTCACCGAGCGGATCATCGCCCAGGCCCGCGAGCACCGGGCGGACACGATCGTGATGGGTTCGCGCGGCCTGACCTATCTCGAGGGCATCCTGCTCGGGAGCGTCTCGCACAAGGTGTTGCAGCTCTTCGACGGCACGGTCATCACCGTCCGCTGAGGGACCCCGGCCCGGCATTCTCCGGATCGCCACCGCGCCCGCTGCTGGCGCCCGGGTCTGCGTGAACGGTCCGGCGCGCCCGCCCGGCCGGGGGACTCACTCGCCCGCCGCCAGCCGCCGCAACTGCCCGACATCCGGCACGCGGATTTTCTCCCCAGCGGTCTCCACCCCCCGCTCGCGCAACTGGGCGAGGGCCCGCGACAGGGTCTCTGGCTGCATTCCGAGGCGGGCGGCGATCAGGGACTTGTTCACCGGCAGGCGCATCTCCAGCGGGCCCTCGGCCTCGGGCGCGAGGCTGAGCAGGAACGAGGCCACCCGCTGTGGCGCCGGCTGCCCGCTCAACTGTTCCAGCCGCGTGACCAGTTGCCGCAGGTGACGGGACATCGCGGCGAGCATGTTGCGCGCCACCGCCGGGTCGTTGTCGATCACGTCGAGGAACGGCCGGGCCGGGATCGCGAGCAGCCGCGAGGGCGAGGCGACCAGGGCGTTCACGGGATAGTGCCCGCCGGCGAAGATGGCCGCCTCGGCGAGGGATTCGCCGCGGGTGAACACGTGGACCACGCTCTCCTGGCCACTGCTCGACACCCGGTACAGCTTCACCCATCCGACCAGGATGACGTAGAACCGGGTCGCCGGTTCGTCCTGGCGGAACAGCAGTGAATCGCGGCGCCAGGTCTCGACGCGGGCCGCCGCGAGCAGCCGGTCGAGCGTCTCGCCGCCGAACCCCGCGAACAGGGGCAGGCGTTCCAGCAACGCCAGGTCGGCGGCGGAGAGATCGGAGGGATGGCCCGGCGCTGGCCCGCCCGCGGTCATGTCGCCGTTCGGACCGATGCCCGCCTCAGGCGCACATGGCGCGGCGATGACGGTCGCGGCGCGGGACCTGGGCCAGCAGGTAGTCCATCTGGTCGGCGAGGATGCGTCGGTTCTCGAGGATCATCGCCTCGGCGCGCGAGGGCGTGTACGGGATGTAGAGCATCTCGAGCGGCGTTTCCTCGACCAGTCGGTTGTCCTTCTTCTGGTTGCAGGCGCGGCAACTGGTCACGACGTTGTCCCAGATGTCGCTGCCGCCCCGCGACACCGGCAGCACGTGGTCGCGGGTGAGCAGCGCCGTGCGGTCGTCGAACAGGTCCCCGCAGTAGCAGCAGAGGTGACGGTCGCGCAGGAACAGGGCCTCGTTGGTGAGCCGGGGCACGCTGTCGTCGTACCAGGCGGCGCGGGCGCTGCTGATGGCGACGATCGAGGGGATGTCGAGGCGGCTGCGGCAACCGGTGCGGGCCGAGATGCCGCCGTGGAGGACGACGGCGGTCGCGGCCGAGGCCCAGGCCAGTTCGTCCCGCAGCAGGTACGCCGCCGCCGCCCGCACGTCGACCCAGCGGATCGGGCGCCCGCCCGGGTCCGTCTTCAGGATCATCGGTTGCCTGTGCATCTGCATGAACGCTCGGTCTCCGTCCGCGCCCGCGGGGGCCGCTGCCCCCGTTGCGCGGCGCCCGGCGGCGCCACGCCGCAATCATGGCACAAGCGGCGACAAAACAACCAGTTTCGCGGGCGGGTTGCAGCAGCACGCGAGGAGCGGGATGACAGGCCGCCAGGCGACCAAGGGAAATTGGTATATTCCTGTTTTTGAATGTTTATGTTTCTTTTTTGTTCGCATATTTGCATCTGTTGCGCGAAAAAATACAATGAAGCCGGTCCCGCGTGGAGTACAGGCATGCACCGCCCCGTCTGCCCCGTCCGCCTGTGCCGGCTGTGGCCGGCACTGCTCGCCCTGCTGTTCGCGACGCCCGCCATCGGCGCGGGATCGATCACGGTCGCATCGACCACCTCGACCGAGAATTCCGGCCTGTTCGCCCACCTGCTGCCGCAGTTCGAACAGGCCACCGGCATCGACGTGCGCGTGGTCGCGGTCGGCACCGGCCAGGCGATCGAGATCGCGCGCCGCGGCGACGCCGACGTCCTGTTCGTGCACCACAAGCCGTCCGAGCTGGAGTTCGTGGAGCAGGGCTACGGCGTGAAGCGCCACGCAGTGATGTACAACGACTTCGTGATCGTCGGGCCGGCCGCCGACCCGGCCGGCGTCCGCGGGATGGAGGACGCGGCGGCCGCACTCGAGCGGATCGCCGAATCGGGGGCGCCGTTCGCCTCACGCGGCGACAACAGTGGTACCCACAAGAAGGAGCGCTCGCTCTGGGCGGCGGCGGGCATAGAGCCCGACAGCGGCGACGACTGGTACCGCGAGACCGGCTCCGGCATGGGGCCGACTCTCAACACCGCGGCCTCGATGAACGCCTACGCGCTCGCGGACCGCGGCACCTGGATCGCCTTCAACAATCGCCAGGACCTCGAGCTGCTGATCGAGGGCGATCCGCGCCTGTTCAATCCCTACGGCGTGATCCTGGTCCACCCGGAGCGGCACCCGCACGTCAACGCGGAGGCAGGCCAACGCTTCATCGACTGGCTGACCGGGCCGACCGGCCAGCAGGCGATCGCCGACTTCCGCCTGCGCGGCCAGCAGTTGTTCACACCGAACGCCCGCTGACGCCCGGTCCGCCGCCGCCGGCCATGGTGCTTCGGCCGGGCCACGGCCCGACGGGACCCTCGATCGGAGGGGAACCCCGGGCCGTGCGGCCGGTCCAAGTCCGGGGAGCAATGGCCGGGGCAGCCCGGCCCGAGACAGAAGCGCCCCGGCCGGGCACCGAGACGGCGCCCGGCCTCCTTTCCCAGCGAGCCCCGGCAGACCCCGTTGACCCCGTAGCCGACTACACGTTGTAGGGTACGGGCATGCAAGGTGAAACGATTCCAGGGAGCCACCATTCGCGCGCCCGGGCGGCGACCTCCGGGGCCGCCGGCCACGGCAGCTCGCGCCGCGAGCGCGCAATCACCACGGCCCACGCGACCCTGCACTGTCTCATCGGCTGCTCGATCGGCGAGTTCCTCGGCCTGGCGATCGGTGTGACCCTGGGGCTGGGCGTCTGGGCCACCATGGGCCTTGCGACCGCGCTGGCCTTCGTGTTCGGGCTCAACCTCGCCGCCTGGCCGGTGATGAAGCGCCACGGCTTCAGCTGGCGCCGGGCGATGGCGACCGTCTGGCTGGCCGAGGTGATCTCGATCAGCGTGATGGAGATCGCGATGAACGGCGCGGACTACTGGGTCGGCGGCGTGCAGGTCACATCGATGGCCGATCCGCTGTTCTGGATCGGGTTCGGCGTGGCCGTGGTCGCGGGCTTCGTCGCGGCCTACCCGGCGAACTGGTGGCTGCTGGCCCGCAACCTCAAGCACTGCCACTAGTCCTGGCCGGCGGTTGCCTGCGGCGCGGGCCGGCCTAGGACCGCCGCGGCGGGTAGCGCAGGAACGACCAGACCACCAGTGCGGCGAAGGCGAGGTAGGCCAGGTGCGCCTGCCACAGGGGGATGTCGTAGTAGAGCAGGCGATTGACCCAGTAGCCGATGAAGCTCATGTCGGCATAGCCCTGCGCGCCGGCGCTGCGCCGCAGGTCGGACTCGATCAGGGTCAACGGGCAGTAGACGCCCAGGATCACCTCCGCGACCACGAGCCCGATGGCGGCCAGGTGCAGCCCGCGGAACCACGGATTGCGCGTCCAACCCCAGCCGGCCGCCCAGCCCGCCAGGATCAGGGCCTGGCCGCCGACCACGAAACCGACGTAGGCCGCGTGGATGACGGCCAGCGCATCGGCGAGCAGTGCGGCGTGTTGCACGCGGGACCCTCCTCCCCGGCTGCCGCCAGCCGGGCGCAGTCGCGCCGGCGCCGGCGTGGCATTGAACGCGTTGCCGGCGCGTCCTATGGTCTGGCCAGAGTACATGGGCGCGAGGCGCCGGGGGACAGCCGCCATGAGCACGACCGACGAACTGCTGGAGAACAATGACGCCTACGCGGAGGGGTTCGACAAGGGGGACCTGCCGGTCCCGCCGGCCCGCAGGGTGGCGATCGTCGCCTGCATGGACGCCCGGCTCGACGTCTACCGGATGCTCGGCCTGACCGAGGGCGACGCGCACGTGATCCGCAACGCCGGCGGGGTCGTGACCGACGACGTGATCCGCTCGCTGGCCATCTCGCAGCGCAAGCTCGGCACCGAGGAGATCGTGCTGGTCCATCACACCGAGTGCGGCATGCAGAGCTTCCGCGACGACGACCTGAAGGACGAGATCGAGCAGGAAACCGGGCTGCGGCCCCCGTTCGCATTCGAGGCATTCGCCGACCTGGAGGGCGATGTGCGCCAGTCGATCCGGCGCATCCAGGCCAGCCCGTTCATTCCCAGGAAGGATGCGATCCGCGGGTTCGTGTACGACGTGAAGAGCGGCCGGCTCGAGGAGGTGAACTGACGGTCGTCAGCCGCGGCCGCCGGCACGAAAGCAGTCGGCCACGTGGTCGTCGACCAGCCCGACCGCCTGCATCCACGCGTAGCAGATGGTCGGCCCGACGAAGCGGAAGCCGCGCTGCTTGAGGGCCCTCGACAATGCCCGTGACTCGGCGGTCTCGGCCGGCACCTCGGCCAGGCTCGCGGGCCGGTTGATCCGCTGGCGCCCACCGACGAACGACCAGGCCCAGTCGCTGAACCTGCCCTCGCGCTGCTGCAGCTCCAGGAACGCGCGCGCATTGCCGATGGCGGCCTCGATCTTGGTGCGGTTGCGCACGATGCCGGCATCGGCCCGCAACCGCTCGACATCCGCCTCGTCGAAGCGGGCGATCCGCTCCGGATCGAAGCCGGCGAACGCCCGGCGATAGCCCTCGCGCTTGCGCAGGATCGTCAGCCAGGACAGGCCCGCCTGCGCGCCCTCGAGGAGCAGCATCTCGAACAGGTGCCGGTCGTCGGTCGACGGCACGCCCCATTCCTCGTCGTGGTAGGCGACATAGAGCGGGTCGTCCCCGCACCAGCCGCACCGCCTGCGTCCGTCGTCCATGCTCGATGACCCGGCCCCGGTCGAGCGTGCGATGATAACCGCCCGCGGGGTCTCCGACACACGGCACGGGGCGCGGGCAGAGGGACCATGAACGGAACGACGGGAAAGACCGGGCGGTCCCGGCTGCTGCTGGTCGCGTTGCTCGCGCTGCTGGCCGGATGTGGGCCGGAGCGTCCGCTGCCGCCACTGGCCGCGGACGCGGTCATCCTCGCCTTCGGCGACAGCCTGACCCGCGGCACTGGCGCGGACGCGGACGCGAGCTACCCGGCGGTGCTGGAACGGCTGACGGGCCGGCAGGTCATCAATGCCGGCGAGCCCGGCGAACTGTCCGCGCAGGGCCGGCGGCGGCTGCCGCGGGTGCTGGACCGGGTGCGTCCGGACCTGCTGATCCTCTGCCACGGCGGCAACGACATCCTGCGTGGCCGCAGCGAGACCGCAGCGGCCGCCAACCTGAGGGCGATGGTCGAGGCCGCGCAGGCGCGCGGCATCCCGGTGCTGCTGGTCGGCGTGCCGGAGCGCTCGCTGGTGTTCCGAGATACCGCCGACCTGTACTTCGAGGTCGCCGAGGCGACCGGCGTGCCGCTGGAGGCCGAGGTCCTGGCCGAGATCATTGCCGACCCGGCCCTGAAATCCGACCCGATCCACCCCAACGCGGCCGGCTATCGACGACTGGCCGAAGCGATCCAGCGGCGCCTGCGCGAGGCCGGCGCGCTCTGACCGGCTCGGCGGGGCGACAGCGGTCGATGCCGCGTGCGCGGATCCATGGGCGCGCGCTATCGGGATCGAATCGGCAATCGATTTGATCAATCACTGCCCGGCGGCTAGGCTTGCCCGCCCGAGGCCGATCAGCCGCCCATGACCCTGACCGAGTTCCGCTACGTCGTTGCCGTCGCGCGCGAGCAGCACTTCGGCCGCGCCGCCGCCGCCTGCAACGTGTCGCAGCCGACGCTGTCCGTGGCCGTCCGCAAGCTGGAGGACGAGCTCGGCGTGCGCCTGTTCGAACGCGGCACCAACCGCGTGGCGATCACGCCGGTCGGCCGGCAACTGGTGCAGCAGGCGCGGCGCGTGCTCGGCGAAGTCGACGCCCTGCGCGCGCTGGCCGAACAGGCCCGGGATCCGCTTGCGAGCCCGCTGCGGGTCGGCGCCATCCACACCATCGCGCCCTACCTGTTCCCCGAGCTGATCCCCGCGCTGCGTGACGCCGCGCCCGGCATGCCGCTGCTGATCCAGGAGGACTACACCGAGCAGCTGGTGGCGCGGCTGAACAACCTGGAACTGGACGCGATCATCGCGGCCCTGCCGCTGGACCAGTCCGGGCTCGAGATCCGGCCGGTTTACGACGAGCCGTTCCGGGTGATCCTGCCGGCGGCGCATCCGTGGGCCGCCCTCGAGCGCATCGATCCCGCACGGCTGGGCGAGGAACTGGTGCTGCTGGTGGGTGCGCGCCACTGTTTCCGCGACCAGGTGATCAGCGCCTGCCCGGAGTTCCGGGAGCCCGGAATCCACGACCAGGTGCCGGCCGAAGCACTGGAAGGCTCGTCGCTGGAGACGATCCGGCACATGGTGGCGAGTGGCATGGGCATCAGCGTGGTTCCGTGCACCGCCACCCAGGACGAACAACGTGCCCGCTCACCGGTGCTGGTGCGCCGCTTCACCGAGCCCGAGCCACGCCGCCGCGTGGTGCTGGCCTGGCGCAAGGGTTTCCCGCGCCTGCAGGCCGTGCAGGCCCTGCGCGCGGCCTTGCGGGCCTGCCGTTTCGCGGAGGTGCGGTTCATCGACGGGCCGGAGGCCGCGTGAACATGCCCGGGGAGCATGAAACAACCGTGATGCCGCCGGCGCCGCCGGCCGCGGCGACCCCGCCCTGGAGGCGAGACCGATGACCCCTGCCCACAGGCTTGCCGTGACCGGCCTCGTGCTCGCCCTCGCCGGCGGCGCCGGCTGGTGGTTGGCGCGGACCAGCCCGGAGTCGGAAGCAGGCGGCGGCCGTGGGGCCGCCACCGGCCGGGTCGCGGTCGAGGCCGCGCCGGTGGAGACTGGACCGGTCGCCGACGTGCGCGAGTTCACCGGAACGCTCGAGGCGGGCGACGCCTTCACGGTGGCGCCGAAGATCGCCGGCCAGGTCGAGGCCATCGCGGTCGACATCGGCGACCGGGTGAACCGCGGGCAGGTGGTGGTCGAGCTCGACGACGACGAGGCCACCCAGGCGGTGGCGGAGGCCGAGGCCGGTCTGGCCGTGGCGAGGGCGGAGTTGCAGCAGGCCGAGGCCGAGGCACGACTGGCCGAACGCGAGCTCGAGCGCACGCGCTCGCTGGCCCGGCGCCAGCTCGCCTCGCAGTCGGAGCTGGATACCGCGCGCGCCGGGGCCGAGGCACGGCGGGCTGCGGTGGCCGTCGCCCGGGCGCGGGTCACGCAGCGGGAGGCCGCGCTTGCACGGGCGCGCGTACAGCTCGGCTATACCGCCGTACGGGCCGACTGGCGCGGCGGCGACGAGGTCCGCGTGGTCGGCGAACGCATGATCAATGCCGGCGATACCGTGGCGGCCAACACCCCACTGCTGTCGATCCTGGGGATCGACCCGATCACGGCGGTCGGATTCGCCCCGGAGGGTGACTATGCGCATCTCGCCGAGGGCCAGCGGGTGGAGGTCCACGCCGACGCACTCCCGGGCCGCACGTTTGCGGGCGAGATCGCGCGGATCGCGCCGCGGTTCGCCGAGGACTCGCGCCAGGCCCGGTTCGAGGTCCGGCTGCCGAACGAGGGGCGGGCGCTGAAACCGGGAATGTTCGTGACCATCCGGGTCACGGTCGCCACCGCGGACGCCGCCACCCTGGTCCCCACCGAGGCGATCGTCCGTCGCAGCGAGGGGCCCGCCGTCTATCGCGTCACCGACGACGAGCCACCCCGGGTGGAGTTCGTCCCGGTCCGGCTCGGACTCGAGGGCGAGGACCGGGTCCAGATCCTGGACCCGCCGCTGTCCGGCCGCGTGGTCATCCTGGGCCAGCAGCTGCTCGAAGACGGGGCACCGGTGATCGTCTCCCGGCTACCGCAATGAGGCAGCGAACCCGGGAAGCTCATCCGCTGCAGGGCCGGGCCCGTACGCGGGGCCCACGGCTTCGATGCGGCCACGTACTCGGGAAACCACCGAACGCACCGAACACACCGAAGAAAAGAATGCGGAATGGCCCTGGGGCGAGATCGAAGCGAGCGGAGTATCCACATTCGATAACTGCAGACAATCTCCCTGCGGTTCGCGTTTCTTCGCCTTTTCGGTGCCTTCGGTGTCTTCGGTGTTTTCGGTGGTCCCGTCCTTTGCACCTCGGCGAGACGGGCTCGACTGAATGAACCTTCCCGCCTTCAGCGTTCGACGGCCCGTTCTGACCGCGATGGTCACACTGATCGCCGTGGTGATCGGCGCGATGTCGCTGTCGCGGCTCGCGGTCGACCTGCTGCCGGACATCGAGTACCCGTACATCACGGTCAACGTGGCCTACCCGAACGCCTCGCCACAGGCGATGGAGGAACTGGTCGCCAAGCCGATCGAGAACGCGGTGGCGACGGTGCAGGGCGTGGAGGAGATCACGGCCTCGACCGCGGAGGGCGTCGCCAACGTCACGCTGCGGTTTGCCTGGGGCACCGATCTCGGGTTCGCCGCGATCGACGTGCGCGATGCGATCGACGAGGAGTACGAGGACCCGCCGGAAGGCGCGGAGCGGCCCTCGATCCGCAAGTTCGATACGTCCGACGCGCCCATCATGCTGATCGGCATCTTCTCCGAGATCGATCCGATCGCGCTGCGGCGCATCATCGACAATCGGCTCAGCTACCGGGTGCAGCAGGTGCCGGGGGTGGCCCAGGTCGACCTGTGGGGCGGGCCCGAACGCGAAATCCAGGTCCGACTGCGGCCTGAGCGCGTGCAGGCGCTGAACCTCCCGCTGGCCGAGGTCGTGCAGACGTTGCGCGACTCCAACCTCAATCGGCCCGGCGGCTCCATCGAGCAGGGATACAGCGAGTTCACCGTACGCGT